>CAMLFP010000140.1 GCA_946479335.1 uncultured Archangium sp.
TCTCCGTCCGCCCAACTGAGCGCTGGCTCTTCGACAGGCGTCGCCTCCACCAACCGCCATCACCGAGGTGCTTCATGAGTAGAGCGGCCCGCAGGCGCCCGTACCTCTTGGCCCGAACGGACTCACACGCATTCTTGTTCGCGTATTTCGTGCATCGGAGCGTCGAACGCGCCGCACTCAAGCCGCTGAATGTCGCGGTGGCGGCGGTGCTTTCTGAGGTGCGCTCGTCAGAGGCGACAGCACTCAGTTGGGTGGTTCCTGGGGCTTGAGCCAGTGCTGCCCGAAGCAGAGGGGCCTGCACGGTGAGGCGCACCGCGCGCCACCTGCAGCTTCAGACCCTTCAAGGCTGCGTGGAATCGTGCGCGACCGCGGTCGATTCACGCGACGGCTCCCAGCGACGCAGGCGCGCGAACGCCCACGCGGTGCCGCGGAGTGCGGCCGCGTGCTTGAGCCACACGTAGGTGAGCGCTTCAAGCGACGTGAGGAGCCAGGCGACCGGGCGCGAAGGCGCGGTGCGCTCACCGGCGGCGCGATCTCCCAGCAACCGCGAGGCGCGCAGCGCGAGCCCGAAGACGCACAGGTCCCACACCCAGCGCACGAGGAAGAGCGCGATGGAGAGCCGCGTCACGCCCAGCGCGGTGACCAGCCCTCCGCGCAGCAACACGACGAGCGAGGTGAAAGCCAGCGCCGGCAGGATCGCGTCGATGACCTTCAGCGGCAGCCGCACCAGCCCGTACGCACCCGCGCGCGGGTCGAACACCAGGTGCTTGAAGCGCAGCAGCGTCGAGAGGAACCCCGCGAACCACCGCGTGCGCTGGCGAATGAAGCCGCCCACCGTCGACGGCCCACGCGTGAAGACCTGCGCGCGCAGGACGCACGCGACCTCCGGTGGCCGCCCGCGCTGCACGCCCAGCGCCATCACGCGGTACGCGAGCTCGTAGTCTTCGGTGAGCGAGTCTTCGGGGAATCCACCCGCCGCGTGGAACACCTCCGCGCGCACGCCGGTGAACGCGCCCGGGAGCTGCTCCAGCCCACCCAGCGCCGCCCACGCGATGCGCACCAGCGCGTTCTTCAGGTACTCCGCCGACTGATTCCCGGTGAGCCACCCCTCGCGCCCGTTGGCGATGCTCACCACGCCCGTCGCGAGATCCACCTCGGGCTTTCGAAACGCCGCCGCGAGGCGTCGCAGCGAGCCCGGCGTCGGCAGCGTGTCGGCGTCGACCGTCACCAGCACGCCATGCCGCGCGTGACTCGCCAGCACGTTCAACGTCGCGCCCTTGCCCGCGTGCGGCAGTCGCACCAGCGACACCGGCGTGCCGTGCAGTTCGCCTGACCATCGCTGCGCAGCGACCGCCTGCAACCCCATCGCGGCCGCGAGCGCCGGCGCGCCTCCGACCGTCGAGCCGTCGTCGCCCACCACCAGCTCGTGCGTCACGCCGCGCTGTGCGGCCCACGCGTCGATGGTGGCGCGCGCGCCGTCGACGCCCTCGTTCCACAACGGCAGCAGCACCGACACCGCGGGCACGTCACCGTCGGGTTCGCGCTCCTCATGCAGCCGGTCGAAGAGCGTCGCGATGAGCACGAGGCCGGTGGCGAGGTCGACGCCCACGAACGCCAGCGCGGCCTGCAGCAGCGCCACGTCGGTGCTCTTCGCGCCCAGCGGGTCGACGCCGATGAGCACCAGCAGCCCCTCCAGCGCCGCGAAGACTGCCGTGAACGACAGCAGCACCGCGCCGAGCGTCTTCCAGGGGCTGCGACTCACAGGTGCTTCATGACACAGCTCACGAGGTCGTTTCGTGAGGCCCGTCGGTTCGCGGAGGTGGCGATTTCCAGCGCTCGTGCATCCACACCCACTGCTCGGGGTGCGTGCGGATTTGTGCCTCGATGCCGCGCGTGAAGTCGGCGGTGAGCTGCGTGACCGCGGCCTCGTCACGGCCCTCCGGGCGCGGCAGCTCCTGCAGCGTGATGCGGTACTTGAGCGGCCCGAGGCGCGTGCAGAACCCCAGAATCGCCGAGGCGCCGGTGCGCAACACGAGGTCGGCCGCCGCGCGCGGGGTCTTCGCCGGCCTGCCGAAGAAGGGCACCCACACCGACTGCACCTTCGTGTCCTGGTCGATGAGCAGCCCCAGCAGCCGGTTCGACTTGAGCGCGCGCAGCAGCTCCTTCGCCGCACCGTCGCGCCCGCGCCAGATGACGCGCATGCCCGCCGAGGTGCGGAAGTCCTCCAGCAGTCGCGTGGTGCGCGCGTCGCTCGTCTCCTTGCCGACGACGCTCACCGGGTAGCCCTCCTGCGTGACGAAGCGCGCGAGCAGCTCCCAGTTGCCGACGTGCCCGGTGACGAACACCACGCCTTTTTCTCGCGCCAGCGCGGCCTGCAGCGTGGCGCGCGAAGCGGCGTCCCACTCCACGAACTCGTGGCGGCGCGCGTCGAACGCCTTCATGCGCACCAGCTCCATCGCGACGCTGCCGAGATGACGGAAACACGCGCGCGCCAGCGCCTCACGCTCCGCCGCCGACCTCTCGGGGAAGGCGATGGCCAGTGAACCGAGCGCCTTGCGCACCTCGCTCCGCGCGAAGACGTACGCCAGCGCACCCACCGCCGCGCCGAGCGCCGACGCGAAGCGGAGCGGAATCACCTGCAGGGCCCACCAGAGCGCACGCAGCACCACGGCGCGCGCGAAGCGCTTCACGCGTTTGTGGAGCGGCGGCGCGCTCATTTCCCGTCGAGCAGGCCCATGCGGTCCTTGAGCCGCAGCACGCGCCGGCAGCTCTCGTCGAGCTGCTTCTTCGCCGCGTCACTCGCCTCCGCCGCGCGCGTCAAGATGCCGATGTAGTCGATGCCCTTGTCCCAGTCGGGCGGCGCGGTGGTGAGGATGAGGTCGTTGCCCGCCAGGAAGCTCTGCACCAGCACGTCTTCGGTGGTGCCGTTGATGGCGTCGGCCAGCACCGCGATGGAGACGTCGTCGGTCACCGACAGCCAGTCTTGCTCGTGCGCGCGCGCGACCAGCTTCGACGACAGAATCGCCGGCTTCTCGTCGACCGCCGCGTACTCGACGTTGGCCAGCATCACGCCGGCCAGCACGTCCTTCGCGCGGGTGAAGACGTCGGCGTTCGAGAAGACCTTCTCGCGCGGCCAGTCGCTCACCGCCAACGCGTGGTCGCTGTCGCCATCGGTGTCGCCGTAGCCCGGGTAGTGCTTGCCGATGGGCACCACGCCCGCCTCCAGCAGCCCGCGCGCGTACGCGGTGGCCTTGGTCACCACCACGTCTTCGTCACCGGAGTAGCTGCGGCCGTTGCGCTCCATGTGCCCCGACTTCGCGACGTCCAGCACCGGCGCGAGGTTCATGTTGAGGCCCACCGCCTTCATCGCGAGGCCGACCTTCTTCCCCCAGGCCTTCACCTCGGCGTCGTCGAGCTTCGCCATCTCGCGGGCGACGGGGAGCTCCTTGAGCGCCGCGACGCTCTTCATGCGGTTCTGCGGGCCGCCCTCCATGTCGACCGCGACGAACGGCGGCACCTTCGCGCGCGCCACCGACGACTCGATGCGCTCCTTCGCCTTGCTCAAGTTCTTGAGCGAGTTCCCGACGAAGAGGATGCCGCCCACCTCGACCGGCGCGGTCTTGCTGATCTGCGGGTACGCCATCACCAACTGCGCGGCCTTCTCGCGCGTGGTGAGCGACGCCAGCACGCGCTCCACGCGCTCTTCATTCACCGGCTTCGCGAGCGGAGACGCGGCGAGCACCAACGCGAGCGCGCCAATCATCCTTCGCTCCGCACTTCGTGCTTCGTGTCGCCGAGCGCCAACACCACGCGCCCGTCTTCTTCGACGAGGTACTGGCCCAACTGAAACTGCGCGTCGCGAGAGAAGCGCGCGCGCGCCTTGCCGTTCTTCACGTTCACCGTCAGCACTCCATCTTCATCGGTCGCGAGTGACGCGAGGTCGAGCCACTCCGCCGTGCGGTCTGACAGACGCACCGACAGGCGCGGACCTTCAGCTTCGTCGACCGCCACCACCGCGTACGCGCAGCCCTCGACCTGCACGTACGCCCAGTCGGGCCCGAAGTGCAGCGTGTAGCGGCCGTCGTCTTCGACGCGCAGCCCGCGGTTGAAGGCCTCGATGACCTTGGGGTGTTCGATGCGCTCGTCGTCGTGGAACCAGCGCTGCTTGCGGTCGAGCCTCAAGCCGGAGTCTTCACGCGTGTGCCAGCGGACCGTCGCCATACGTCACCAGTGTCGCATCTGTTCGGTGTACCCGCGAAACCCGACCGCTCCCCAGAAGTTGGCCAGCACCGACAGCAACGCCAACACCATGGGAATCGGTTTCTTCCAGCTCCACCCACCGAGCGGGATGAGCAGCATCAAGTACGGCGTGTAATCGATGGAGAAGCGGAACCCGAACTGCGCGTAACCGGTGTTCTGGTACAGCAACCCGGGCACCACGCACGCCACCAGCGTCACCAGCACCGGCGCCAGCAGGCGCGGCGCGTCCTTCGATGACGCCCACTGCCACGCGCTGTACACGATGAAGCCCGCGACGACCGCGAACACCAGCCACAGCGCCGTCTCGCGCTCTCCCACCGGCGCGGGCGAGGGGAAGAGCGCCGACGCGATGAGCACCGCGAGCATTCCGGCGGCGAGCTGCACCGTCTTCTTCGGTGCGGTCGACGGTACGAAGCACATCGCCAGCAGCGGCAGCGTGATGAACAGCGACATGCCCCACGGGCTGTACGCCAAGAGGCCCTTCGCGAAGATGGGCAGCTTCAAGAACGCCGCGTCGAGGTTGCGCGCGAGGTAGTGCGGGTGGAACAGCCCGTAGGTGTCGATGTCGGCGTTGACGCGGTTGTTGAAGAAGAAGCGGTGGCCAAACTCGGTGAAGTGGCCGAAGCGCGAGTAGTTGTAGAGCCCCGCGAGGACGCCCAGCGGCGCCGCGCCGGCGACGAAGCGCGTGAGCGGCTGCCAGTTCGGCTTCTTCCAGAAGTCCTTGAGCTGCTGCAGCCGGTCTCCGCGGCCGGGCGCGACGACCTCCATCAAGAAGAAGACGCCGGTGAAGAAGAGCGGCGTGCGCGTCAGCACCGCCATCGACCAGAAGAGCCCGGCCAGCACCGGCCGCCGCGCCTGCACCGCGTTGCGCAGGTAGAGCGCGGTGAAGGCCACGCCCATCACCTCCGCGCTGAACCACACCTCGCCGCGGAGCGACGCGTAGAAGAACAGCGTGCCGAAGCCCAGCAGCAGCGCGGTGAGCGCGTCGTCGAGCTGCGAGGTCTGCGTGCCCTCGAGGTCCTTCACCGCGCGGAGCAGTGAATAGAAGAGCGCGATGGCCAGCGCCGCGATGATGACGCCGAAGCTGGTGTCGTTGAGCTGGTACCCGTTGACGGCCACGAAGGGCAGCATCACCACCGAGGGGAACCAGGGGAACGACGAGAACCACTTGTCGTTCTGTTGCGGCTGGCCCTCGCAGCGCACGCGCTGGCCCGCGACCTCGCGCACGCACGCCCAGTCTTCGATGTTGGGCAGCACCTGCGCGTCGATGTCGGCGCGGCCCTCGAGCCACGCCTTCGCCTGGTACACGAAGTGCGGCGCCTCGCTCTGGCGCCAGAAGCGCTGCGCGCTGAAGGCCGCCAGCACGAAGAAGGAGATCGCGAACAGCGTCAGCTCCACGCGGTAGGCGCGGGCGAACACGCGCACGGCGCTCCCGGCGGGGGCGTTGGCGACAGGGGCGGTCTGGCTCACGAGGCGACTCCTTGCAGGGTTCGGCGCAGCAGGTCGAGCGCGGTGTGCGCGGCGAAGCTCCGCACGCGCTCGCGATCTCCGTGGAAGCGGTGGTGCTCGACCTTCACCACGCCCGGGCCCGAGAGGCCGATGAACACCGAGCCCACGTCAGGCCCCGTCGGCCCCGCGTAGCCGGTGACGCTCAAGCCCCAGGTGCAGCCGGTCTCGGTGCGCACGCCTGTGGCCAGCGCCTCCGCGCACTCGCGCGAGACGGCGCCGTACTGCCCGAGCAGCCCTTCAGGCACGTGCGCCCACTTGGTCTTCGCCTCTTCGCGGTACGTCACCGCGCCGCCGTAGAAGCAGTCGCTCGCGCCGGGCTCGGCCGTCAGCCGCGCCGACAACACGCCGCCGGTGCAGCTCTCGGCCACCGCGAGGAATTGTTTTGAATCTCGCAACAATCCCAACACCACGCCGGCCAGCGTCTGGTCGTCGCGCGCGAAGACGGCGGCGCCCAGCAGCGCGCGTGCGGCGTCGACCGCGGCCTCCAGCGTGGCGCTCACCTCCGCGTCGGTCGCGCCCACCGCCAGCAGCTTGAGGTGGTTCTCCGGTGCGTGGGTGCGGAAGCCGAAGGTGACGCGCGGGTGCAACGGCATCAGCGGGCGCACCTTCGCGTCGAGGTGCGACTCGGGGATGCCCGTCTTCAGCACCGCCAGCTTGCGCACCTCGGAGCTCCCGGCGCGCGCGGCGATGCGCGGCACCACGTGCGTCTCCACGAGGTGGCGGTACTCGCGCGGCACGCCGGGCACGAAGAACAGGGTGCAGCTCCCGCGGCGCTGCACGAACATCGGCGCGGCGCCCTCGAGGTTCAGCACCACCTCCGCGCCCGCCGGCACCTGCGCCTGCCGCCGGTTGTTGTCGGTCAACTGGAGCCCACGCTGCGCGAACCGCGCACGGATGTGCTCCATCGCCCGCGGGTCTTCGACCAGCTCCACGCCCATCGCCTTCGCGGCGCACTCGGCGGTGAAGTCGTCGGTGGTCGGCCCCAGCCCGCCCGAGACCAGCACGAAGTCGCAGCGCGCGGCCGCGGCGTTCAGCGCCTCGATGATGTCGTCGCGGTCATCGCCCACCACCACGCCGCGCTTGACGGTGAGGCCGGTCTTCTCGAGCAGCAGCGCCTGGAAGAAGGCGCTGTTGGTGTCGGAGATGAGGCCGGTGAGCAGCTCGTCTCCGGTGGCGATGGTCTCGATGCGCACGCGGCGGGTCTTACCGAAACCCCGCGCGAATCAGAGGACTTCCTGATCCTTCACGTCGTCTTCGGAGTCTTCGTCGTCTTCGTCTTCATCGAGCACATCGCCCAGCGCGGCCGCGCGCTTGAGCACCAGGTTGCGGCGCAGCATCAGCGCCGACTCACCGAGCCCGGAGAGGAGGTAGAGGCCGAAGTACCCGACCAGCACCCACGCGGGGTGGGCCAGCACGCCGATGGCCACGCCCACCGCCACCACGCCCGCGACGATGGAGAGCGTCTTCGCGTTGGGCTTCGCGTCCTTGAAGGTGCGGTAGCGCACCGTGGAGACCATCAGCAACCCGAGGAAGACCACCACGCCCAGCACCGGCCAGCGCGCGCTCTCGGGGAGCGGACCGCCGCGCGACTGCTCCCACGCGATGATCATCGAGATGACGCCGCACGCCGCGAAGGGGATGGGCATGCCCACGAAGAAGCTGCCGCCGCCGCCCTTGTCAGACTTGAGCGCCAGCACGTTGAAGCGCGCCAGCCGCAGCGCGCCGCACGACGCGTAGAGGAACGCCGCCAGCAACCCCGGCAGGCCGAGCCCCGCGAGCGCCCACTTCCACACCAGCAGCGCCGGCGCCGCGCCGAAGGTGATGACGTCGGCGAGCGAATCGAGCTCCTGACCGAAGAGGCTCTGCGTCTTGGTGAGCCGCGCCACGCGCCCGTCGAACGCGTCGAAGAACATGCCGAAGAAGATGGCCAGCGCCGCTTGATACAATTGCGTCGCGCCCGCTTCCCCTGTGCAGAGGGTCATCGCGTAGAAGCCGCAGAGGATGGACGAGACCGTGAAGAGGTTCGGCAGGACAAACATCAGGTCGCGCAGCTTCATCGGCCCGTCACCATACCCAATGCCATGACCGCGGCTCTCCTCATTCTCGGTTTGTTGTTTCTGCTGGCCATCGACCTGGTGTTCGTCGACTGGCGGTACGCGCTTGACGACCGGCCCACGCGCCTGGAGGCCCGCACCCGCGACGGCTGGTCGCTGGCGGTGTGGTTTCGCCCAGCGAAGGAGCGGAAATACCGCGTGCCGGTGGTGTTGTGCCATGGCCTTGCCAACAACCACGCGTTCATGGACTTCCACGGTCGCCAGAATCTCTCGCGATTCCTGAGTGAGGCCGGGTTCGACGTGTATTCCCTCGACTTGCGCGGTGCGGGTGGCTCGGAGCCGCCCGGTGACGGCCCGTGGGACGCGACCATCGATGACCACATCGCGTTCGATGTCCCCGCGGTGACGGAGCTGGTGCTCTCGCACTCCGGCATGGAGCGCTTCGTGTGGGTCGGCCACTCGCTGGGCGGCATCGTGGGCGCGGCGGCGGCGCCCCAGCTCGGAGATCGCCTCGCCGGCCTCGTCACCGTCGGCTCACCGCTCTTCTTCCAGCTGCCGGGCATCGTGCGGGTGCTGTCACGCTTCGCGCGCGCGGTCTCGCCGTGGGGCCGCTTCGAGACGCGCGTCGTGCGGCTGGTGGCGCCCTTCGCCGGGTGGGGCCCTCCGCCGCCGCTGACCGCCATCTCCGCGAACCTCCGCAACGTCGATTCGCTGAGCCAGCGCTACCTGGTGGCCAACGTCTTCGCGCCCATCTGGGAAGGCGTGCTGCGGCAGCTCGACGCGTGGGTCGCCGGCAATGTCTGTACATCGCTCGACGGCACAGTTGACTACAGACAGGGACTGTCTGGTTTGACCTGCCCGGTGCTGGTCATCGGCGGCACCGTCGACCTGCTGTGCCCACCCGACGCGACGCGCGCGCTCTTCGACGCCATCGGCTCGCCGAAGAAGCACCTGCTGATGCTGGGCAAGAGCTACGGGCACTCCTCGGAGTACGGCCACGGCGACCTGGTCATCGGCACGCGCGCGCCCGACGAGGTGTACGGCGCCATCGCGCTACTGGCGGCCGACGCAGCGGGAGTCGAGCGGCGCGACGGTTGATTCCAGCCGCTTCACCGTCACCTTCGCGCCCGCGTCGCACTCCGCGTAGATGGGCTGCTCGTTGCCGCCGGAGACCGAGAGCGACTCGAAGCTCGCGGTCGCCGCGTCGGGCAGCAGCACCGCCGGGCCGCTGCCGCCGCGCACCAGCACCGCGCCCAGCTCCACGTTCGAGCCCCGCTCGATGAAGAAGGCCGACTTGCCCGCGCGCTCCACCTGCAACGCGTCGCCGCGCACCGTGGCGCCGGCGCTGACGAAGAGCGCGCTGCCCTCCACGTCGCGGAAGAACGAGTCGCGCACGCTGACCTTCCCCTCGCGCACCTGCAGCGCGTCGCCGTCGGAGATGCCCCGCACGTCGAGCTGGATGAAGCTCGCCTCACCGCGGTGCACCAGCACGCCCAGCTCGCGGCCGTCGCGCACGGCGAGGTCTGAGGCAGTGAGCTTGGTGTCCATCGAGGAGACCGCGCCGCCCACGCCGCAGCGGCTCATGCGCGCGCGCGAGAGCTCGACGGTGCTCTGTTCGAAGGCGAGGCAGGTCTGGGCGGCGCCGCGCGCGGAGACGTCCTCCACCTTCGCCTCCACCCCGCGCGCCAACTGCAGCGAGAACTCGTAGCCCTGCACGTCGAGGCCGCGCACCCGCAGCTTGCCGCCCGCGAAGAAGAAGGCCGCCGCGCTTCCGCCCGACGCGTCGCAGGTGTCGAGCGCCGCGTTGGCGTCGAGCGCGCGCACCGCGGTCATCGCGCCCTCGAAGTTCACGCCCGAGAGCCGCAGCTCGCCGCCGCTGACGTCGATGGCGCGGCGGAACCCGCCCTGGAACTTCGCCTCCACCAGCGAGACCTTCGCGTCCTTCGCCACCACGCCGTCGATGCCCGCGATGGTCGAGGTGAAGTGCAGCTTGCGGCCGCGCAGCACGCCCTCGGCGACGATGGCCGTCTTCGTCTGGCCGCTGAAGCGCACGCCGTCGAGGCCCACGTCGCGCGCCTGCAGGCCGATGGCGCCGCCTTGAATGTCGACGTGGCGCAGCACCGCGCCCGTCGCGGTGACCGTGGGCTCGTCGCCCGTGCCGGTGATGACCACCTCGCCATGGCCCTCGAACGTCGAGCCCTCGGGGAGCTCAAGGGGCCCGGAGTACACGCCGGTGCGCACGTGCAGCGCGCGCTTCGGCAGCGGCGCGGGGATGGTCTTGAGCGGCGCCTCCTTCGAGCCATCGCCGTCGGGCGGCGCGAACTGGTCGACCCACAGCTCCTCGAGGCGCGGCGGCGCGGGCGGCGGCGGCTTCACGCACCCGGCCAACGCCAGCAGCAGGAATGTCAGATCGAGAAAGGCGCGGCTGCGATCGCGCGCAGGCCGATTTGCCGCGTTGATTCGCGCAGTTGGCGTCGCGGCGTGATCGGCATCGGAGATCGACAGATCAGACATGGAAATTCTGTACATTGTATCAATCTGTGATTGACCGCGCGAATTTTTCTCTGCTATTTCCGCGCGCCTTCGCGGCTCGTGGCGGGCCGTGAACGGGAGGGAGCACACAATGACGAAGGCAGAGCTCGTTGAAGCGGTCGCTGACCAGACGCGCATGACCAAGAAGGCCGTCGCGGAGTTCATCGACGTGGTGTTCGACAACATCGGCGGCGCGGTGAAGAAGGACTCGCGCTTCAGCTACCCCGGCTTCGGCACGTGGAGCCTGCGCACGCGCAAGGCCCGCAAGATCCGCAACCCGCAGACCAACGAGATCATGAAGCTGAAGGCCACCAAGACCATCGGCTTCCGCCCGGCGAAAGAGCTGAAGGACACGCTCTGAATTTCGGGTCGGCTTCTCGGCGGCAGCCGCTCGAGTGAATCCTCGAGCGGGTTCCCTGCGAGGCCTCCGGTTTTCTGTCTCCCAGACCTCTCTTCGCGCTAGCGGAGGGAGGTTTTTCATTTTCACGCGCCGAGCATCGGCGGGTCGCCGGCGCCATCCGCTCCGTAGCGGCGCACCGCCTCGGCCATCGTCAGCCCGCGCGCGTGGACCAGCTTCTCCACCACGAGGCCCGCGTCGATGAAGTGCAGCCCGTCGGGCGTGAAGAGCGAGACGAACACGCCGCCGCTCGCGGGCGGCTTCACGCCGCGGCAGTCGAGAAAGTAGAGCAGCTTCGGCAGCGCGCGCCCGGTGAGGAACTCGTCGGGCCCGAGCGCGGGCAGGGCGACCTCGTAGCTGAGCGCGTGGGGCCCACGCTGCGCGCGTGCCTCGTCGATGGCCTCGTTGGCGCGGGTGACCTCGCCGCGCGCGAAGGCCAACGAGGTGAGTTCATCGACGAGGCTCATCGCAGCTCCGAGAAGAGTTGGCCCGGCGGCGCCGGGAGGAAGTGTTCGGGGTCGAGCGCGTCTCCGTCGCGGCGCAGCTCGAAGTGGAGGTGGGGGCCGGTGGCCAGGCCGGTCTGCCCCGAGAGCCCGATGACCTGGCCCTTCTTTACGCGCGTGCCGGGCGTCACCACGCGGTCCTGCAGGTGGCTGTAGCGCGTGGTCCAGTGGGCGTCGTGCTGCAGCTCGATCTGCTGGCCGTGGGCGCCGTTCCACCCGGAGAACTGCACGGTGCCGTCGAACGCGGCGAAGACCGGCGTCGCCAGCGGCACCTCGAGGTCGACGCCCGCGTGGAAGCGGTTCTCACTCAGCAGCGGGTGCAGCCGGTCGCCGTAGGGGGAGGACACAATCAATGGCTGTACAGGCCATTGAAAATGTACAGGATTGACCGAGACCACCCGATGTACAGGATTGAGCCTGCGCAGCTCGGCGGTCGCGCGCTCCGCGAGGTCGGCGGGGAGATCTCCGAACAGCCGCGTGTCGAGCTGGAGCTGCTTTGACAGGTACTCCCGCAGCGCGGGCGTCTTCGGCGCGCCCTCGATGGAGCTGAGCAGCATCTCCCAGGCCTTCGCGTGGCTCGCGGGCATCGGCGCGCCCGGCTTCACGCCGGCCCGTGCGCTCGCGGCCGACGCGGAGAACTCCTCCATCGCCTGCGGCAGCGGCGGCGCGAGCGCTTCAGACAACGGCGTCTTGCGGACCGGCGCCTGCGCGCAGCCAACCAGCAGCAGGATGAAGAGGCACGACGCGCGCACACCCGAAAACTATCACCGCGCTGTGCGCTTGCGCGTTCCCGGGCGTCGGCCCATCGCTTCGGCGAGGCGTTGCATCACTTCCGCGCTGGCGTAGTCCGGCGCTGCGCTCGGTGTCCGGGGCCGAAAGACCGCCAATCGTTGTCGTGGCGTCGTGCGTGCGAGGGCCCGCTTCGGCGTGACGCCGAGGGTCTCGGTGAAGCTGAGTTCAGCACCATGTTCGAGCTTGTCGTGAATGACGTTGAGCTCCCGAAGTCCGAGGAACTTGAAGCGCACGCGTTCGCCTGCGGAGTTCCGGTAGTCTGACTCCGCGTATTTTCCGAGGGTAAGCGCGCGCTTCAGTGCGCTCTTCGCATTCTTCGCGTGGACCAGCACGTCGTTCTCGTGAACCGTGACCCGCTTGCGACTGCCCACCGTGATGGAGACGACCAGCGTCGCGATGAACCACTCCGCATCTCGAGGCACGTAACCCATTCGACTTTCCCCACGCACGTGTGAGCCGGGCACGGTAACACCACGCGGATGCCGCGCGAGACACAGGCCGAGAAACGGGCGAGGGCGGTGACCATCATCACCCGCCTCGACGCCGCGATGCCCG
>CAMLFP010000141.1 GCA_946479335.1 uncultured Archangium sp.
CTGCGCTCAGTGCACGGCCTTCAGGTTGAACGGGAACTCGATGGGGTGCTCTTTTTTGTCGTCGGGTTTGGGGAACGACATGATCGACAGCACCGCGATCACGCAGTCATTCATCGCCGCGATGCGCACCTGGCTCTTCTTCCCCTCGATCTTCGCCTTCTTCACCAGGCCATCGGGCGTGATGATCCAGCTCGTGACCAGCTTGCCCTCGGGCACCTTCTTGCCCTTGATGCCGGCGAGGTGCTCCTCGTAGCAACCCTGGATCTTGGGCTGGTAGTAGGCCACCACCGTCTTGATCGACTCCGGCGTGAAGGGCATCGACGCGACGTCGGGCCCGTCGGCCGGCGCGGCGATGGCGTCTTTCATGGCCTTCACCGTCTCGCTGGTCTTCGCGGGCGGCGGCGTGGTGCTGAGGGCGAGGGAGACAGCGAGCGCGGTGAGCATGTTCACTCCTTGAGCAGGTTGGCGGCGATGACGATGCGCTGAATCTCAGACGTGCCTTCGTAGATCTCGGTGATGCGCGCGTCGCGCACGTGGCGCTCGGCGTCCATCTCCTTCGAGTAGCCCATGCCGCCGAAGATCTGCAGCGCCTCGTTGGTCACCCGGCGCGCCATCTCCGACGCGTACAGCTTGGCCATCGACGCCTCCGACGAATAGCGCACGCCCTTGTCCTTCAGCGCCGCCGCCCGGTGGATGAGCAGACGCGCGGCGTCGAGCTCCGTCGCCATGTCGGCCAGCTTGAACTGGATCGCCTGGTGCTCGCGGAGGAACTTGCCGAACGACTTGCGCTCGCCGGTGTAACGCACGGCCTCTTCATACGCGCCGCGCGCGATGCCCAGCGCCTGGCTCGCGATGCCGATGCGGCCGCCGTCGAGCGTCGACATGGCGACCTTGAAGCCCTCGCCTTCCTTGCCCAGCAGGTTCTCCGCGGGCACCTCCATGTCCTCGAAGTACATGGAGCAGCTCCACGCCGCGCTGATGCCCATCTTCTTGTCGGGCGCCATGCGCTTGAAGCCCCTGGTGTCGGTGGGCACGAGGAAGGCGGTGATGCCGCGGTTGCCGGCCTCCTTGTTGGTCATCGTGAAGAGCACGATGGCGTCGGCCTTGGGGCCCACGGTGATCCAGTTCTTGGAGCCGTTGATGATGTAGCGATCGCCCTTCTTCACCGCGGTGGTCTGCTGCGCGGCGGCGTCGGAGCCGGCCTGCGGCTCGGTCAACCCGAAGCAGCCCAGCTTCTCGCCCGCGGCGTACGGCTTGAGGAACTTCTCCTTCTGCTCCTTCGTGCCGAAGCGCTTCACCGGGTCGCAGTAGAGCGAGTTGTTCACGCTCATGATCACGCCGGTGGAGCCGCAGCCGCGGCTGATCTCCTCCATCGCCAGCGCGTAGCTGACGTTGTCGAGGCCGGCGCCGCCCCACTCTTCGTCGACCGCGATGCCCAGCAGCGAGAGCTCACCGAGCTTCTTCACCGCGTCTTCGGGCCAGGCGTGCTCTTCGTCCCACTTCCGCGCGTTGGGGATGAGCTCCTTCGCCGCGAACTCGCGGGTCATCTTCTGGATGTCACGTTGGACGTCGGTGAGGTCGAAATTCATGACCTCGCGTCTAGCTCAATCGACGGGCTTGGGCGTGAAGATGTACGCGTCGTTGAGGATCTCCTGGGTGCCCGCCTCTTCATCGACGTTGATGCCACCCAGCACCAGCACTGAACCATCGGCCAGGGTGGTGCAGGTGTGATCGTACCGGGCGACGGGCAGCGGGTCGGCGCTGGTGGGGGTGATGTTGCCGCTGTTGAGCAGCGTCATCACCTCGGCGACGTTGGTCGACTTCGCCTTGCTCACCGCCGGGTTGTACGTGCGGCCGCCCGCCGAGAGCACCTGGTTGGCGCCCAACGCCGCGGCGCACGACTGGCCCCGCGCGCCGCCCAACAGGCTCGGGCCGGGGCTGATCGACACCGGCGCCCCCTTGAGCAACGCACCGGTCCCCATCGTGGTGGTCTGCGCGTTGTCGGAGTACCCACCCAGCAGCATCACGTCGGTGCCGTCGTGCACCTCGACCGCCGCCATGTCGCGCCGCGTCTCCGCGAGCGCCAGGTTGGCGACCACGTTCACCGCGAAGGTGTTGCCCTGGTACTTGTAGAGCTTGATGTCGGTGGTGGTGGCGGTGCCGTCGCTGCCGCCCATCACCGCGATGTACTCACCCTTGTTGATGGTGGCCGCCGCCGCGCCGATGCGGCGCTCGCTGATGCCGGTCGCGGTGTGCACGTCGATGGTGCCGTCGCTGTTGATCCACTCCAGCGCGTCGGCCGCCTCGAGGCCGATGTTCTTGATGCCGCCCACCGCCACCACGCGCCCGCCGTTGTCGACCACCAGCTGGTGCCGCGAGCGCGCGACGTTGGCCTGGAACGAGCCGTACTGCGTGGGCGTGGTCTCATCGAAGAGCAGCACCGCCGCCGAGGGAGACGGCACGCCGTTGGTGGGGTTGTACGTCTCGCCGCCCCACAGCACGACCTGCCCGTAGCCGTTGAGCGCCGCCGCGTGCCGCGCGATGGGGTGCAGGTCGGTGGTGCCGAAGGTCTGGAGCGGCTGGCCCGCTTCGATCACCCCGGTCTCCGGGTTGTAGATCTCCGTGTCGGGGAGCGCGACGAGGCTCGAGGTGCCCTCCTGGAAGCGGTAGCCGCCGGCGATCAGCACCTTGCCGCTGTGCATCAGCGTCGCGGTGTGGCCGGCGCGCTTGGTGCGCATGCGCTGGCACTCGGTGGGGTTGGCCACCGAGACCACCGGCGTGAAGGTGTTCACCCGGCGCAGCACCACCGAGAAGCTGGCGTCGGCGCCGAGATCATCGGGCACCACGTCGGGCACGGTGAACGCGCGGCTCTTGCCGACCGAGATCACGTTCGCGCTGTCCTTCGGATCTTGATCGTACCCGCGCACCTCGATCACCCGGTTGGCCCCCGCGGGGATCTTGGGGATCTGGAGGATCTTGTTGGCCGCGGGCTCGATGGCGATGACGGGGTCCATCCCGTCTCCGGTGACGCGCACCCAGAGGTAGCCCACGCCGGCCATCGGGTCGGCCTCGGCAGCGCAGCTCTGCGTCACGATGTTGAGCCCGAACTTCACTTCTTTTTCGGCGCAGGCCGACAACAGCAGCAGCGCGGCTCCCAGCAGTCGTTTCATGTTCGAGATCACTTCCAGCTCGCGTTGATCGTGCCGGTGACGGGCTTGTTCGCCTCGGCGACGCCGAAACCGATGCCCACGCCCGCGCCTGCGGCCACCACCACGCCGGTGACGATCCACACCCAGACGGGCACACCCTTGCTCTCGACCTTCTGCTCTTCGACCGGGCGCTCGCCGATGTTCTCGGTGAGGCGCGAGTCGTCGACCGGGGCCTGCGTGGCAGCGGTGCGCGGCACCAGCACCACCGTCTTCTTGCGGGGCCCGGCGACGGAGAGATCTTCGGTGTTGGTGGGCGTGTCGCTGCTGGCGACGGTCGCGCCCGAGGTGCCCGCCTTCGCCGCGGTCGCCGCGAAGTTCACCGGCAGCGGCGCGGGCGTGCCGAAGCTCTGGAGCCGCTGCAGCACCTCGGCCACCAGCTTGTAGCTCTCGGTGTTGGCCGTCAGCACGTCGGTGTCGAAGGTGCGCGAGGTGAGCTGCGCGAAGGCCTGCTGCTTCACCGAGTACAGCGCGGCGCCGGCGGTCAACGTGGTGTCGGAGGTCTTGTAGACGTAGCCCAGCAGCGCGTAGTCGGCGCCGACGGCCTTGGTGTACGGCCCGAGGCGCGCCAGCACGCCCTCATCGGCTTTCGAGGTCACGCCGGGGTCGGTCACCACGGTCTTGTTGCCCACCACCTGGCGCGGGCCCGACTCCGCGAACGCCGCCTTCACCTTCACCTCGCCGCTCGAGACGGTGATGGCCTGGCCGAAGCGCTCGTTGCGGCCGCCTTCGACGCGCACGAAGTGGGTCCCGGCGGGCACGTTCTGCTCGGTCACCGGCACCATGCCGAGATCGCGCCCGTCGAGGAACACGGTGGCGCCGCCGGGGCCGTCGACGCTGACGCGCCCGCGGGGCTGCTTGTCGAGGCGCTTCTTCGCCTTCTCGAACTCGCGCGTGAAGACGGGAGGGAAGCCGGCGGGCAGCGCGAAGTCAGGCGCGGTGATGCGCGCGAGCTCGAGCAGCGAGTCCTTCGCCGCCTTCTCCTCGCCCATGCGGAACTGCGCCGCCGAGAGCTTCACGTAGCCGTCGGTCACCAGCGCGAAGTCGGCCGTGGAGGGGTCGGCCAGCACGCCCTCGATGCCCTTCTTGAGGCTGGGCACCGCGTCTTCGAAGCGGAGATCGTCGAAGGCCTTCTTGCCGGCCTCCAGCGACGCGACCGACTCGGGGCTGGGCGTGGTGCGCGCGGCGGCGCCTCCGCTCGGGGTCGCCGCCTTGGTCGACGGTGACGCCACGTAGTCGAGCACGCCCGCGCGCATGCGCAGCTCCTCGACGAGCAACGCGTTCCACTTCTGGGCAGACGTCTCACTGGTGGAGTCGCCGTGCGTAAACGGCACGAGCACCACGCGGGGCTTTTGCGCGACCGCTGCCGAAGCAGCCAGCGCGCACATCAACGGAATGAGGCGGAACATGTTTGGAATCACTGATAAAACACCCTTCGCGCGCCCGGGGCAATTTCAGCGGGCCGCCCCTACTTTCCCGTGAAGCTGTCGCTCACCACTCGCATCTTCCTCGGCTACGCGGTGGTGCTGGTCACCTTCGGGGCGGTGTCGATCTTCTCCGTGCTGACGCTCCGGCAGAACCAGCTGGAGATGCGCCTCGTCTCTGATGGCTACCTCGAGCTCTCTCAGACGGTGGCGGCGATCGAGACGTTCCAGACCAACCAGTCGAAAGACACCGCGCGCCTGCACGACGAGCAGAACGTGGAGACGCGGAAGGCGCTGATCCGCCTCGCGCGCCTCTATTTCCCCGGGCTGATGGACGTTCGCCTCCGCGCCGGCAAGGAGACCGCCCAGCGCGTGCTGGAGTTCGCGCCAGACGCCGAGCGCCCCTTCGTGGCCGACGTGGCGCGGAAGTTCGACGAGCTCACCACCCGCTTCGCCGAATACGAGGCCGAGGCCGAGCGCGTGTTCTCGATGCTGGAGTCGCCCAACCCCGACTGGGTGGCGGCCAACGCGGGCCTCGAGCGCCTGCAGGCGATGGAGAACCAGCTGGCGTCGACCATCCGCCTGATGCACGGCTCGCTGGAGGCGCGCATCCACGAGCGCGTGCGCCAGACGCAGGAGCGCGAGCGCCGCACCGGCGTGGCGATCATCCTGCTCCCGGTGGTGGCGATCGGCGTGGGCCTCTTCGCGACCGGCTTCGCGGGTCGCAGCCTGCGGCCCGTGCGCACGCTGCTGGAGGCCGTCTCGCGGGTGCGCCGCGGCGACTACGAAGCGAAGATCGGCGTCGAGGGCGACAACGAGATCGCCCTGCTCTCGCGCGAGTTCGAGTCGATGGCGAAGTCGCTCAAAGAACGCGAAGCCCAACTGCTGCGCGCGGAGCGGCTGGCCGCCGTGGGCCGCGTCTCCGCGCAGGTGGCGCACGAGATCCGCAACCCGCTGTCGTCCATCGGGCTCAACGTGGAGATGCTGACCGATCAGCTCGCGGCCACGCAGTTCAAGACGCCCGAAGATGAGAAAGAGGCGCGCGATCTGATCGCCTCGGTGACGCGGGAGGTCGATCGCCTCACGGAGATCACCGAAGACTACCTGCGCCTCGCGCGGCTCCCCGCGCCGGTGAAGCGCCCGGAGGACCTGGGCCGCCTCGTGGAGGAGGTGCTGGGCTTCTCGCACGAGGAGCTGGAGCGCGCGGGGCTCAAGGTGACGCTCGAGATCGCGCCGGAGCCGCTGCCCATCTCCGCCGACGAGGGCCAGCTGCGGCAGGTGTTCTTGAACCTGGTGCGCAACGCGCGTGAGGCGATGGCCTCCGGCGGGAACCTGGTGGTGCGCACGCGCGCGGCCGGCCCGTTCGCCGAAGTGGAGTTTACTGACACCGGTTCGGGGATGACGGGTGAGGTAAAGGAGAAGTTGTTCGAACCCTTCTTCACGACGAAGCAGGGCGGCACGGGGCTGGGGCTGTCGCTTTCGCGGCAGATCGTCGAAGCGCACGGCGGACGCATCGACGTGGAGAGTGCGGTTGGCCGCGGCACCACCTTCCGTCTTGGTTTCCCCCGTCTGTGACCCTCGCCGTCTTCCGCGATCTTCTCCCCTCCGGCGTGAAGGTCGTCACCATCGAGACCCCACACCTCCACAGCGTGATGTGCGCCGTCTACGTGCGCGTCGGCAGTCGACACGAGAGCGCGCGCACCAGCGGCGTCAGCCACCTCCTCGAGCACCTCTTCTTCCGCGGGAGCCAGCGCTTTCGCGACCCGGTGCGGATGAACGCCGTGGTGGAGGGCGCGGGAGGGAACCTCAACGGCGTCACCATGCGCGACTCCTCGTATTTCTACACGCCCACGCACGCGGCGGGGCTGGAGGTGTCGCTGGAGATCCTGGGTGACATGCTCTCGCGGCCGCGCCTCACCGGGCTGTCGACGGAGAAGCGCGTGATCCTCGAGGAGATGCTCGACGAGGTCGACGAGCGCGGGCGAGACGTCGACGTCGACAACCTGAGCAAGCGCGTGTTGTACGGCGCGCACCCGCTGTCGTTGAAGATCGCCGGCACTGTCGAGAACGTGAAGGCGCTCTCGCTGCGCGACGTGCGCACGCACTTCAAGCGCGCCTACGTCGGCGGCAACATCGTGGTGGCGGTCGCGGGGCCGGTGACGCGCGCGCGCGTGCTCAAGGCGGCGAAGCGATCGTTCCGCCATGTGCCTCCGGGGCCCGCGCAGGTGGAGCAACCGCCCAAGCCGCTGGCGCCGACCGGCCCGCGCTTCAAGTTCGTGGCGCTCGACGAGTCGCAGGTCGAGTTCCGGCTGAGCTTCCCGGTGCCGCCGGAGAGCCACCCCGACTCGGCGGCCCTCGCGTTGCTGCGGCGCGTGTTGGATGACGGGCTCTCGAGCCGCCTGCCCCACCGCATCGTCGAGCAGCTCGGCCTCGCGTATTCGGTCGGCGCGACCATCGAGGCCTTCCACGACGCGGCGCTGTTCGAGATCGACGGGGCGTGCGCGCCCTCGAACGTCGCGCGGGTGCTGGAAGAGTCGCTGCGCGCCATCGCGTCACTCCGCCAGGGGAAGATCACGCCCGCGGAGCTCAAGCGCGCCAAGACCCGCTTCGCCTTGCACGTGGACTTCCTTCAAGACGCGCCCGCGGAGCTGTGCGGTTGGTTCGGCGGCATCGAGCTCTTCCGCCAGGCGGAGTCGTTCGACGAGAAGAAGGCCCAGATGAAGAGCGTGACGATCAAAGATCTCCAGCGCGTGGCGCGCGAATGGCTGGGGCCCGAGCGCCTCGTGGTGGTGGGCGTGGGCCCCCGCTCGGCCAAGAAGCCTGCGGAGCGGGTGCTCCACCAGGCGGCGCGGCTCCTGTCCTGACGTTTGCGGGCTTCACGGCGCGCGCGCTCAAAGGTCCCATGGAGTTGAGTTCGCGGTCGCTGCTTTTTCGGCGCTTCGCCGCCGCGCGCGAGGAAGTTCTGTAAAGGTGTTTTGCGATTCAAAACGCCCGTGCCTGAAACGCGCGCGTTTTCCGGCGAGAATCCGCTGCGCGCCCAAAGGTGCTTAGGCGATCAACGCCGCAAGGGCCGTGCGATCGACCTTCCCCGTCGCATTCCGGGGGATCGACTCTGCACGAACCCACGCGCGAGGCACCTTGAAGCCAGCGAGCTTTGAGCGCGCCCACGCGATCAGCGCGTCATCGGGCACCGGCTGCGCCAGCACCACCACCGCGACCGGCACCTGACCCCATTGTTCGTCAGCGCGGCCCATGACGGCCACGTCGTGAATCGCCGGGTGCTCGCGCAAGACGGCCTCGAGCTCCGCCGGGTAGACGTTCTCGCCGCCCGACACGATGAGATCGGTGCGCCGCGCGTAGATCTTCAAGCGCCCGCGCGAGTCGAGCGCGCCGAGATCCTTCGTGTGCAGCCACTCGCCCTGGCCCTTCGCGACCGTCGGCCCGCGCACCTCGAGCTCGCCCACCCCATCGGCGTCAGGGTTGACGATGCGGACCTCGACGCCATGCAACGGCGTGCCAGCGCTCTGCCCGTCGGCGTCTTCCGGCGCCTCGGTCGTCACCTGGCTGCACGCCTCGGTGAGCCCATAGGTCTGCAACACGGGGATGCCGGCGCGACGGGCGCGCGCGAGCTGCGCGGTGGTCATCGGCCCGCCGCCGATCAGCGCGGCCTTCACGCCGGTGAAGGGCTTCTCTCCGCGCTGGGCGATCACCCGGTCCAACATGGTGGGCACCAGACTCAAGTGGGTGACGCCGTGATCCAACGCGTCGCACGCGCGCTGCGCATCGAAGGCGGTGTCGAGCACCAACGACGCGCCGTACACCGCGCAGCGGTACAGCATCGCCAACCCGCCGATGTGGAAGAGCGGCAGCACGCCCAGCCAGCGCTGCTCGAAGGAGTCGCCCAGGCGCAGCGCGTTGGCCTCTGCGTTGGCGCGGAAGTTCCCCTGCGTCAGCTCGATGAGCTTGGGCGTCCCCGTGGTGCCGGAGGTGAAGAGCCCGACGATCACCTGTTCGTCATCGAGCTCGGCGGCGGGCGCGGCGGTGATGGGCGCGAGTTCGAGGGGCCGGGCGTTCGGGAGTTCCCCCAGTGAGACGCGCGCCTGCACGCGTTCCACCAGCGGGACAATCTCGGTGTCGGTGAGTCGCGCGTTGATCGGCACCAGCGTGGCGCCGAGGCGCGCGGCGCCGAACCACCACCACGCGACCTCCGGGCGATTCACCGTGCGGAGCGCGACGCGATCTCCGGCCGTCACGCCGAGGCGCTGCAACTCCTGGGCGGCGCTCGCGGCGAGCTGGTCGGCCTGGCCCCAGGTGAAGGTCTGGTCGCCGAAGAAGATCGCGGGGTCAGCCGGCGCCCGCTCCGCGGACGTGGCGACCGGGCACCTCCGCTTCACGGAACGCCCCACCCCGTGGCCTGCGGCAGCGTGATCTCCCCGCCCAGCGGCGTGAACGGGTCGGGGTGCACGCCTGCGAAGAGCTCGACGGTCGACAACCCGTGCGCCCAATCAGCGCTCGGCAACACCGCGGCGAGGTGCGCGGCGGCGGCGCGCGCGATGGGCCCATCCATCAGCGTCGTCACGTAGGCGCTCATGCCTGACTCGTGCGCCTGCTGCGCCAACTGGAGCGATCGCACCAGCCCACCGAGCGCGGCAGGCTTGAGCACGATCACGTCGGCGGCGGCGCGCGGGTCTTTCTCCAGCAGCCGCGGCAGCACGCCCGAGAGCAACATCGTCTCGTCGGCGGCGATGCGACACGGCGCGAGGTGACGGAGGCGGCGCAACCCTTCGACGTCGTGCGAGCTGACCGGCTGCTCACACACCTCGAGGCCCAGCGCGTCGAGGCCGCGGAGCGCGGATCGTGCCGTCGCCTCGCTCCACCCGCCGTTGGCGTCGATGCGGATTCGCACGTCGGGGCCCACCGCGCGCCGCACCGCCAGCAGGCGCTGCGCTTCGATGGACAACGGGCGCGCTGCGACCTTCACCTTCACCACGCGGAAGCCCTGCTTCGCGGCCTGTTCTGCAGACGCGGCGAGCCCGGCGGCGTCGTCACCTTCGAGGAGCGCGTTGACTGCGAAGTGCGAGCGCAGCACCGGCCCCAGCAACGTCGCGACGAGCACCCCGCGCTGAATCGCGACGTGCTCCAGCAGCGCGCACTCCACCGCGTGCCGCGCGGCCGGCGTCGCGGAGAGCGAATCGATGGCGACGGCGACCTCCTCGACGGTGGTGGGCTCGGACGCGAGGTCGAACTTCTGCAGCGCGGCGAGCGCAGCCTCGGGCGTCTCGGTGCCGAACGACGCCATCGGCATCGCGTCGCCGCGACCGGTGATGCCGCTGGCGGTGAAGGCGACCTGAAAGCCGATGCGATCATCCATCGGCCCGCGCGCGGTCTGGATCGGCTTCTTCAGCCGCAAGGTGAAAGGCGTGATCTGCAACTTCATTGGGCGAGTCCTGCGGCGAAGAGGAGGCCGTACACCATCTGCAGGCGCGCGGTCGCGGCGAGCGCGAGGTTGAGCGCAGCGCCTTGCTGCGTGAAGAGGATGCGCAGCGGCGGGCGCATCAGGGGGAGCGAGAGCCACGTCAGCAACACCCACGGCGTCGCCAGCCCGGTCGCCCACATCACCAGCGGCACCAGCGCGCTGATGACGAGGCACGTCACGTACTCCGCGCGGCCGAAGCGCGCGCCGAAGCGAACCACCAACGTGCGCTTGTTCGCCGCGGCGTCGGTCTTTTCGTCGCGCGTGTTGTTCACCGCGAGCAACGCGACGCCCAGCAGGCCGACCGGCACCGACGCGATCAACGCCGGCGTCGTCACCGCGCCGGTCTGCACGAAGTACGTGCCGCACACCGCGACGAAGCCGAAGAACACCAGCACGAAGACGTCACCGAGCCCGTTGTACGCGAGGGGGAATGGCCCGCCCGTGTACGCGTAGCCCGCGAGCAGTGAGATCACCCCCACCACGAAGAGCGGCCAGCCCGCGACCGACACCAGGTACAGGCCCACGAGGAACGCGAGCGCGAAGCAGGTCATCGCACCGGCGAAGACCGCGCGCGGAGTCAGCCACCCCTGCTGCGTCGCGCGCGGAGGGCCGAGCCGATCAGCGTTGTCGGCGCCGCGCTTGAAGTCGAAGTAGTCGTTGACGAGGTTGGTGCCGACCTGAATCAGCAACGCGCCGATGAGGCAGCCCAGCGCGGGCAGCAACGCGAAGTGCCCGGCGCGCCACGCCAGCGCGGAGCCGACGGTCACCGGCACCGCTCCCGCCACCAGCGTCCTGGGGCGCGTCGCGAGGAACCACGCGGAGATCATCGACGGCCGCGGCGCGGCGAGCGCTTGCGTCACGGCGCAAGCTCCTGCGGCTCGTGGAGCCAGTTCGGGAGCAGGAAGTTGCGCACCTCGGTCGCGTAGCGCTCGGGGCACTCGAGGTGCGGCGCGTGGCCGACGTCGTTGAAGATCACGCGCCACGCGAGCGGCAGGTCGACGCTCATCTTCCGCGTCAGCCGCGCGTACTTCTCGTCCTGCGCACCGGCGATCAGCAACGTCGGCACCCGCAACCCCTGCAACACCGGCCAGAGATCCGGCTGCGCGCCCTGCCCCAGCTCTCGCAGCGCCCCGGCGAGGCCTTCCGCGGTGTGCGCCACACGGCGGGCACGGAGCGCGTCCTGCTCCACGCGCGGCAGCGTGCGCAGGCCCGCGAAGAGCGGCAGGTTCTCCCAGTACTCGACGAACGACTCGACGCCGCGGGCGCGCACCAGCTCCGCGAGCGCCTCGTCAGACTTGCGGCGCAGCAGGCGATCATGCCGGCGGCGCAGGCCCGGCGCGCACGACTCGAGCACCAGCCGCTCGATCTTCTGGGGGAAGCGCGCGGCCACGCCCAGCGCGATGCGCGCGCCCTGCGAATAGCCGATCAGCACCGTGGGCTCGTCGAGCAACGCGCCAATCGCGTCGATGGTCTCGTCCCACGTGGCGACCGGCGTACCGGAGTGCCCGGGCAGCTCCACCGAGCGCGCCGAGAGGAAGTCACCGAGCAACGGCTCGAGGTGCGCGAACGCGCCGGCGGTGCCCGCGAAGCCGTGGATGAAGAGCGCCTGGGTGGCGCCCCGGCCCCAGCGCTGCGTGGGGAGGGTCATGAGAGGGACTCCGAGAGCTTCGCGAAGAGGCCGCGGTGGGCGTCGACGTTGGCGCGGCGGTCGGTGCGCACCTCGATGAGGTGCAGCCCGCCGGTGAGTGAGGTCTTCATGAGGGCGCGGAAGGTGTCCATGTCGGTGGGGCGATGCAAGTTCGCGCCCGCGAGCGCGGCGAGGTGCGTGAGATCGGCGCCGTGCGGCGTGCCGAAGAGCGCCTCGAAGTGCGGCGTGCGCTCGGCGACGGGGAGGAAGTGGAAGATGCCGCCGCCGTCGTTGTTCACCACCACCACCGTGAGGTTCAACGCGTGCTTGCGGGCGATGAGCCACGCGTGGAGGTCGTGCAGCAGCGCCACGTCGCCGATCAGCAGCGCGGTCGGCTTGCCCGTGCCCGCCGCCACGCCCAGCGCGGTGGAGGTGATGCCGTCGATGCCGTTGACGCCCCGGTTCACAAACACCCGCTGCGGGTGCGCGCTGGTGCCAAACGCGTCGACATCGCGGATCGGCATCGAGCTCGAGAGGAAGATCTGCGTCTGCGCCGGGCACGCGGCGATGAACTCGCGCGCGATGAAGGGCTCGGTGAAGGCCGCCTCGCGCTTCAACACGCCGAGCGCGGTCTCCTGCGCGTGTTGCCACGCCGCGAAGTACTCGCGCTGCTCCGCGCGGACGGGTGCGTCGTTCGACAGCTCGCGCGTGAAGGGCAGCAACATCGTCGCGCGGTGCGCCGGGTCGAACTGAAACCCGTCGTCGGTGAAGTGGAACTGCGCCGCGCCGCTCGCGTCGAGCCACTGCTGCGGGACCCCGATGTCGGCGACCCGCATTCGGCGGCCACCGCTGACCAC
>CAMLFP010000142.1 GCA_946479335.1 uncultured Archangium sp.
GCTACTTGAGCTGCTTGCAGCCCGACTCGTACTTGAGCTCGCAGGCCTGCTTGTACAGCTCCTGGGAGCGCGTGGCGTTGGCGTCGACGCCTTCGCCGTTCTGGTACATCACGCCGAGGTCGTAGCAGCTGGCGCCGTGGCTGTTGGAGCAGCCCTTCTCGAGCAGCGTGCGCGCCTTCGCGTAGCTGCGGGTGACGTTCTTCCCGTCGATGTAGAGCAGCGCCATGTTGCGGCACGCGCCGTACTGGTTGGCCTCGCACGCCGTCTCGTACGACGCGATGGCGGTCTTCACGTCGGCCGGGCCGCCTTCGCCCTCGGCCTGCATGTACCCGGCCTGGAAGCAGCCCGTGGAGTCACCCAGCGTGCACGCGCGGGTGAAGGTCTCGCGCGCGCGGGGCAGGTTCTTCGCGGTGCCGTCGCCGTCGAGGTAGCGGTAGCCGAGGTCGCGGCAGCCGGTGGGGCTCCCGCCGTCGCAGGCCTTGCTGAAGATGCCGAAGGCCTTCTTCACGTCTTTCTTCGTGCCCTCGCCGCGCACGTACATCGCGCCGAGGTTGGTGCAGCCGCGCGCCAGGCCGCCGTCGCAGGCCTTGGTGTAGAAGTGCACGGCCTTCGTCTTGTCGGCCTTGATGCCGAGGCCGTCGTCGTAGATCCACCCGAGGTCGTCGCAGGCGGCGGGCGCGTTGCCCTTGCAGCCCTGCTCCAGCAGCGGTTTGGCGCGGGCGTAGGCCTTCTCATCGCCCTCCTGCCCCTGGTCGATGGCTTCACGGCCGGCGCGCGCGCAGGCGTCGGCCTTCCCGCGCTTGCACAGCACGTCGTCAGACCACTTGTTGTCTTGCGCGAAGGCGGCGGAGGCGCACAGCGAGAGCACGGCGAGGCTTCGGAGGAGGTTGGGCATGTGTGAGGGGCGCTTCGAGGTGGGTGGGGAACTTCGGAGGCGGCGCCGCAGCATATGCTCCCCGCCGCACATGAGAACGCTGTTGTTGGCTTCGACGTCGTCTGCTCGCCGCGCGCTGCTGGGTGGGCTCGGGCTCCCCTTCGTCGCGGAGGCGCCCGGCGTCGATGAAGACGTCGCTCCGGGCACAGCGGTCGAGGCCGCCGTCGCGCAGCTCGCGGAGCGGAAGGCGCGCGCGGTGTTGGCGCGGAACCCCGGCGCGCTGGTCATCGGGTCTGATCAACTCGTCTCCCTCGACGGCCGTGCGATGGGCAAACCGGCCGACGCCACCGCCGCCCGCGCGCAGCTCCAGTCACTCGCTGGGAGGACGCACGACATCTGCACCGGCGTGTGCGTGGTGTCGGCCGACTTCTTCGCATGCGAGGTCGACGTCGCGCGGCTCACCGTCTGGCCGCTGGGGGACGCGGAGCTCGACGCGTACGTCGCCACCAACGAGTGGGAAGGCTGCGCCGGCGGCTACCGCGTCGAGGCGCGCGGGCAGGCGTTGTTCTCCGCCATCGACGGTGACCGCTCCGCCATTCAGGGCCTGCCGATGCAGCGGCTCGTGCGGTTGCTGCGCGCGGCGGGCGCGAATCCTCTGCTGAGTTCGTGATGGACACGAAGCTGCGCATCGTCGTCATCCAACACGCGCTGGAGCTCAAGGAGCGCAGCAACACCGCGAAGCACGCGCTGGCGGCGCTGAAGAACGCCGAGCAGCGCGTGTACGGCCTCAAGGACGTGCCGTTGGTGCTCGACGACCTCCACGACGCGTGGCTGTTGTGGCCCGGCGCGGAGCCGAAACCCGAAGGTACGCCCTCCACGCTGGTGGTGCTCGACGGCTCCTGGAGTCAGACGCGGCGCATGGTGCAGCGCCTTCCCGAGGTGCGGAGGTTGCCGCGCTACTCGGTGACGCCGAAGGTGGGGCGCGTGAGTCTGCGCGAGGCGCCCGCCGGCGGCATGTCGACGCTGGAGGCCCTCGCGGCCGCGTTGCGCGAATTGGAGAGTGAAGAAGCGGGTGCGCGCCTGGAGGCGCTCCACGAGGCGTTGCTCGCCCGCCAACGCGCCGAGCGCGGCTACGTGGGCAAGGGCCGGTGACGCGCCCAGGTTGTCAACGCGCCTGACAGTCGGCGGTGCGACGCGCATGCACCAGGGAGGGATAACCCCGCATGACGCTCATCGACCCGAAGCGTGTGCGCAGCGCGGTGTCGCAGCCCGTGAAGCAGTCGCCGGAGAAGAAGGCCGCCGCGCCGACGCGCGCGAAGGTGGGCGCCTCCGAGTTCTCGACCGGGCGAGGGTCGGCCCTGCGCGCGCAGGCGCCGAAGCGCCTCACCGGCACCGCGAGTGCGCCTGGCGCCGCCGCCACCAGCGCGAACGACGAGCTGTCGCGGCGGAAGCAGAACCAGTTCGTGCCGTGGTTCACCACGTTGGCCGCGACGGTGACCGGCAACCCGAAGGTGGTGACCGACTTCATCGCGTCGTCGAACGCCGACGCCTACAAGAGTGAAATCGACAGCGCGCAGAAGAACGTCGACGCCAAGCAGGCCGAGGTCGACGCCACGCGCGCGAAGCTCGCTGACGCCGACGACCCGCGTCAGGCGCTGGTGCTCAGCGCGAAGCTGGCCGCGCAGGAGGCCGAGCTCGCGACGCTGACGAAGACCCGTGATGACGTGGTGGGCCGGAGAGATCGGCAGACCGCGCAGGCGCAGGCGGCGTTCCAGACGGCGTACGACGGCGCGATTGCGTCGGGGAAGTCACCGCAAGAGGCGATGCAGGCCGCGCTCGCGACGTACCACGACTACGTCTTCTACCACTCGGGCGCGCCCGTCGAGGTCACCGGCCCGGTGTTCGCCGAAGGGAAGGGCGACGCGAGCGACATCGACCCCAACGACGTGAACCAGCGCGGCATCGGCGACTGCTGGTTGATGTGCTCGCTGCAGGAGCTCGCGCAGCACGACCCCGACGCGCTGCGGAAGATGATCCGCGACAACGGCGACGGCACGTACACCGTCACCTTCTACAAAAAGGAGAACGGCAAGGCCGTGCCCTTCGAGGTGACGGTCGATGACCAGTTCGCCTCCGGCCACACCGGCACCGGCGACAAGGGCGAACTCTGGCCGCTGATCATCGAGAAGGCCTACGCGCAGGTGAAGGGCTCGTACGGCGGGCTCGACGGCGGCTTCCCCAACGACGCGATGTTCATGCTGACCGGCGAGTCGTACCACCGCGTGGAGCACGGCCAGACGTCGGCGGCCGACTTCGCGAAGTACGGCGGCGGCGAGGTGCCGATGGAGGTCGACACCTGCAGCAGCTCCCAGGCGTTCAGGGATGAGTACGGGCTCGTGGGTGGCCACGCGTACTCGGTGAAGGAGATCTACACTGACGCCGACGGCAAGCAGTGGGTGGTGCTGTCGAACCCGTGGGGAAACACCGACCCCAAGCCGATTCCCCTCGAGGAAGCGGCGGCGCAGCTCAACCTGTACGTGAAGGACTGAAAGGAGCCCGGTCATGACGACGCCCGTGATGATTCGACTCGGCACCACCGTGGAGCTGGGCGGTGTGCCCGTGGGGCTCTCGCAGGTGCAGGGGCTCCAGGCGACGCTGGTGGCCACGCAGCCGGGCGCCAGCGTGCAGCTCAAGGTGAAGGCCGGCGAGGTGGTGCCGCTTTCCGGCCGCTTCTACCGTGTGGTGGCGGTGCATGACGGCGGTGCGACCCGCGTGCCCGGCGGCTCGAAGTCGTATGTGCAGCTCGAGGCCAGCGCCGAGCCGCAGCGCGCGGAGCGGCTCGCAGTGCCCGTCGGCGCGTCGATGAACGCGATGGGCTTCGACTTCGCCGTCACCTCCGTGCAGGGCGACACCGTCAGCGTCGAGGCGTGGCCTGATCAGCACGCGCGCAAGAACACGCGCCCGGAGTTGATCAAGTCGTACACCGTGAAGCGTGACGGCGCGATCCCCGCCGGGGCCCGCGCGCTGTCGGTGCGCAACGTGGTGGCCGCCGACCCGTCGCGCAACGTGCCTGCGTACGTCGAGCTGAGCCTCTGAAGCGCCTTCTCGAGGCCTGAACTCATCCACGCGGTGCGTTCACCGACGCGTCGCCGCGTTCTTCGACAATTCGGGAGCCGCCGGCGGCTGCTTCAGGCGAGGTCGCTCGACGCGCTTCGCCGGACGAGCGCTCTTTCTCGAGGCCTGAACTCATCCACGCGGTGCGTCCATCAACGCGTTGCCGCGCTCTTCGACAAGTTCGGGAGCCGCTAGCGGCTGCTTTAGGCGAGGTCGCTCGCCGCGCTTCTGCAGACGAGCGCTCTTTCTCGAGGCCTGAACTCATCCACGCGGTGCGTCCATCAACGCGTTGCCGCGTTCTTCGCCCATTTCGGGAGCCGCTGGCGGCTGCTTCAGGAGAGGTCGCTCGACGCGCTTCGGCGGACGAGCGCTACTTCTCGAGGCCCGAAATCACGCGCGCGAATCTGCGTGCGGTGGCCTTGTCGACGCCGCGCTCCACGAGCCGCTGGTACATCGCCGGGGCCAGCACCGCGTAGCCGCGGGTGGTGGCGCTCTTCGACAGCTTCGGGAGCTCCGACGCGCTGAAGACCGCGCTCATCGTCGCGCCGCATTGAGAGAAGAGCGTGCGGGCCAGCGCTTCGTCGGCCTTCTCTTCTCCAGCGACTCCTTCGGCGACGCCGCGCGCGGCCTTGAAGTGCGTCGCGTAGTCGGCGCAGACGGCGCCCGCGAAGGGCCCGCCGATGTCGTCGAGCGCGGTGGCGGCCAGCGTCGCGCGTTGCTCGGGGCCGACGTCCTTGAGCGTCTCCATCACGCTGCGCAACGTCGCGGGCCACACCTCGCACCGCGCGACGACGTCGTGGGCCAGCGCCTCCGGCGTGCCGCGCGACTTGAGCACGCTCGCCACGTCACACGGCGCACTGCACGTTTTGGTGCCACCCAGCGTCGGGCCGCAGATGAACTGCTGCGCCACCGGGTCGTCATCGGCGCTGAGGGCCGTACCCCACGCGAGCAACGTCACCTGCCCCGGCGTGCGCTCGTCACACAGGGCGCGCACCCGCACCGCGACGTGGCCCAGCTCGTCGACGCAGCGGTCGGCGCTCAGGCTGGTGCTCCACAGGCCCGGCGCGAGCTGCGTCGCCGTGTCGGCCTCCGGTTCGTCGTTGCACGCGTACGACGCCTTGCTCACTGCGTACGCGAGGCGCTGCGCACGGTCGCGACACGCCACCTGCGCCAGCTTCTCGGGCGCGCCGGTGAAGCGCTGCACCGACAGCAGCTCCCGCAGCGGCTCGCGGAGCGCCTGCACGCTGTACACGGTGGCGGTCACGCCCTCGAGGGCCTGCGTCTCCGGCGCCGACTTCTCGAAGGGCGCGTCGAAGGGCACGGTCAGCGCGAGCTGCGGGTCGGTGAACGTCGCTTGCGGCGCACCAGCCAGAAAGAGGGCGAGCAGAACGTGCATGGCCTCTTCGTAGTAGACATGGGGGCGATGGCAGAAGACCTCGACGACCGGGCCCGTGACGTGTTGCGCGCCGTGGTGCAGGAATTCATCTCGTCTGGCGAGCCCGTGGGCAGCCAGCAGCTCACCCGCCGCGGTGAGTTCGAGGTGTCTCCGGCCACCATGCGCAACGTGCTCTCGGAGCTGGAAGCACAGGGCTTCCTCGAGAAGCCGCACACCTCTGCGGGCCGCGTGCCCACCGACGCCGGCTACCGCTTCTTCGTCGACTCGATGTTGCAGCTGAAGACGCCGGCGCTGGCCGATCAACAGCTCATCGAGTCGGGCCTCTCGGCGCCGGTGGTGGAGGACCGCCTCCAGGAGGCCGGGAAGTTGCTGCACCAGCTCTCGCGCCACGCGGGCGTGGTGTTGATTCCCCGGCCGTCGGCGGGCTCGTTGACGCGCATCGAGTTCGTGCGCCTCGCCGATGACCGCGCGCTGGCGATTCTGGTCGGCGCCGCTGGGCAGGTGCAGAACAAGCTCCTGACGTTGGACTCGCCGGTGACCAGCGAGGAGCTGGTGCGCTCCGCCAACTATTTGAACGAGCTGCTGCGGCAGGCGCAGACGATTGAGGAGGTGCGCAGCCGCATCCTCCAGGAGCTCGACCGGCAGCGCATGCAGTACGACGAGCTCGCGGCGCAGGCGCTGAAGCTGGGCGCGGCGGCCACCGACGTCTCTTCTGCGGAGCGCGTGGTCATCGAGGGCACCGGCAGCTTCCTGGAGACGAAGGACTTCGCCGACGACGTGCGGCGCATGCGGGCGCTGTTCCGCGCGTTGGATGACAAGCACAAGCTGCTCTCGTTGCTCGACCGCGTTCAGCGCGCGCGGGAGATGCAGATCTTCATCGGCGCCGAGAGCGAGTTCGGCAGCCAGGGCGACGTGACGCTCATCGCCACTCCGTACGGCACGAGCGAGCAGGTGCTGGGCACCGTCGGCGTCATCGGGCCCACGCGGCTCGACTACCAGCGGGTCATCCCGCTGGTGAACTTTACCGCGAAGGTGCTCTCGCGGGTGCTGAAGCCAGAGTGACGGAGGAGGTCGTGATGCGTGGCGTTGCGTGTGTGGTTGCGGTGGTGCTGTCGGCGTGCGGTGCGGAGTCGCAGGGCCATTACGAGCCGCGACCGTTCACGACAGCCTCTTCAGCGCAGGCGTGCTCGTCGAACGCCCAGTGCGCGGCGGGCCAAGCGTGCTTCATCTACGAGTCTCAGGCGAGCGAGCAGTCGCTGTGTGCGGCGAGCGCTGCTCCGTGTGACCTGGTGACATGCACCGAGGAGACCGCCGGATGCATCCAGCTGCCCAACGCGGGCCACGTGGTGTGTCTCACCGTGATGGAGACGTTGCACGGCACGTGACTTCATGGCGAGGGAGTCACCACGGTCTCGTTCACAGGTGGTTCGTGGCGCTTCGTGAGGTCGAAGCTGAAGCCCAGTCCGAGGCCGGCGGTGAAGAAGCCGTAGCCATTCACCAGCACGTTGAGGCCGATGTTGACCGCGATGAAGAAGCGCACGGCCTTTGACACCGTGACGTTCAACGTCGGGCTCAGCTCCACCGCGCCGCCCGGCCAGGGAATCAACACGTCACCGCCGGTCGCGCCGAACCAGATGAACAGGCCTCCGCCCGCCGCGAGGGTGAAGTCGACGGTGTCGCTGCCGAGGCGCGGCGTGCGGTAGCGCACGGTGGCGGTGTGGCCCACGCCCGGAATGTCGTAGCCGAACGCGGGCTTGCCGAAGAAGCGCGCGCGGAGGTCGACACTGCCGCCATGCGCGAGCGAGATGCGGCCTTCGATGGCGCCATCGATGGTGAGGCCCGGGAAGCCGGTGAAGGTGGTGAGGAAGCCGCTCCCTGCTTCGATGACGAACTCGCCGGCCCACGCGGGTGCGGCCAGCATCATGACCAGGAGGCTCCATCTCATCGCTGTGGCTCCGCGCGTGGTGGGGTGAGGTCGAACACGAAGCCCGCAGCGAGCCCCGCGGAGAGCACCGGCTGCGCCCGCGCGAAGCCCGCGATGACGTTGACGGCGAGCAGGAAGTGCACCACGTCGCCGAGGCGCAGGTCGACGCTCGGGCTCAGCTCAAACGCGAAGCCGAGGTCGTTGCCGCTGGTGTCTCCACCTCGCTTCACGGCGTACTGCACGAGCAGGCCCGGTCCCATCGCGAGGCTGAATCCGATGGCGTCGCCGGCTTTCGGCGTCCGGTAGCGCACCGTCACCGTCTGCACCGCGGCGGGCGTGGAAGAGAGCGTCGACGGGCGCGCGAAGCGCTCCAGCATCAGGCTGACGTGGCTGCGGAGGTCGATGCTCCCCGCACGCGGGAGGGAGATGCGGAACTCGAGCGCCGCATCGGCTGCTGCGCCGCCCTGCAACGGCAGGTAACTGCTGCCGAGCTCGACGCCCAGGTCGTGCGCGAACGCCGGAGCCGACATCACCACCATCACCCATGCCCACCGCATCGCGCCTCCTTGTCAGTGTGGCTCTTCGTTCTCGAACGTAATCGGCGGCGGCGGCGTTTCGTGCGCGCGCAGGTGCCGGCGCAGCGCGACCGACGGGAGGTGGAAGTCGAGCTCCAGCGCCGCGCGGCCGTCGTACACCGCGAGCCGCTGGAAGCTGAGCGCGGCCAGATGGTCGGAGACGCGGCGACGGTGAAAGCGCGCGTCCAACACGCCGGCGCGGTGCACGGCGGCCGCGACGTTCGGCGCGCGGAAGACGCACACCGCGAGGCGGCCATCCATCGCCGCGTCGAGCGCGAGGTCCAACGCCAGCGCGTCGTCATTCAGGTCGAAGCCGATGACGTTGAAGGGCTGCAGCTTCACGCTGCGCGCGAAGTGCGCGGCGTCGCCTTCGTGTTGGCGGACACCCGCGGGTGAGGAGGTCAGCGGCTCCTCGAGCGACGCGACCTGCCGGCCGGCGCGCGCGTACGCCTCGAGCAGCGCAGTGAAGAGCGTGGAGCGCCCGCTCGAGGGTTCACCGGAGAGCAACACCAACCCGCGCGTCAGCTTGAGCAACGGCTGCTGAATCAACGGCGACAAGCCCAGCGCGTCGAGCGTGGGGAGGTGCTGCATCATCGCGCGGATGGTGAGCGACGGGCCGAACGCGTCGTCGGTGCGCAGCACGCGCGTCGCGTGTTCTCCGGCGTGGAGGCCCGGCGTGAAGGCGCCCGCCGCGGTCGCGAGCTGCGCGACGTCGTGCGCCGAGAGGGGCACGTCACCCAGTGCGCGCGCGCCGAAGTGACCGTGAATCATCGGCGGCTCGCCGACGCGCAACGTGAGGTCGCTGCCGCCTGCGTCGCGAAGTTGGGAGACGAACGAAGACAGAATCCTCATCGCCGCTCCCTCTCCCGTGGGGAGAGGGCTGGGGTGAGGGCCCGCCGCGCCCCCCGGGGGGGCCCCGGCCGCCCGGGGCCGGGGGGGGGGGGGGGCGGGCCCCCCCCCCCCCCCCCCCCCCCGCCCGGGGGGGGGGGGGGGGGGGGGGGGGGGCGGCTTCGCGAGACCCGCTCCCCGCGGGAGAGGGGAGCAGTACGAGGTGTTCCTCCGGCGCGCGCGCGGCCCGCATCGCGGCGCTCTCGAGCAGGTTGAGCAGCTCCGAGTGCCACACGGTCTCGACCTGCTTGCGCAGCTCCTTCAGGCGCGCGGGCGTCACCTCGCGCTGCAGCACGCGCAGCGGCAGCGACCCGAACGCGTGCGCGCCGACGGCATGCCGGTCGAGCCAGCCGCCTTCGAACAACTGCGCCGCGAGCTCTTCGCCCAGCAGCGCGCCCGCGGCGTCCAGCAGGTTGTTCCAGTCGTCGTACTCGAAGCCGCCGCCGTGCTCTCCGCGCTCGCGGATGACCTTCAGCAGCGCCGCAGCCGCGTCGTCATCGAGCGCGCCGGTGTCTTGCGTCTTCACCAGCGCGGCGTCGTTGGTCTCGCGCAGGTGCTCGCGAAGCGCTTCCGGTTCCAGGTAGCGCGCGTGAAGTTGCGGCATGTGTGGCCCTCACCCCAACCCTCTCCCGCGGGCGGGAGAGGGGGTTGTTTCCGGCTTACAGGTCCAGCGTGGCGTTGAGCGCGTTCTCTTCGATGAAGGCGCGGCGCGGCTCGACGTCGTCGCCCATCAGCAGCGAGAACATTCTCTCCGCCTCGACGGCGTCTGACACCTTCACCTGCATCATGGTGCGGCGGCGCGGGTCCATCGTCGTCTCCTGCAGCTGCTCCGGGTTCATCTCGCCCAGACCCTTGTAGCGCTGCATCGCCACGCCGTGCGACGCGTCGTCGAGGGCGAACTTGAGCACCTCCTGGTACGTCTGCGCGGTCAGCTTCGCCTCGCCGATGTGCAGCTCGTAGGGCGCTGCGCCGAAGGCCTGGAAGCTGTCTTTCAGCGCCGCCAGCTCGCGGAACTCGGGCGAGGTGAGGAAGGGCACGTCGATGACCGTCTCGCGCGGCGAGCCGTTGACCTCGGTGTTGATGATGTACTTCTTCGCGGAGTGCTCCGGGTCGGGCACGCGCTTCATGCCGTTCTTCTCGAGCCAGTCGACCAGCACCGGGTGCCGCGTCTGGATGTACTCGAGCATCGTGTCGAACTGGTCGGCCGCCTGCTCGTCGTCTTTGAGGGTCTCGGGCGTCAGCGAGGTGGCCTGCACCAGCGCGTCGACCACCCGCGCGTCGCGGCGCAGCGACATCTTCTCGAGCCGCTTCTCGTACTTGATGACCTTGCTGAGCAGCGCCATCAACTCATCGCCGCTCAACTCGGTCTTGTCGGCGCGCACCAGCTTCGTGCGCTCGCCCGCGATGGAGAGGAGGAACTGGTCCTTCGCCTCCTCGTCCTTCACGTAGATCTCCTTCTTCCCGCGCGTGATTTTGAAGAGCGGCGGCTGCGCGATGTAGACGAAGCCCTTCTCGATGATCTCCGGCATCTGCCGGAAGAAGAAGGTCAGCAGCAGCGTGCGGATGTGCGAGCCGTCGACGTCGGCGTCGGTCATCAGCACCACGCGGTGGTAGCGGATGTCGTCGGGCTTGTAGTCGTCGGTGTTCGCGCCCGCGCGCACGCCGGTGCCCAGCGCGGTGATGAGCGTCACGATGGCGTCGCTCGACAGCATCTTCTCGATGCGCGCCTTCTCGACGTTCAGGATCTTGCCGCGCAGCGGAAGAATCGCCTGGAACTCCGGGTCGCGGCCCTGCTTGGCCGAGCCGCCTGCGGAGTCACCCTCGACGATGAACAGCTCCGACATCGACGGGTCCTTGCTGCGGCAGTCGGCCAGCTTGCCGGGGAGCGACAACCCGTCGAGCACGCCCTTGCGGCGCACCGTCTCACGCGCCTTGCGGGCCGCGATGCGCGCGCGCGCGGCGTCACCGATTTTCCCGACGATCTTCTTCGCGTTCTGCGGGTTCTCCTCGAGCCACGTCTGGAGCTTCTCGTTGACGATGCTCTCGACCAGGCCCTTCACCTCGGAGTTGCCGAGCTTCTGCTTGGTCTGCCCTTCGAACTGCGGCTGCGGAATCTTGACGGAGATGACGCACGCGAGGCCTTCACGCGCGTCGTCGCCCTGCGGCTGCTCCTTCAGGTCTTTCCACAGGCCGGTGCGCTCGGCGTAGCCGTTGATGCTCTTGGTGAGCGCCGCCTTGAAACCAGAGAGATGGGTGCCGCCTTCGGGCGTGTTGATGTTGTTGGCGAAGGTGAAGATCTTCTCGTCGTAGCCCTCGTTCCACTGCATCGCGATCTCGACCTGCACCTGGTCTTTCTCGCCCTTGAAGGTGATGGGCTTGTCGTGGAGCTTGGTCTTCGACGCGTTCAAGTACTCGACGAAGCTGCCGATGCCGCCCTCGAACTTGAAGTCGTGGTGCTTGCCGTTGCGCTCGTCGGTGATGGTGATGTGCAGGCCGGCGTTCAAGAACGCGAGCTCACGCAGGCGCGCCGAGAGCGTGTCGAAGTCGTACTCCTTCACCTCGAAGATGGTCGGGTCGGGGTGGAAGGAGACCTTCGTGCCGCGCTTGTCGGTCACGCCGATTTCGTTCACCGGGTGCTGCGGCACGCCGCGCGCGTAGTCCTGCTGGTAGACCTTGCCGTTGCGCTGCACCTCGACCTTGAGCCAGTCAGAGAGCGCGTTGACGCACGAGACGCCGACGCCGTGCAGACCGCCCGACACCTTGTACGCGGAGTTCTCGAACTTGCCGCCCGCGTGCAGCTTGGTCATGACGACGTCGAGCGTGTCCATGCCGGGGACGCTGGGGTGCGGCCCCACGGGGATGCCGCGGCCGTCGTCGACGACGGAGATGGAGTTGTCGACGTGGATGAAGACGTTCACCTGCGTCGCGAAGCCCGCGAGCGCCTCGTCGACGGAGTTGTCGACCACTTCGTAGACGAGGTGATGCAACCCGCGGAAGAACGTGTCGCCGATGTACATGCCCGGCCGCTTGCGGACGGCCTCGAGGCCCTCCAGGACGGTGATGCTGGAGACGTTGTAGTCGGCCTGTTTCGTGGCTTCGGCGGGCGTCGGAGTTTGTTCCATGGAGAAACGCGCTTTCCTTAAAGTTTTCGCGGTTTTGTGGCGCGCGAAAGGTGGGTGAAACCTACCATGTTTCACCCTGTTTCAGGGCACGTTTTCCGGGCTCCGGGAGGGGTTGCAGAAACGCAACGCTGAGTGGCGCAAAATAGAGATTGTTCCATTCGCGGGAGGCCGACATACGGCCGTCATGAACAAGAAATTGAACGTGGGGTTGTGGGTCGTGCAGGTGCTGCTGGCGCTGGTGTTCTTGATGTCGGGCGGCATGAAGCTGACCGCGCCGGTGGCCGACCTCGTCGCGCAGGGCATGACGTGGGCGGAAGGGCGCGAGTGGCTGCCGCGCTTCATCGGCGCGTCGGAATTTCTCGGCGCCCTGGGCCTCATCATCCCCGCGGCGACGCGCATCATGCCGAAGCTGACCGGGTTCGCGGCGGTGGGGCTGTTGACGGTGATGGTGCTGGCGCTCGGTACGCACGTGGCGATGGGCGACCTGGCGCACGCGCCGCCCTCCGTGGTGCTGGGCGCGCTCGCGGCGTTCGTCGCGTGGGGCCGCCTCAAGGCCGCGCCCATCGCGCCGCGCGGTTGAAGATTTCCTGTCTCACCTGAAAAGCGACGTGCGTATAACCGCGTGATGCTCGTGCTCATCGACGGCGCGGTTCAGGGAGACGCCCTCGCCATCG
>CAMLFP010000143.1 GCA_946479335.1 uncultured Archangium sp.
GACCATGTCGCCCACCTGCGTCGATGGCGCGCCCATCACCTGCGAGCCGCTCCCCGCGGGCACCGAGACCTGCAACGGGAAGGACGACGACTGCGACGGCACCGTCGACGAAGACCTGTTGACCAACACCTCCGGCGACCTGCGCATCACCAACAACAACGCGTCGTCTGATCAGGTCTACATCGGCAAGGGCGAGCGCAGCTTCGGCGTGGTGTGGGCCGACGGCCGCAGCGGCAGCAAAGATCAGATCTACTTCGCGGAGCTGACCTCCAGCGGCGCGCGGCCCGCCAGCAACACCTCCGACCGCCGCGTCTCCAACACCACCGGCGCCTCGCGGCACCCCGCGCTGGCGTGGAACGGCGCCGGCTGGGGCCTGCTCTACGCCGACGACGAGCCGAACAACGTCGAGATCTACTTCCAGAAGCTCAACCCCAACGGCACCACCGCGGGCTCGAAGATGCGCCTCACCAACGCCACCGGCACCAGCGACTGGCCCGACGTGGTGTGGACCGGCTCGAACTTCGGCGTCGCCTACCAGGACTCGCGCGGCTCCACCGGGAAGGACATCTACTTCCAGCGCATCGACAGCAACGGCAACGTCATCGGCACCGAGCTGCCCGTCGTCACCGCGGCGAGTGATCAGAGCTCCCCCATCCTCAAGTGGAACGGCACGTCGTTCGCCATCGCGTTCACCAGCTACGAGTCGGGCGCGCCGCAGGTGCAGTTCCAGCTGCTGAACGCCGACGGCACGGTGCAGGGCAACACGGTCACCGTCGCGGCGGGCGTGTGGCCCGACCTCGCGTGGAACGACGTCGACCACCAGTGGGCGTTGGTGTGGCACGCCGGCGCGGTCGGCAACGCGGAGGTGTTCTTCACGCGCCTCGCCGAAGACGGCACCGCGCTCGGCACCCCGACGCAGATCACCAACGCGGCCGGCGACTCGGCGTACCCGTCGATCGACTGGAACGGCTTCCAGTACGGCCTCTCGTGGCAGGACTCGCGCAACGGCAACGCGGCCATCTACTTCACGCAGGTCTCCGCGCAGGGCGTCGAGAACGGCAGCGAGCTGCTGCTCTCGCACGGCAGCGGCGTCTCCGACTACACCACCGCGCTGTGGAACGGCTCGACCTTCGCCTTCTGCTGGCGCGACTCGCGCGACGCGCCGTCGGGCAACACCGAGATCTACTTCGCGACCGTCGGCTGCGCGCCCTGACGAGCGTCTTCAGCGCTCCACGAGCGGGCGGAGCGCGCGCCGCAGCGCGGCCCGGCGTTTCTTCGCGTCGGGCTCGTACTTCACCGGCCCGAAGAAGCGCGTCCGGGGGAAGCGGCGCTGCAGCTCCGCGCGGTTGACGGCGATGGCCTCGTCGCTGCCCGGCGTGCTCTGCACCAGCACCACCGCGGCGACGCGCAGCTTCCGCTCTGCCAGCGCGCGGAGTGACAGCGTGGTGTGGTTGACCGTGCCGAGCCCGGCGCGCGCCACCAGCACCACCGGCAGCGCCAGCGTCTGCGCGAGATCGATGACGTCGCGCTGCTCGGTGATGGGCACGAAGAGCCCGCCCGCGCCCTCGACGACGCCGTCACCGCGCAGCGCCTCGTAGCCGCGCACCAGCCTCGCGAAGTCGACGCGCTTCTTCTCCTTCGTCGCGGCGTGCAGTGGGGCGAGTGGGGCTTTGAGCCGATAGACGCAGATGGAGTCGAGCGCCTGCCACCCGCCGCCGGCTTCACGCAGCGCTTCGGTGTCTCCGGTGCCGCCGCTCTCGCAGGGCTTGAAGGCGAACGGGCGCTTCATCAACGACAGCAGCGCGCACGAGACCTCGGTCTTGCCCACGCCGGTGTCGGTGCCGGTGACGAAGAAGCGCGTCATGCGCTCTCCGTGACTTTGGGGATGGCGTACATCAACGCGTCGACGATGAGCTTGGCCTCGGTGGCGGTCAGCGACAGCGGCGGCATCACCACGATGACGTTGCCCAGCGGGCGCAAGAGCACGCCCTTCTCTCGCGCTGCGAGGCACGCCTTGAAGCCCATGCGCTCGCCGTACTCGTAGGGCGTCTTCCCATCGCGCGCGAGCTCCACGCCGATCATCAGCCCCTTGCGGCGGAACTCCTTCACGTGCGGGAGCTTCGCGATCTTCTCGAGGCCGTCGACCAGCAGCGCCTCCGCGGGGATCATGTTCTCCAGCGTGTTCTCGTCGTCGAACAGCTTGAGGTTGGCGATCGCCGCGGCGCAGGCCAGCGGGTTCCCCGTGTACGTGTGGCCGTGGAAAAAGGTCTTCGCCTCTTCGAAGCGCCCGAGGAACGCGGCGTACACGCGCTCGCTGGCCAGCGTCGCCGCCAGCGGCAGGTAGCCGCCGGTGAGGCCCTTGGCGACGCACATCAGGTCAGGCGCCACTGCTTCCTGCTCGCACGCGAACATGGTGCCGGTGCGGCCGAAGCCCGTCGCCACCTCGTCGCAGATGAGCAGCACCTCGTACTTCCGGCACAGCGCCGCCACGCCCGACAGCCAGCCCTCGGGCTGCGTCAACATGCCGGCCGCGCCTTGAATCAGCGGCTCCACCACGAAGCCCGCCAGCGTCTCGCCCTTCGCCTTGAAGAGCGCCTCGACCTCGGCGAGCGATTCGTCGAGCGAGACCGGCGACGAGACGCGCTCCACCGGGAAGAGCAGGTCGCGGAAGCGCTCGTGGAAGAGGTCCACCCCGCCCACCGAGACCGAGCCGATGGTGTCGCCGTGGTACGCCTCCTGGAGCGCCGCGAAGCGCCGCTTCTCGGGCCGCCCGGTGAGCTGCCAGTACTGGTACGCCATCTTCACGGCGATCTCGACCGCGGTGCTGCCGGAGTCTGAATAGAAGACGCGCGTCAGCCCCTTGGGCGCGATGGCCACCAACTTCGCCGCGAGCTCGATGGAGGGCACCGAGGCCTGCCCCAGCAACGTGCAGTGCGCGACCTTGTCGAGCTGCGCGCGGATCGCCGCGTCGAGCTCCTTCTTGCGGTGGCCGTGCACCGTGACCCACAGCGACGAGATGGCGTCGAGGTACCGGCGCCCCTCGGTGTCGATGAGCCAGTTGCCCTCGGCCGATTGGATGATCAGCGGTTGATCATCGAGCCAGCCCTGCATCTGCGTGAAGGGGTGCCAGACGTGCGCGTTGTCGAGCGTGAGGAGGTCAGCGGTTTTCATACTGCGTTCCCGCTCTCGCGTTCTCTCGAGAGGGTTGGGGTGGGAGACGGAGCTCCCGCAGCAGCGCAGAGACGTCGTCGTCGCTGTGCGCGGCGGAGAGCGCGATGCGCAGCCGGCTCGTGCCTTCGGGCACCGTCGGCGGGCGAATGGGCTTCACCAACAGCCCCGCGGCGCGCAGGCGGGCGCTGGCCTCGAGCGCGGCCTCGGGGGCGCCCAGCACCACCGAGAAGATGGCCGAGTCGGGCCGTTGACCGAGCGCGGCCGCGACCCGCTCGATGTGCGCGTGCAGCGTCGCGCGGAGCTGCGGCCGCTGCGCCTTCTGCAGCGCGGTCATCGCCATCGCGCACACCGCGGGCGGCAGCGCGGTGCTGAACACCAACGAGCGCGCGCGGTTGAAGAGCAGCTCGCGCAGCGCCGCGGAGCAGGCGACGAACGCGCCGAAGCCCCCGAGCGCCTTGGAGAGCGTCGCCATCTTGAGGTCGGGCTCCACGCCCTCCACCTCGGTGAGGCCGCGGCCATGCGCGCCCAGCACGCCGGTGGCGTGCGCTTCGTCGAGCATCAGCGCGGCGCCATGGCGGTCGCACACCTCGCGCAGCGCCCGCAGCGGCGCGCGGTCGCCGTCCATCGAGAAGACGGAGTCGGTGACCACCATCCTCCGCCGCGCAGGGTGGGCGCGCAGCAGCGCCTCGAGGTGCTCCACGTCGCGGTGGCGGTAGACGAAGACCTGCGCGCGCGAGAGCCGGCAGCCATCGATGAGGCTCGCGTGGTTCAGCTCGTCGGAGAAGACGGCGTCGCCGGGGCCCATCAACGCCGACAGCACGCCGACGTTCGCCGCGTAGCCGGAGTTGAAGAGCAGGGCGGCCTCGGTGCCTTCGAAGTCAGCCAACGCGCGCTCCAGCGCCCGGTGCGCGTCGGAGTCGCCGGTGACGAGCCGCGACGCGCCTGCGCCGACGCCATGCTGTTGCAGCGCCGCGCGGCCGGCTTCGATGACCTCGGCGTCATTCGCGAGCCCGAGGTAGTCGTTCGACGAGAAGTTGAGGAGCCGCTGCCCGTCGATGACCACGTGCGCGCCTTGCGGCGTCGACAGCGGCTCCAGCACGCGCTTCAGGCTGTGCTGTTCGAGCGTCGCGAGCGACTCGCGCGCCCACGCGTCGGCCACGTTCATTGCGCGACCGGGTTCCTGGTCGCTCCGCTGGGCGAGCCTTCGCTGCGCTCGTCTCGCAGTGCCGACGCAACGGCGCGTCGGCCGCTCTGCTCCGGCTTGTCGACGTTCGGCTCGAGCGGCTTCACGCCGGCCTTCTCGAAGAGCGCCATGTCCTGCTCGAACTCCGGGTTGCCCGTCGTCAGCAGCTTCTCGCCGAAGAACACCGAGTTCGCGCCGGCCATCATGCACAGCAGCTGCGCCTCTTCGTTCATCTGCTGGCGGCCCGCCGAGAGCCGCACCATCGAGGCCGGCATCAGGAGGCGCGCCACCGCGATGGTGCGCACCATGTCGAGCGTCTCGACGCGCGCGTTCTGTGCGAGCGGCGTGCCCTCCACCGGCACCAGCGCGTTCACCGGCACCGATTCCGGGTGGTGCGCCTGGTTGGCCAGCGTGACGAGCATCTGGCAGCGGTCCTCGATGGATTCGCCCAGCCCGATGATGCCGCCGCAGCACACGCCGATGCCCGCGTTGCGCACGCGCTCCAGTGTCTTCAAGCGGTCGTCGTAGGTGCGCGTGGAGATGATGTCGCCGTAGTGCTCCTGGCTGGTGTCGAGGTTGTGGTTGTACGCGTCGAGGCCCGCCTCTTTCAGGCGCTTCGCCTGGCTGTCGGTGAGCATGCCCAGCGTGCAGCACGCCTCCATGCCGAGCTGCTTCACGCCCTTGACCATCTCCAGCACCGAGTCGAACTGCGGGCCGTCTTTGATTTCACGCCACGCGGCGCCCATGCAGAAGCGCGTCGCCCCGGCGTCACGCGCGGTCTGCGCGGCGGTCAGCACCTCGGGCACCGACATCAGCTTCTCGGCCTTCACGCCCGTCTTGTAGCGGGCGGCCTGCGGGCAGTACGCGCAGTCTTCGGGGCACCCGCCGGTCTTGATGGAGAGCAGGCTGCACAGCTGCACCTTGTTGTCCTTCCACACGGCGCGGTGCACGGTCTGCGCGCGGTACACGAGGTCGAGGAGCGGCAGCTCGTACAGCGCCTTCACCTCGGCGAGGCTCCAGTCGTGGCGCAGGGGCACCTGCGTCTCCGGCGCGTGGGAGTGCGCGGTGTGGGCGTGGCCTGAGAACTCGGTCGTCACGGAAGAAGCTCCTTCGAGAAGGGGGAGCTTCGACTTGTCGCCGAGCCGGAGAGGCTCGTCAACCTTGTTTCAGGTACTGGTTGACGAGGCCTCTTACGGGCCGGCGTCGGGCTCGCAGTCGGGGTCGTCGTCGTCGACCAGCGTGTCGCCGTCGTCGTCGAGCCCGTTGACGCAGTCGAACTCCGCCTTCAGGTGGCTGGAGCACTTGCAGCCCGCGCCGCCGTCGGGCGCACAGCTGCCGCCCTCGCAGCGATCTTCCGCGCAGTCGATGAGGCCGTTGCAGTCGTTGTCGATGCCGTCGCCGCAGAACAGCGGCTCGGCGGCGCTCTTGAGCTCGGCCTTGGGCAAGCCGCCGTTGCACTTGCACAGCGCGAGGAAGTTGCACGACGGGCAGCTCGAGGGCGCGTTGCAGGTGTAATAGGTCGGCGCCGACGTGCAGAAGGAGCCGGTGCAGTCGGCGTCTTCGCAGTCGGTCTTGCCGTCGAAGTCGTTGTCGATGCCGTCGAGGCAGTTGGTCTCGCGCTTGCCACCGACGCCGCCGTCGAAGGTGCACTCGCAGCCGGGCTCGAAGCTGCAGGAGCGGCCGGCGCAGTCGTCGTCATTGCAGTCGGCCTTGCCGTCGCCGTCGTTGTCGCCCTCGGGCCCGCCGTCGGGCAGGAACAGCGCGCCGCCATCGTCGCCGATGCCGTCGAAGCACCGCGCCTCGCCGCGCTGGAGGTTGTGGCAGATGCACGCCGCGCCGCAGCTGCGGCCCTCGCACGCCTCGTCGTCGCAGTCGGTCTTGCCGTTGTTGTCGTCGTCGACGTTGTTGAAACAGTCGAACTCCACGCGCTTCACGCAGGTGCCGGTGATGCAGTCATTGTTCGCGTCGCACTGGTGACCGCACGCGCCGCAGTTGTGGAAGTCGGTCTTCAGGTTGAAGGTCTCGTCGACGCGCCCATCACAGTTGTCGTCTTCGTTGTTGCAGACCTCCGCCACCTGCCGGTTGTCGACCAGCCCATCGCAGTCATTGTCGATGTGGTCGCAGACCTCATCACCGGTGGGTTTGCAGCACACCCGCACGCTGCCCTGGTCGATGCAGGTGTAGCCGTCGCCTCCGCAGTCTGCGTCTGCCTTGCACTGGTAGACGAGGCCGTCGTCGAAGCTCACCCCGCACGCGAACCCGCACGCCAACGAGAGGAAGCCCACCAACAACGGAGAATGGAGAAGCGAGAACCGCGCGCGCATGAGGGAGTGGCGAAGGTCGTGGATGTAGCCGCAAAAAACAAGACGCAAAGTAGCTACCGCACCGCCGGGGCGTTCCGCGCTAGTGTGTTTTTCACCGGAAGGTTTTCCTCGGAGTCATACGAATGCGGATTCAAGTTCTCGCGGCGGTGCTGATGCTGGCCGGGTTGGCGGGGTGCAACTGCGGCGACCCCAACGTCGGCAAGGATGGTGGCGGAGGTGGCACGGCGACCACCGGTGGCTCGGGCGGCGGGACGACGGGCGGCGGCACCGGCACCGGCGGCGGCACGGCCAACACCGGCGGCGGCACCGGCACGCTGCCCGACGGCGGCACCTGCAACGCAGCGCAGACCTGCGCGACCTTCCGCTGGGACGGCGGCGTGGTGGGCGCGAACTGCGGCTTCATCTCCGACGGCTGCGGCAACCTCATCGACTGCGGCGACTGCACGCTGCCCGCGACGTGCGGCGGTGGCGGCACGCCCAACCAGTGCGGCGGCACCACGGGCTGCATCCCCAAGACGTGTGACGACATCGGCCGGCGCGCCGACGGCGGCGTGTTCGCCTACGACTGCGGTCTCGCGGCCGACGGCTGCGGTGGCGTGCTCAACTGCGGCACCTGCGTGACGCCTGAAATCTGCGGCGGCGCGGGCGTGCCCGGCCAGTGCGGCCTCACCGGCAGCAACCTCGACGACGCGGGCGCGTGTATCCCCACCACGTGCGCCATCGCGGGCGCGAGCTGCGGCACCATCGGCAATGGCTGTGGTCAGACGTTGAACTGCGGCACCTGCGACGCGGGCACGTGCGGCGGCAGCGGCGTGCCGTACCAGTGCGGCGCCAGCGGCACGACCTGCACGCCCGTGACCTGCACCGACCTCGGCGCGAGCTGCGGCTCCGTGGGCAACGGCTGCGCGGGCGCGGCGGGGCAGATCCTCAACTGTGGTGGCCCCTGCGCCGCGCCTGACACCTGCGGCGGCGGCGGGATCCCCAACGTCTGCGGCGGCGGCGTGACCTGCACCGCGTTGAGCCAGAGCGCGGCGTGCGCCGGCAAGTGCGGCACCGTCGGCGACGGCTGCGGCGGCTCGTACAGCTGCGGGAACTGCAGCAGCGGCACGTGCGGCGGCGGCGGTATCCCCAACGTGTGCGGCGGTTCTTCTCCCGTGTGCCCCGGTGGCGCGCCTTCGCCGGCGACGGTGTGCGCGGGCAAGTGCGGCAACGTGGCCGACGGCTGCGGCAACGTCATCAACTGCACCAGCGCCAACGGCGGCGTCAGCTGCTCCGGTGGGCAGACCTGCGGCGGCTCGGGCGTGGCCAACGTCTGTGGCGGGTGCGTCGCGAAGACCTGCGCTGACCTCGGCAAGAACTGCGGCGTGGTGGCCAACGGCTGCGGCGGGCTCACCGCCAGCTGCGGCACCTGCACCGGCGTCGACATCTGCGGTGGTGCGGGCGTGGCGAACGTCTGCGGCGCCGTCATCCCCGCGCTCCCGTGCGACGGTGGTCTCTGCGAGTACCAGAGCACCTCCACCACGCTGAGCGGCATCGTCTACGCGCCGACGCAGGCCGACGCCGGCTACGGCCAGCCCGACCCCATCCCCAACGCGTTCGTCTACATCCCCAACCGGCCGCAGAACCTCGCGCTCCTCGACGGCGACGGCGGCGTGGGCTGCCTGCAGTGCACCGACGGCCTCTCGGGTGACCCGCTGGTCTCGGCGAACTCGCAGACCAACGGCGCCTTCACGCTCACCAACGTGCCGTGCGGCATCGACGTGCCGGTGGTGATCCAGCTCGGCAAGTGGCGTCGCGTGGTGACGGTGCCGGCGTCGCAGGCGGTGTGCGGCAGCAACATCCAGCTGACGCAGGAGCAGTCGCGCCTGCCGCGCAAGTTCCAGGAGTTCAATCAGTTCGACAGCATCCCCAAGATCGCCATCATCTCCGGGAGCGTCGACACCATCGAGTGCGTGCTGCCGAAGATCGGCATCGCGGCTGATCAGTACGGCAACCCGAGCGACAGCAAGCGCGTCACCTTCTACCGGGACAACGGCGGCAAATATAATTCGAGCACGCCGTCGGCCCCGACCATCTGGGACGACCTGGGCGAGATGCGCAAGTACGACATGATCGTCATCGACTGCATCGGCAGCGAGTCGACGAAGACGGTCGCGCGGCGCCAGAACCTCGAGGCCTACGCCAACGCGGGCGGCCGCGTCTTCGCCTCGCACTTCGCGTACGTGTGGCTGTACCAGAAGGCCATCGCGTCGAACGGCAGCACCATCAACGTGTTGACCAACCCGCCGACGCCGGCGCTCACCTTCCCGACCACGGCCGACTTCAACGTCAACCAGTCGAGCCCGGGTGACCAGTACGCGTACATCGACACGTCGTTCCCGAAGGGCCAGACGTTCTCCGACTGGATCCAGCTGGTGACCAACCCGCCCCCCGCGGTGGGCCGCATCCGCATCAACGTGGTGCGCCGTGACATGAACTCGGTGCACACGTCGGCTGACACGCCGCCGGCGCAGCGGTGGGTGTGGGGTACGTCGGGCAGCACCACCAACATCCCGCTCCAGTACACCTTCAACACGCCCACCTCGGCGGCGCCCGCCGCGCAGTGCGGCCGCGTGCTCTTCAGCGACTTCCACGTCATCGACGCCAGCGTGAGCAACTCCACGTGGCCGTACTGCGGCACCGGGCCGATGACCCAGCAGGAGAAGACCTTCGAGTACCTCATCTTCGACCTGTCTTCGTGCGTCGCGCCCGACGTGCCGCCGCAGACGTGCACCCCGAAGACCTGCGCAGATCTGCCCGGCGTGTGCGGCCCGCAGTCTGACGGCTGCGGTGGCGCGCTCAACTGCTCGTGCGCCGGCACCGCGACGTGCGACACCGCCCACGGCACCTGCTGCACGCCCACCACCTGCGCGGCGGCGGGCGCGAACTGCGGCACCATCACCAACGGCTGCGGCGGCACGCTCAACTGCGGCATGTGCTCCGGCAACACCACCTGCGGCGGCGGCGGCACGCCGAACGTGTGCGGTGGCGGTACCTGCCAGCCGCTGACCTGCACCGGTCTTGGCTACAACTGCGGCTCGTGGGGCAACGGCTGCGGCACCGGCACGCTGAACTGCAACTCGTGCCCGCCGGGGCAGACCTGCGGCGGCGGCGGCGTCACCGGCCAGTGCGGCGGTGGTACGTGCACTCCGCGCGACTGCACCTCGCAGGGCTTCAACTGCGGCACGCAGGGCGATGGCTGTGGCAACACGCAGGACTGCGGCACCTGCCCCTCGGGTCAGCAGTGCGGTGTCAACGCGCCTCCCGGCGTGTGCGGCACGCCGACGCCGTGCGTGCCCAAGACCTGCACCGACCAGGGCTTCAACTGCGGCACCCAGGGTGACGGCTGTGGCTCCACCATCGACTGCGGCACGTGCCCGGCGGGTCAGGTGTGTGGCGCGTCGGGCCCGGGCCTCTGTGGCGCGGTGGCGTGCACGCCGCTGACGTGCGGTCAGCAAGGCCTCGCGTGCGGCACCGCCGGCGACGGCTGCGGCAACCTCATCTTCTGCGGCAACTGCCCCTCGGGTCAGACCTGCGGCGGCGGCGGGGTGCCCGGCCAGTGCGGCACGCCCTCGTGCACCAAGCGCACGTGTGAAGACTTCGGGTACGACTGCGGCCAGGCCGGCGACGGCTGTGGCGGCGTCATCGACTGCGGCGTCTGCCCGCCCACCAAGTCGTGCGGTGGCGGCGGTCAGCCCAACGTCTGCGGCGGTCTGGGCTGAAGACTGCCGAGACACCGGCGCGAGGCTCCCTCGTGGAGCCCGCGCTCCTTACGCAGATCACCGAAGTGCGGGAGGTACTGCCGGGGCTGCGTGTGCGGCTCGCGGCGGAGCCGTTGTCGGTGTGGCTCGCGGCTGAAGCGGCGACCGGTCGGCGCGAGGAGCCGCCGTTCTGGGCGCACGCCTGGCCGGGAGGGCTGGCGCTGGCGAAGCATGTCCTCGAGAGGCCCGCGCTGGTGCGTGGCCTCCGCGTGTTGGACTTCGCCGCCGGCTGCGGTGTGACGGGCATCGCTGCGGCGCTGGCCGGTGCCGCGCACGTGAAGGCAACGGAGGTCGACGCCTTCGCGCTGGAGGCCATCACGCAGAACGCGGCGCTGAACGGCGTCACGCTCGAGGTGCGTCGAGAGGATGTCATCGGCCGCGATGACGCGTGGGACGTGGTGCTGGTCGGTGACGTCTTCTACGAAGACGAGCTCTCGCGCCGCGTGCTGGCGTGGCTGCGCGCGCTGGCACATCGCGGGGCGCGCGTGTTGGTGGGCGACCCGGGGCGCTCCTTCTTCCCGGCCGCGGAGCTGCACGTCGAAGGCGAGTACGCGTTCCCTCCCGTGCCCGCGTGGGACAGCGTCGTCGCGCATACCGCGCGCGTGTGGAGTGTCGGCCCGTGAGCCGCGAGCTCGAGGCGCTGTGTCGCGCGTGCGGCCTGTGCTGCGACGGCACGCTCTTCACGCGGGTGCCGCTGGCGCCGACCGAGGTCGTGCCTGAAGCGGCGCTCGCGGTGCGCACGACGGAGCAGGGCGGCCGGTACGTGCCGCAGCGCTGCGCGGCGCTGGCGGGCACGGTGTGCGGTGTCTACGCGCAACGGCCGCTCGCGTGCCGGCGCTTCGAATGTCTGCTCTTCGGGGCGCTGCGCGGGGGCGAAGTGTCGCTCCCGGAGGCGCTGGAGGTCGTGACGCGCGCGAAGGCCCTCCACGGCGACGCGCAGCGCGAGTACCTCACGTTCCACTTCGGTCGGCGCACGTAGCTGCGACCCCTCGCGGGTCCTCCACCGCCACGGCCGTCGGAGCGCGCGGCGCGACGGGTTGCGTTCTCCCGCGGGTCCGCCGACGAGCAGCCACGCCGGCAGGAAAATGCCCAGCGCACACCACAGCCCGTCGAGCGCTTCTCGCTCTCACCAGCTGCGCGTTGGTCTCCTGCAGTTGCTCGCTGCGCCAGCCCGCGCACGAACTTCGGGGTGCTCCGTGGCGCGCGCAGCACCAGGAACGTGCAGGTCGCGCGCGACACACCGCGCGTTCGACGTGGCCACCATCGGGCCGCTGGAGCGGGTGTACCGATGCCGAGAGCTGTGTGCCCCTGAACAGTGACTCGAATGACAGCGGTGTCGTTCGGTTCCTGCTTCAGGATGCACGCGGGCATGACGGCGATGGGCCGCCACGCCCGCTGACGCGCCTCAGTGTCTCGCGACGTGCTGCAACGCAGTCACCGGTCGCGGCGTTGCGAGGCGGTGCGTCTCTCGTGCGCGGCTCCTCCGGGGCGGGCGCGCTTCGTGGCACGCGCACGCGTCGATGCCCGCGATGAAGAGCGCCAGCGCCGCGGTGAGCGCCGCCCACCTCATGCGGCTTCGGCCTGCGCGGCCGTCTCCGTCTTCGTGGCGCGCGGCGCGGAGAGGATGGCGTCCACCAGCTGGGCGCTCTCCGCCGCGTGCTCCTTCACCCACTCCATCGCGGCGTTGCGGCCCTGGCCGATGCTCTCGCCCGCGTACTTGAAGAACGAGCCCGACTTCTCGATGAGGCCCAGCTGCACGCCGAGGTCGATGATCTCCCCGGGGCGGTTGATGCCCTTGTTGTAGATGATGTCGAACTCCGCCTCCTGGAAGGGCGGCGCCACCTTGTTCTTCACCACCTTCACCTTGGTGCGCGTGCCGACGACGTTGTCGCCTTCCTTCAGGTTCCCCGCCCGGCGGATCTCGCAGCGCACCGAGCTGTAGAACTTGAGCGCGTTGCCGCCCGTCGTGGTCTCCGGGTTGCCGAACATCACGCCGATCTTCATGCGGATCTGGTTGATGAAGATGATGC
>CAMLFP010000144.1 GCA_946479335.1 uncultured Archangium sp.
TTGAGACAGTGCCGCGCGAGGTCGAGGGGCACGGTGGAGAGACGCAGGGTGCCGAACACCTTCACGACCACTCACCTCACGGCTACAGCGTGCCGAACTTCGTCTTCTTCTTGCGCTTCTTGAACAGCAACACCGTGCGCCCGAGCGTCTGCGCGACCTCGCTGCCGGTGCCGTTGACCAGCGTCTCCACCGCGCCCGCGCGGCCCTCGCGATCCTCCGAGGCGATCTTCACCTTGATCAGCTCGTGATCTTCCAGCGCCTGCGCCGCCGCTGCGATGACGCCTTCGGTGACGCCGTCGCTCCCGACCTGCACCACCGGGTTGAGGTGGTGGCCGAGGGCCCGGAGCTGCGCTTTCTGTTTTCCCGTCAATGGCATGAGCGGCCCTCTACTTCATTGTGCGCAGCTCGCGAGCGGCATCGATGTGCTTCGGGTCGAGCTGCACCGTCTTCTGGAAGTGCTGCCTCGCCGTCTTGAGGTCACCGGTCACCTTCGCGACGAAGCCCAGGAAGTACCAGGCGGCCGCCACGTTGGGGTTCTTCGAGGTGCAGTGCTGGAGGTCCTTCATCACCGCCGACAGCACCTGCTTCTGGTCGCTCGCGCCGAGGAAGCGCGCGTAGCCGCGCCACGCGTAGAACTCGGGCTCCTCGGCGTTGTCGGCGATGGCCTCGTCGAGCATCTTCACCGCCTCGGGGTACTTGCGCGCCTTCACCAGGATCTGCCCCTTCTGGAAGCGCTCCTCCGCGCGGAACAGCTTCTCCACGTCGACCTTCTGGCCGGTGCCGCCCGCCGCGAGCTCCGCCAGGTAGTCTTCACGCAGCCGGGAGTCGCTCAGCGTGCGGTTGGCCTCGCCGATGAGCCCGAAGATGTCGGCCTTCACCTTGGCCAGCTCGGGAGGCGCGTTGGGCGGCACGGTGTCGGGGTGGTAGCTGCGCGCAGCCTTCAGGTACGCCACCTTCACCGCGTTGACGTCGGCGTCCTTCGGCACGCCCAGCACCTCGAAGAACGTCTGCTCCTTCATCTTCGTGAACAGCTGCTGCAGCTGCGGCAGCGTCAGCTCCGCCGCCGGCAACGTGCCGGTCGCCGGCTTCGCCATCGGCGCCGCGGGGAAGGAGCCGGTGCCCGGCCGGGCGGGGCGCGGCGTCGCCGCGACGACAGGCGGCGCTCCGCCGGGGAAGACCGGCGCGCCGGTGGCCGGGTTGACCTGCGGCGCCACGGTGGGGAACGGCGGCGCGGCCGCGCGCGGCGGTGCGGCGGCAGGAGGCGGCGCCACCACCCGCGGAGGAGCCGCAGCCGGCGGAGGTGCGACCACCCTCGGCGGCACGGCCGCGACTGACGGCGCACGCGGCACACCCGCCGGCGGCACGGCCGCGACTGACGGCTGCGACGGCGCGCGCGGCACACCGGCCGGCGGCACGGCCGCGACTGACGGCTGCGACGGCGCACGCGGCACACCGGCCGGAGGCACCGCCGCGACCGACGGCTGCGACGGCACACGCGGCACACCCGCCGGAGGCACCGCCGCGACCCCGGGCTGCGACGCCGGGCGCGGCGCCGACGCGGCGGGCACCCCGGGCTGCGACGGCGACGAGCGCGGCGCGGGTGACGGCGTCGAGCTCACCGGCGTCGCCGCGAACGACACCAGCTCCAGCGGGTGCAGCAGGAACGCGGTGCGCACGATGGTCTCGGCCTCGGCGGCCACGTCCCGCGCCAGCATCGCCAGCGAGCGCACGCCGTCGAAGTAGTTGAAGGCGCGCGTCTCCTGCGCGGTGAGCTTCACGTCGGTCAACGGCACGCGGCCGCCGGCCTTCATCACCGGCAGGTCCCACGCGCTGGCCATGCGGCGCCGCAGCTCGTTGAACGGCAGCTTGCGGAGCGCCTCGAGGTACACGCTCCAGCGGTTGCCCAGCGGCATCGCCTTCGCGGGCGGCAGCTCGATGGCCTCGAAGGTGAACGTGCCGACCTCCGCCGAGAGCACGCGCATCAACAGCGACGACGCGCGCTGGCCGAGGTGCTGGAAGACCGCGTTGGGGTTGACGAGGCCCAGCCCGAAGAGCGCGGGCAACAGCTCGCCACCGAAGCGCCCTGCCTCGCGCTGCGCCTGGGCGATCTGATCAGCCGTCGCCACGCGCTGCGCGACGAGGAAGGGCCCCAGCGCGTCGTCGGGGTGCGTGGAGTCGATGAACTCCGGGTTGCCGCGCTTGAAGTGCACCGAGAGCTCGCGGTCCGAGAGCGTGAGCTTGAGCAACCCCGTGAGCTCGAACCCCGCCGCGAGGTAGTAGAGCCGCTGCGGCGGGAACTCCGCGAGCGTGCCGCTCGACGGCAGGTTCGCGTCGGGCGCGTTCGCGACGGCCTTCGGAATGACCGGCGCCGAGGGCGCGGGCGCCGCTGACTTCATGAAGTCGGCCACCGATGGCGACGACTTCGGCGGCGTCATGAAGTCGGCAATCGATGGCGACGACCTCGGAGGCGCCACCCCCGCCATCGACGGCGACGAGGCGCGCGCCTGCGCGTTGAGCTGCGCCGCGCTCATCGGGCGCTGCGCCTGCTGCTGCCGCGCTCCCGGGCCCGCCATCGGTGCGCGCGCGATGCCCGGCCCCGCGACGGGGACTCCCGGGCCCGCCATCGGCACGCCGGGCCCGGCCACCGGCGCGGCGTTGAGCCCAGACGGTGTCGACGCCGGCGGTGCGCCGAGGGTCGCGGGCATCTGCACCTGGCTCCACTGCGCGTCGAGTTCGTCACCGGGCACCACGGTGTCGCCCCAGGTCTCCCGGGGGAAGATCATCCGCAGGCCCGGCACGCGCCCCGGGTACATGTAGTCCATCCCGTTGGTGGAGACCTGCAGCCGGCCGGCGATGACGCCGTTGTCGATGAGCAGCTCCACGCTGGGCGGCGAGAGCGGCCCGTAGACCTGACCCTTGTCGTTGCGCACCCACACTTGCAGCGAGTCACTCATGCAGAGGGGCGTGAAGTTAATGCAACCCATCGGCGCACGGGGCGGAATATGAGGGAGCCCGTGAAGACGGTCGGAGCTCCGGCAGACGCGTGGGAAGTGCGCATGCGCTGGGGAGATCGCGTGCTCGAGGCCGACGTCATCGACGCCCGAAAACCGCTGCTGACCCTGGGCGAGACCCCCGACGACGCGTTCGTCATCGCGCACGGTGCGCGCGTCTCGCTCGCGTGGGCCGACGGCGCGCTCCTCGTGGAGTTCTCGCTGGGCGTCAGCGGCACCGCTTCGCTGAAGGGTGACGCGCCGGTGTCGTTGGGCGCGCTGGTCGAGCGCGGCGTCATCGCCGAGCGCGAGGGCCGGTACGCATTCACCATGTCGGGTCACGACTCGCTGGAGTTCCACGTGGCCGGGCAGATCATCGAGGTGCGGCGCGCGAAGGGCCGCGTCGCGCGTGTGAGCCGCGACCTGATGGCGGTGCTCGCGCTGATCACCGGCCTCGGGCTGCTCGCCGCGTGGATCATCGCCACCGTCGGCGGCATGGAGCCGCTCAACCTCCTCGGCAAGTGACCGCGCGCGCCGGTGGCCGCGGAGTCGCGACCGTCACTTCTTGAGTTCTTCGTCGGCCGCGGCGCGGGCCTTCTCGGCGGCGTCCTGCACGCGCGCCGCCAGCTCCCGCGCGCGGTGAAACAGCCTCGCCGCGGGCTCACTTCGCGCGCGCAGCTTCGTCTCCAGCTCGGCCGCGAGATCCACCGGAGGCGGCGGCGGAGGCTCGCGCAGGTCGACCTCCGCCAACGTACGCAGCGGCCGGCCCTTCAACACGTCACGCAACGCCGCAGGCGACGACTCCGGCACGCGCTGCGAATCGAATGTCGGAGCGCCCGCGGCCAGCGCCGGGGTGAACAGCGCCCACAGCCGCGTGAAGAACATCGCCTCGCCGAGCGGCACACCTTCCGCGAACGACAACGGGAACGTGCCGAGCCGCTCGCGGTCCAACACAGAGCGGCCGCGATGAATCGCTCCCGACTCGAGCCACGCGCGCAGCCCGCCGCGCGTCGTCGCGGGAGACAACGCCCACGCGGCGGTGCCGTCTTCGAGCTGCTTCACCAGCGACGAGACGTGCGTGCGCTCCAGCAGCTCGCCCGCCTCCAGCAGGCACAGGTACTGCCCGCGCGCAGCGCGCACGCCTTCGTTGGTGCGCGCGAGCGCGTCATCGCCGCCCGGCAACACGACGAGCTGAACTTCGGCGCGGCCCCGCGCGGCCTTGAGCGCGCGATCCAGCTCCGCCTCCGGCGTCTGCGAGACGACGATGAGCTCCAGCGGCCGACGCAGCTGCCCCGCCGCCGAGCGCACCGTGCCCTCCAACGCGCCCACGTCGGTGCCCGACGAGATGACCAGCGACGTCAGCCCCTTCACGAGGTCGGGCGCCGACGCTTCGGTGCCGCGCTTCGCGGTCAGCAGCAACCGGTCTCCCGCGGCGGAGGGGTTCAACTGCTCCAACGTCTGCCGCAGCGCCGCCTCGGTGTCGGCCGAGAGCTTCAGCGGCACGCGCGGCATCACCACCACGTCGCGCGACTTCACCACGTAGCCCGCGCTCGCCAGCCAGGCCTTCACGTCCACCTCGCTCAGCGAAGGCGCCGGCGTCGCGCCCAGCAGGCTGCCCAGCAGCAGCGACGCCGACGCGGCGTTGGCGAACGAGAAGATGAGCTCCGCCTCGGGCGCCGCGCGCACCAGCTGTCTGAAAGACTCCGCCTTCTCACGCGCGAAGCCGTCGAAGGCCGCGATGACCTGCGGGTCGAACGCGGAGAGCTCCTCCAGCGACGGGTCGACCAGCACGGTGCAGCCGTTCTTCTCCAGCACGTCCTTGAGCGCGGCGTCGTCGACCAGCAGCGCGACCCGGCGCTTCAAGCCCGCGCGCCGCGCCACCAGCGTGCGCAGGTCGCCCGCGTGCTGGCTCACGGCAGCTTCTTCTGCGCGGCGCGCGCCTCGGCGTCGGCCAGCGACTTCGCGTACTGGCTGCGGAGCTGCCCCATCACCAGGCTGCGGGGCAGGAAACGGAAGAGGAAGAGCCCCGCGCGGTTGGTGAAGCCCGCCACGTGCAGCGCCGGCCGGTTCTCGAGCGCTCCGAGCGCCTCCTTCGCCACGGCGTCAACCGGAGCCAGCCACGCGCGCAGCGAGCCGAAGCCCTCGCCGGCCGTCATCTCGGTGGCGATGCCGCCGGGCGCGAACACGGTGACGCTGATGTGGCTGCCCTGGAGCTCGTGCGCCAGCGCGGTGCCGAACGCGGTGAGGAAGGCCTTGGTGCCCGAGTACGCGGCCTGGAACGGCACCGGCATCAACCCCGCCATCGAGGTCACCATCATGATGCGCAGCGGCGCCTTCGTGGCCTGCGCGTGCTTCACCAGCTCCGTCGTCGCGCGCGTTGTGGACACCACGTTGAGCCGCAGCATCTGCTCGAAGGCCTCCCACTCGAGCTCCTCGTGCCGCCCGAGGTGCGTGGAGCCGGCGTTCAACACCACCGCGGCCAGCGGCACCTGCTTCACCTCTTCGAGCGCGCGGTCGACATCGGCGTGGCGGCTCATGTCGGCCGGCACCACGCGCACCTCGACGCCGGGCATCGACGCCTTGAGTTCCTCCAGCTTCTCGGCGCGGCGGGCGGTCAGCACCAGCTTCGCGCCGCGCGCGCCCAGCTGCTTCGCCAACTCGTACCCGAGGCCCGACGACGCGCCGGTCACCCACACCCACTGTCCTGAAAAGTTCATCTGCCCAGACTCCACGTGAGTTGCGGGCGCACGAGGCCCGTGCCCTCCGACGGCGCGACGTGCAGCGCCGCGCGGAAGGGGTTGGTGATTGTCTCGCCGCCGCCCGCCGCCGAGACCAGCACCTCATACACCCCGCCGCCGAGCGCAAGCCGCGGCCAGGTCAAGGTGGCAGTGCCCGCGCCGCTCCGCTGGCCGGCGTCGTGGGAGGCGCTGAAGACCAGCCGCCCGTCGGCGCTCATCACGTCGACGGTGAGGCGCGTCGCGGCGGGCCGCGCGAGCGCGAAGTCGAGCTCGAGGGTGAGCGCGTCGTCGCACGAGAACTCGCGCGGCATCTCGCCCGCAGCGTTCTTGAGGCGCACCGCCGTCACCGTGCCCACCTGCGCCTTGTCGGGCGCGCCGGAGGAGGTCTCTGGCAACGCGAGGCCCGGCTGGTCGAGCGCGGAGTGCCCGGTCTTCAGCGACTCGGCCTCCGCCGCCGCCACCGCGCGCCGGTACTCGCGCACCACGTCCTTCGACGGGCCGAACATGCGCACCCGGCCGCCGTCGATCCACACCGCGGAGTCGCACCACGTCTCCACGGTGTCCAACGAGTGCGTCACCAGCACGATGGTTTTCCCCGAGGTGCGGAACTCGTTCATCTTGGCCATCGACTTGCGGCCGAAGTGCTCGTCACCCACCGAGAGGATCTCATCGATGATGAGGATGTCGGGGTCGACGAAGGTGGCCACCGCGAAGGCCAGCCGCATGAACATGCCCGACGAATACGTGCGCACCGGCTCGTCGATGAAGTCGCCCAGCTCGGCGAACTCGATGATGTCGGGCGTGCGCGCCTTCACCTCCGCGCGGCTCATCCCGAGGATGATGCCGTTGATGAGGATGTTCTCGCGCCCGGTGAAGTCGGGGTGGAAGCCTGCGCCGAGTTCCAGCAGCGCGCTGACGCGCCCGTTGACCTGAATGGTGCCGGAGGTCGGGGAGTAGATGCCGGTCAGCAGCTTGAGCAGCGTCGACTTGCCGGAGCCGTTGCGGCCCACGATGCCCACCGTGCTGCCTTTGGGGATGCGCAGGTCGACGTGCTTGAGCGCGGTGATGAGCGTGGAGGGCTCGATGACCTTGCGCTGGAGCTTGAAGAGGCGCACCAGCTCCGACTTGAAGGTCGTGTACTCGTTCTTGCGCGAGGTCTTCTTGAACGACTTCGCGACCCCGTTGACGACGATGGCGTCCTGCGGCGCGAGGCTCACACCAGCTCCGCGAACTCTTCACGCCGGCGCTCGAACACCGCCGTCGAGATGAGCATCAGCACCAGCGAGATGCCGGTGACGGAGAGCAACCCCACCCAGTCGGGCGCGGTCTGTTGCACGAAGATGTCGCGCCACGCCGACATCACCGAGGCCATGGGGTTGAAGGTGAGGATGGCGCGCTGGGTCTCTTCCTGCGTCATCCCCGCCATCGGCGAGACGCTGCGGATGTCCCACAGCACCGGAGTGAGGAAGAACATCATCTGCACCAGGTTGGCGACGATGTGCTGCAGGTCGCGGAAGGCGACGTTGAACGCCGCGAAGAAGTACGTCACCGCGAGAGTGAAGAACGTCTGCACCAGCAACACCGGCACCGCGAACACCAGGTGCCACGTGGGCGTGATGCCGAAGAAGAGCCCCAGCCCCAACAGCAACGGCAGCGACAGGAGGAAGTTGATGAGGTTGGTCAGCACCACCGTCGCCGGCAGCACCTGCGCGGGGAAGCGCACCTTGGTCAGCAGGTCCTTCCGGTCGCTCACCGAGGTGGTGCCGCCCAGCAGCGAGCTCGAGAAGTAGATCCACGGGAGCAGCCCGACGAAGAGGAAGTACGGGTAGTTCTGCACCGTGTTCTTCATCAACACGCCGAACACCACCACGTAGACCAGCATGTTCAACGTGGGGTTCAAGAAGGTCCACAAGAAGCCCAGCACCGAGGCGCGGTAGCGGGCGCGCAGCTCGCGCATCGACAGCGCCATCAGGAGCGCTCGGTACTGATACAGCTCCGAGAGGTTGCGGAACACGCCGCGCCACATACCGACGCGCGGTGCGGCTGTCTTGTGCGAAGCGCGGGGCGGCCCGCCCTCAGAACCGCCCGGACAGCGTCACGCCATTGACCGCGCCCACCGTCGGCGTCACCTGCATCGACACCACGCCGGTCGACTTGCGGTACGCCTCGTACTTGCCCGGCGGGTCACCGACGATGAACAACACCGCCGCCGTCACCGCGCCGACGCCCGCGGCGCCCGCGCCGATGTACGAGACCAGCTGCCAGGTCTGCACCTCGTTGCCGATGGCCTGCGCGCGCTGGCGGTAATACCCGTCGGGGCCCTCGTCGCCGGTCTGCAGCAGCGCGCGGTAGTACTGGAAGGTGTGCGGCCGCGCCGGGTCGCCGTAGCGGTCGTTCGACATGACGGTGCCGCTGACGAAGGCCGCAGCGCCAGCGACGCCCACGCCCACCGCCACCCACGCCAGCGTGCGCGTGGTGCGCGCCTTCGACTCGTAGGCCTCGGCCATGTCGGGGCTGGGCACGAGGCGCACGAACTCGTCGCTGGTCTGGTCGGCCGAGACGCGCACCTCCTTCTTCACCTGCGTGAAGCCCTCTTTCTCGACGGTGAGGAGGTGCGGGCCCGCGGCGATCTGCACCCGCGCCTGCAGCGGCGTGACGCCCACCTGCGAGTCATCGACCTTCACCGCCGCGCCGCTCTCCGACGACGAGACCACGAGCGCGCCCTGGCGGCCCTCCATCAACTTGCCCACCAGCTTCAGCGTGGTCGACGGCACCTCCTGGAGCAGCCGCTCTTCGCCCTTCGCCTCGAGGCGCGCCGAGGACACCGGCGCCGCGTCGCCCGTCTTCATCAGCGTCAGCAGGAGGTTGTAGGTGGGGTCCTTCGCGGTGCCGGTGCGCGAGAGCCTGCCGGTGACCAGGTACTCGAACGAGGTGAGGTTCGAGAGCGACGAGCCGGAGCAGTTGTCGCAGCCCAGCAGCTGCCGCTGGCGCTCGACGCCGAGGATGACGCGCGTGGTCTCCGCGCTGGTGACGCGGAAGAGCTGGAGGCGCTCGAGCTCGTGCGCCACGAGGCCCGACGCCGCGGTGCCGACCTCCGGCGCGGCTCCTTCGGTCGCAAAGTCCATCACCGCGAGGCCCGGCATGGGCTCGGCCGTCAGCAGCAGCAGGAGTGTGGCGCTCAACATGAGGAGTTCCCCCGGGAAAGTGAATGCGCAGTGCAACGCAACCGCGCGCAGGTTTCAAGCACGCCGCGCAGTGACCGTGACCTCGTCGCGGTCGTGGTACAGCTGCCGCACGCGCAGATTCTTCCACCCCGCGTCGAGCAGCGTGGCCTTCACGCGCAGCAGGGTGGGCAGCTTGTCCTTCATCGGCAGCTTGATGTTCGCCACCACCTGCGACGCGTAGCGCTTGCGCGCCCACTTGCCGAGGAGCTGCGCGACCTCCAGCGGCCGCCACGCCATGTCGCAGAAGAGGAAGTCGACCGGCTCGTCGGGCGCGAACTCGAAGGCGCTCTGCTTGAAGTGCTTCACGCGCTTGAGGGCCAGCACGTCGGGCGCGAGGTTGGCGGGGTCGACGCTCCAGACGCGCGCGCCGCGCTCGTGCAACCGGCGCGTCCACCCGCCGGGGGCGCTGCCGAGGTCGACGCACAGGTCGCCCTTGCCGGGAGAGACGCCGTACCAGTCCAACGCTTCGTCGAGCTTCATCGCGGCGCGCGAGGGCGCCTCGCTGGTGCGCTTCATGCGCGCGCGACCGCCGGCCGACAGCGACATCGCCTCACGGGCGCGCACCCACCCGACGACGCCCACGCCGGGGCCGATGAGGCACACCTGCGCCAACCACGCGCCGGCCTCCGCGGCCTTCCACGGCGTCTCGTAGTCGTTGCGCGCCTCCTCGGCGCGAATGGAGCGGATGGTCTCCTCCCACGCCGAGGCCTCACCCGCGCGCGCGTTGGCAACGTCGGTGTCGGGCACCCAGACCTGCACCTTGAGCGACTCGGCCGGCAGCGCAGCGGCGGCCTCCTGCGGCGTGCGCACCACCGCGGAGATGGGGAAGCCCATGCGCGCGAAGGCCGGCGGCTGCGGCAGCGGGTTCTCGCCGGTGAAGGGCTCGGAGGCCACCAGCGCGGGCCCGAGGAGAATGGGGTTCTTCTTTCCCCAGACGAGCTCCTCGAAGAGCGGCCCTTCGAACGTGGCGCGGCAGGTCCACAGCCAGCTGCCCGCCTCGGGCACCAGCGTCACCGACGGCATCGGGGGCACCTTCGCGCGCTTCGGCAGCTCCGCCTTGGCGGCGGTGACGACGTGCTGCTGCTGGCGCTGCTCGGGAGCCAGGTGCCACTCGGTGCGCGGCTTCGCCTTGCGGTCGCCCTTCTTCATGCGGCGCGAGTAGCACCTTCCGCGCGGCGCGGCGAAAAGAGAAAACCACGCCGATTTCTCCGAAGCCCACGCTCTGCCGGTGCCCGCGGCCGGTCATTACGTCTCGGGCATGAACGCAAACACCGAATGGGATGTGGTCATCGTCGGCGGCGGCCCCGCAGGCCTCAACGCGGCGCTCGCGCTGGGTCGCGCCCGGAAGCGCGTGCTGCTCTGTGACGCGGGCACGCGGCGCAACGCAGCCGCCGTCGGCATCCACAACTTCGTCACCCGCGACGGCATCGCGCCCGACGAGTTCCGCCGCATCGGGCGGGAGCAGCTGGCGCCGTACGCGAGCGTGCAGGTGCGCGAGGAACGCATCGACGCCATCGAAGGCGAGCGCGGCGCGTTCGTGGTGCGGCTGCCGTCGGGAGCGGTGCGCGCGCGGCGCGTGCTGCTCACCACCGGGCTCATCGACGAGCTGCTCCCCATCGAGGGCGTGAAGGAGGTGTGGGGCCACTCGATGATTCAGTGCCCCTACTGCCACGGCTGGGAGCTGAAAGACCGCCCGTGGGCGTACCTCGCGCGCGCGCCGCACCTCTCGCACGCGGTGCCCTTCACCTTGATGCTGCGCGCGTGGAGCGACGACGTGTCGCTGCTCACCAACGGCGCGTTCGAGCTGCCGGCGACGCTGCGCGAACAGCTCGAGGGTGGCGGCGTGCGCGTCATCACCACGCCCATCCAGCGGCTGGTCTCCACCGGCGCGGCGCTGCAGCGCATCGAGTTCGCTGACGGCACCACGCGGCCGTGCGGCGCGCTGTTCGTGCACCCGCCGCAGCGGCAGGTCGACCTCGTGCAACGCCTCGGGCTGGAGCTCGACGCCGAGGGCTTCGTGCGCGTGGAGCCGCTGCGCTGCGAGACCTCCAGGCCGGGCGTGTACGCGGCGGGCGACCTCACCACGCGCGCGCAGGGCGCCATCTTCGCGGCGGCGGCGGGCATGCAGGCAGCCGCGGCGTTGAACCTCGACCTGACGCTGGAGCAGCGCCATGCGTGACGACCGCGCCTTCTGGGACGCGCAGTATTCGCGACGTCACCACGCCCACGGCCCGAACGAGACGTTGGTGGAGTTCGCCCACGGACTCGCGCCGGGCGTCGCGCTCGACGTCGGCTGCGGCGAGGGCCACGACGCGCGCTGGCTGGCGGCGCGCGGCTGGGTGGTGACGGGCGTCGACGTGTCGCCGGTCGCGTTGGCGCGCGCGAAGGAGACGCCTTCAACCGTGCACTGGCTCGAGGCCGACCTCGACGCGTGGGAGCCGCCGCGCGAGGCGTTCGACCTGGTCACCTCCCACTTCGTGCACGTGCGCCCCGACACGCGCCGCGACTTCTTCGCGAAGCTGGTGGGCGCCGTGCGCCCCGGTGGCCGCGTGCTCTTCGTCTCACACCACTATTCAGACCACGGCACCACCCTCGGCCGGCCCGACCTGCCGGAGCTCTTCTTCACCGCCGAGGAGTTGCACGCGTTCCTCCCCGCGAACGAGTGGACGCTCATCTTCTCCGGCACGCGACCGCGACAGACGCGCGACCGCGCAGGAGCGCTCATCACCCTTCACGACACGGTGCTGTGGGCCACACGTCAGCCGCGGCCCTGACGCGCGCGCCACGCGGCCGGCGTCACTCCATACGTGCGGCGGAAGAGGCGGATGAAGTGCGTCGCGTCTGCGTACCCCACGCGCTCGGCGACAATGTCGATGCGCTCGTCGGAGTGGAGCAACAAGCGGCGCGCCTCCGCGAGCCGGCACGCGATGATCCACTGCACCGCGCTGCGCCCGGTGGCCTTCTTGAGCGCCGTGGTCACGTAGGCCGGCGTGCGATGCACGGCGCGCGCGACGTCCTTCAAGGTGAGCGGCTGCAGACAGCTCCGCTCGATGAAGCGCAGCGCTTCGCTGGCCACGCCCGGCGCGCGAACGGGCCGCGCACCCCGCCCCGCCGCCTCCACCTCGGAGAGGATCAACGTCAGCAGGCTGGTGCGAATCGCGTCTGCCGTGTCGGCTCGCGGCTGCTTCCCGACACGCTCCAGCTCGCGAAACAGCCCGGCGAGGAACGCGCGGCGCTCGGGAGGCACCCGCACCACCGCCGACGCACCGTCGCGCACGCGCTCGAAGGGCTGCAGCAGCGTCGCGGCGTGCTCCGCGGCGAAGCACGGCACGCAGAACGACAGCCCCCAGAACGACTGCTGTCTGCGGTCCACCATGCGGTGCGGCGCGCCCGCGGGGATCAACAGCGCGTCGCCGGGCTGCAGCTTCCACACCCCGTTGAGCTCCACGCGCGCCTCGCCCTCGGTGCAGAACACCAGCACCGCGTAGCTGTGCGTCGACGGCGCGCGCGACGGCACGCGCTCCACTTCGTGGTGGTGGAGCCGCGCGGCGAC
>CAMLFP010000145.1 GCA_946479335.1 uncultured Archangium sp.
CCCTCCCTGGTCGACGGACGGCGTCGGCGGACGCCCTCTTCCGGGTTTCACGTGAAACCCAACGCCCTCCGGCGCGTTCTCCGCCCGCGGCGCGCCGGCCACTCCCACTGCTCCGCCACACCGGTCGCGCACGTCGGCCGCACCTCCACCCCGAAAAAAGCAGAGGAAGCCCTCAAACGGGTCCCCGACATGTCGGACCCACCGTGTATGAAGCGCGACCCATGGGCCGAATCGTCTGCATCTCGAATCAGAAAGGCGGGGTCGGCAAGACCACCACCGCCATCAACCTCGCGGCATCATTGGCGGCGGCGGAACGGAAGACGCTCCTCATCGACCTCGACCCCCAGGGCAACGCCGGCTCCGGCCTCGGCATCGACCGCACCCAGCTGCAGGGCAGCATCTACGACGCGCTCATCAACGACGTGCCGCTGGCCGACCTGCTCCAGCCCACGGAGCTGCGCTTCCTGGAGGTGGTGCCGGCCACCGCCGACCTCACCGGCGCCGAGGTCGAGCTGGTGGGCATGGAGAATCGCGAGCTCCGGCTCCGCCACGCGCTGGAGCCCCTGAAGCGGAAGTACGACTTCATCCTCATCGACTGCCCGCCGTCGCTGGGCCTGCTGACGCTCAACGCGCTGGCGGCGGCGCACGAGGTGCTCATCCCGCTCCAGACCGAGTACTACGCGATGGAGGGCCTCGCGCAGCTGATGTCGACGGTGGAGCTGGTGCAGAAGCACTTGAACCCCAGGCTGACGGTCGAGGGCATCGTCTTCACCATGTACGACCCGCGCGCGAACATCAGCCACCAGGTGGCCGACGAGGTGCGCCGCGTCTTCCCGCAGCTCGTCTATTCCACCGTGGTGCCGCGCAACGTGCGCCTCGCGGAGAGCCCCAGCTTCGGCAAGCCGGTGCTGCTCTATGACATCCGCTCCAAGGGCTGCGAGGCGTACCTCGGCGTCGCCCGCGAGCTGCTGCGCCGCGAGAAGAAGCGCGCCACCCGCCCCTCCACCGCGCGCGCTTCGGCGCCCGCCCGCTGACCTCCTTCCACGTCGAGACTCCGCATGCCTTCACTCATCAAGACGCAACCCCTCACCGCGCGGAAGCCGGCCATCGGCCGCGGCCTCGGCGCGCTGCTGGCCGACGCACGCGCGCCCGCCCCGGCCACGCGCGCCGCCGCCGCGAGCGCCAACACCGGCCTCGTGCAGCTGGCCATCGGTGACCTCCACGCCGACCCGTCGAACCCGCGGCGGCACTTCGACGAGGCCGCGCTGGAGGACCTCGCCGCGTCGCTGAAGACGCGCGGGTTGATGCAGCCCATCGTGGTGCGCAAGCACGGCAGCAAGGGCTACGTCATCGTGATGGGCGAGCGAAGGTGGCGCGCCGCGAAGAAGGCCGGCTTCAGCGAGGTGCCGGTCATCGTGGTGGAGCTGGCCGACGCCGAGGCCTTCGAGGCCGCGCTGGTGGAGAACATCCAACGCGAAGACCTGAACCCGCTCGAAGAGGCCGAGGCCTACCGGCGCCTCGCGCAGATGAAGAAGCTCACCCACGAGCAGGTCGCCGACCGCGTGGGCAAGGACCGCAGCGCCGTCAGCAACGCGCTGCGCCTGCTCCAGCTGCCCAACGAGGTGAAGCAGCTGCTGGCCGAGGGCGACCTCGAGATGGGCCACGCGCGCGCGCTGCTGGGGCTCCCCAACAGCAAGGACATGGTCACGCTGGCGCACGATGTTGTCAGTGACAAGTTGACGGTGCGCGAGACCGAGGCGCGGGTGAAGGCCCAGAAGCCGGCGACGGCCGCGGCGCCGAAGAAGAAGGGCGCGGCGCAGAAGCAGAGCCCCGCGGCGCGGGCGCTGGTGGAAGACCTCCAGCGGAAGCTCGGCACGCGCGTGTTGTTGGTGGAGAAGGGCGGAGGAAAAGGGACGTTGCAAATCGAGTTTGTGGGTTACGAAGACCTGGAACGCATCGTGGCGGTCATTCGCCGCTGAAAAGAGAAGTCACATGGCCTTGTTCGAGAAGGGCTCAACGAAAGAGGAGAACGCAGTGTCGACGAAACCGGGTGGAGCAGACATCGACACGCTGCTGGGCAAAGGCAGCGAGTTCGAGGGCAAGCTGTCCTTCAAGGGGCAGGTCCGCATCGATGGGAAGTACTCCGGGCAGATTCACACCGACGACATCCTCGTCGTCGGGCCGTCGGCGAAGGTGAACGCGGAGGTCACCGCCGGCACCGTCATCATCAGCGGCACGGTGGAGGGCACCATCCGCGCGGCGGCCATCGTCGAGCTGCACAAGGGCGCGAAGGTGAAGGGCACCATCGAGTCGCCCAACGTCACCATGGAGCGCGAGGTCACCTTCGACGGCACCATGAAGATGGACGGCATCAAGGCCGCGCCGCCTCCGCCCGGAGCGAAGTGAAGCCGTGGGCCGTCGCGCTGCTGCTGGCCGCGTGCGAGCGCAGCCAGCCGCCTCCCCCTGCACCGGAGCTGCCGCAGGGCCTGCGCGTGCCGCTCCCCGACGGGTGGAAGGCGACGGCGGTGGGCGGCGACCTCCACGCCGGGCCGCAGGGCCGGGCGGTGTTGAAGCTGGAGAAGACGCAGCGCCCGATGCCCACCCTCGAGCAGCTCCTCGCTGCGGTCGAAGGGCAGGGCGCGGTGCCGCAGCAGAAAGAGTCCATCTCCTCGTTTGTCGGCGTGCGCTACTCCATCTCGGTGGACGGTGACGATGCGGGCCGGCGCGACGCGTTCCTCGGGGTGCGCCAGACGGGCCCGCGCACCATCTGGTGCAGCACCACCGCTTCGGCGAGGCGCGATGAAGTTGAGGCGGCGATGACCGTCTGTCGTTCACTCTCCTGGGAAGGATGACCTCCATGAAGAAGTCGTTGCTCGTGTTGTTCGCGGCGTGTGCATGCAGCGCCCCGCAGAAGAAAGAAGACGCGCCGGCCCCCACCCCGACGATGACGCGGCCCGAGGCGGCGCGCGCCGCGGTGAAGAGCGCCCTCGACGCGCTGCCCGCGTGTGGTGACGCGAGCCAGGCCAGGCCGGTGGCCATCACGCTGACGATGTGCACCAAGAAGTTCTGCAACACCCCGTGCTGCAACACCTGCGGCTGGGCCGCGACGCAGCCCGGCGCCGATGGCGCGCCGACGCCCGTCGACGCGGAGCGCCTCAAGGCGGTGCTGAAGCTGGGCGAGGGCAGCGCGCTCGACTGCGAAGTCTCGGCGTGGAACGAGGCGGTCGCCGGCCAGGCTGTTTCTCTGGGTGACCCTGCCTGCGTCGCGCGGTGACGCGCTAGCGTGACGCCAATGCTCCCGCTCCTCGTCGCCGCGCTGCTGAGCCAGACCGTCTACGAGTGGACCGACGCGAAGGGCGGCGTGCACTACACCGACGACCGCGCCAGCATCCCCTCCACCGCGAAGAAGGTGCGCACCACCGCGGGTGACGACGTCTCGGTGATGAAGCTGTCGGCCGACCCCGCGCCCGCGCAGACCCCCGCGACGCCGGTGAAGAACGTCTGCGAGGAGTTCAAGGCCAGGGTGGCAGCGCTCGAGAGCCAACGCGACGCGCTCTTCAAGGCGTACGAGGCCCGCCTGAGCGCCGCGCAGGCCGACTGCAGCGGGCGGCTGGCGACGCACGGGCAGGGCGCCTACGCGCAGTGTGTCGCCTCGGCGAAGGCCCGCGCGGGGACCCCGCCTGACGACACCGCGCTGAAGAAAGACATCGACGACGCGAAGGAAGCGCTTCGCCGCGCGCAGGTCAGCGGCTGCCGGTAGCCCGCGGCGCGTGAAGGCCCGGCGTCGACGAGCGCCTCACCGCCGCCCGCGCACCACGACGTAGCTGGCGTCATCGGCAGCGGCGCCGCCCAGGTAGACCTCGTCGACCGACACCGCGACGCCGCGCTGCGCGTGAATCGACGGCTGTGGCGCCAGCGGCGTCAGCGCGCTGCCGTCGTCGCGGTACACCGTGACGCCGCCGGAGCCGTTGTACGTGCCGGCCGCGAGGAACTCCCCGGGCTGGAGCGGCAACACCACCTGCATCAGCGCGTCAGGGCTCACCGGCGCCAAACCCAACCACGCGCCACCGCTGCGGCGCGCGAAGCGGGCACCGGAGCCGCCGCCCACCAGCAACCCCGCCGCGCCGTTCACCGCGGCCATGCGCCAGGTCGCCGGCAGCCCCGCGTCGATGGGCTCCACCGTCGAGCCACCGCCCGAGAAGAGGCGCACCACGCCCGCCGCGGACGGCAGCGAGAGGTCGCCCGCGGCGTTGAAGGCGCAGCGCTCGCCCTGGGTGATGGAGCCGGCGGAGAGCGCCTCGAAGAGCTGCGTGTCGTGGTTGAACTCGTACAGCGTGGTGAGGGTGTTGATGCGGGAGGTCACCACCACGCGCCCGTCGTGACTGCAGGCGGCGGAGCCGACCTCCACGCCGGTGAAGTTGAGGCTCTGGGTGAAGTCAGCGGTGCTCGCGCAGGCGCCCGGGCAGCGCAGCACGTCGCCGTTGCGCACCACGAAGACCCCGGCGTCGCTGGCCACGAGGTCGAGCACCTCCGCGTCTGTCGTGGTGATGTCGAAGGCGCCCACCTTCGTGAGCAGCAGGGCCCCCGCATCGGCGCGATACAGCGAGCCGTCATTCAGCAGCACCCACAGCGCGTCGCTCGCCGCGAGCCCGCGCACCTCGCGGACGGTGGGCGTCGACGTCGGCGCCGGCTGGAGCGTGAGGTTCACCCACGTGAAGCCACTGCCGCCGGTCGCGTTGCCGCCGCCCGTCGCGCTGCCACCGCCAGTCGCGCTGCCACCGCCAGTCGCGCTGCCACCGCCAGTCGCGCTGCCGCCGCCAGTCGTGTTGCCACCGCCGGTCGCGCTGCCACCGCCAGTCGTGTTGCCGCCGCCCGTCGCGACTCCACCGCCGACCGGCTCACCGCCACCGCCCGAGCCGCCGTCGATCACCAGCGGCGGCGTGAGGGTGCCGCAGGCCATCAGCAAGCACAGCGCAGAGAGCGGCAGTCGCATACGCCCCCGAAAATACCCGGGAAATTCAGCCGGAAACGTCAAAGCGTGTTGCAGTTGCGGCGCGAACGCGGGTGTCGCCTCGACGTGACAATCCTACATGTCGCCGCTGCATGCCCTCAGCACCGCCTGGACCGCCCTCCGCTCGGAAGAGGGCCACCTCGCCCTCGCGCGGGAGCTCGACCGCGGGTTCACCCTGGGAGAGGCGCTGTCGCGGGCGGCGCCGGCCTTGTGCACCGATGCCGTGCGGAAGGCGGCGATGCGCTTCGAAGACGCGCCGGTCGCGCTGTTCATCGTCGACGTGCGCGACGCCTTGAGCCGCTCCCTGCGCGCCGCCGCCTCACAGGTGCCCGACGTGCCGATGGCGCACGCGCTGCGCCGGGCCGCGAGCCTCGTGAAGCACGACACCTTCGTGCAGCACCTCATCAACGCGATGCTCGAGGCGTCTGGCGCCTACTCCGAGGTGATGGTGGTGCGCACGATTCAGCAGCGCGTGTGCCGCGAGGCGTTGACTGAGTTGTTCTTGCGCTCGATGTGCGTGCTGGTCTCGCGCGCCGACGCCGGGCGTCGCACCGGTCAACGCGCGCGTCGCATGGAGTTCCTCGCGCTGCCCCAGCCCTCCGCGCCGCGGGCGAGCTGACGCGGCACCCGCGCTCCGTGCGCGACTGCGGTCTGCGCAGGTGGAGTTCGGCGAGGCGCGTTCATCACGCAGCGCGCGGCACACGTTCTCCGCCGCACGACACGAGTCGTGTTCATCGCGTTCGTGAGACAGCCGGCGGCTCGCCTCTCTCGGCGACTCCATGCGAGGCGCGTCGTCACGCAGCCCGCGACACAGGCCTCTCCGCCGCGCGACGCGAGGAGCGCTCATCACGCAGCCAGCGCCACGGTCTTCTCCGCGACACCATGCAAGGAGCGTTCATGACGCGGCCCACGCGCAACCACCGGCATCGTCGCCCCATGCACCGCGAGCGGCACGTTCGTCACGAAGCCAGCAACACATCTCTCCGTCTCACCGCATTGCGAAGCTCATCGCGTTGTCCGCGAGACGCGGCGCGCCGCCGGCCCCGGGCATCGTGCGCTCAGCGGTCTGGGAGCGCGCCTCGCCACCACTCCACGGGGATTCCGCGCGGCTCAGCGAGGTTCCGCAGCGCGGCTTCGTCGTACGCAGACGCGCCGTACTTGAAGTGTGCCACCACGCGCGTCGGGCGCGCGTCGAGCAACCGCGCCACCTGCTGCAGTCCCGCGGGCTGCCCGAAGAGGTGCACCACGTTGTGGAGCCGCAGCACGAAGCCCGTGCCCTCGCGCTCCATCAGCAACGAGTCGAAGCCGCGCCAGTCGTGAATCGCGAAGCTCTTCACGCGCGTCACGTCGCGGTGGAAGAGCCACGCGGTGACGGCGTCGGTGGGGTTGCTCTGGAAGACGCCGAGTGACTCGAGCGCGGGCCACGGCGTCTTGAGCAGCGTCTCGAGCGCCCGCAGCCCCCGCGCGCGCACCGTGACGCCGCGCAGCCGGGGGAAGGCGAGCAGCGTCTCCAGGTGCGCGGGCTCTTCGAACTCGGTGGTGAGCAGCGTCAGCGGCGGTTGGAACTTCGCGCGCAGCGCGGCGCGCAAGGCCTCGTGCGGCACGTAGCCCGGGTCTTCCAGCGACAGCATGTGCCGCGAGAGCTGCGTGACGCCCGGACGCACGCGCTTCACCGTCGCCCACTCGCGGGTCGCCGACAGCGCGCTGAACTGCGCGGGCTTGAGGGGCTTGAGGCGCAGCTCCGAGACGAAGCCCTCTTCGAAGCGCGCGTCGGCCGCGTAGGGCGCGAAGGGGCCGAGCCACTGCTTGCGGTGCGCCTTGAGCAGCGCGCGCTGGCGCTTCTCGTCGCGACGCCCCAACTGGAGCGCGATGAACTCTCCGCGCGGGTCGCCGGCTTCCTGCAGCGCGTCGGCCAGCACGTGGCGCCGCGAGAGGTCGAACGGGTCTTCGTAGACGTGCGCGAAGAGGTCGGGCTGCGACTTCAGCTCGCCCACCTCCCACTTCTGGGTGACGAGGGCGGCGCGCTCCGACTGCGGCAGCTCGGGGCCCGACGGCGTCTCGGCGAGCCCCTTCTTCACCAAGCGCGCCGCGCGCTGGGCGACGCCCTCCAGCAGCACCGTGCGCGGCAACCCCGCCTCCAACGCGAGGAAGTGCCCGCGGTCGCCGTGCACCTCCACGCAGTTGAGGAGCCGCCGCAGCATCTTGTCGCTCCACAGGTCGGCCTTCACGTCGCGCACCAGCACGCGGGTGGCGAGGGTGGCGATGCGCGGGTCGGGCGGGCGCAGCGAGAGCGCTTCGAAGAGCGGCCACACCGTCGGCGCGCTGGCGTCGGCCAACAGCGGAATCAACTGGGTGAGCCGCGCGGAGAGCGTCGCCGGGCCTTCGCGTTGGGTCTCGGTGAGCCAGGTGGCGATGGCGGTCTTCTTCGACTTCTTCGTCAGCGGCGGCGGGGTGAAGTCGACGAGCTCGCCGACGCGGTGGATGAGCTCCGAGGTCGAGACGTGGCGCGCGGCACGCCAGAGCTCCAGGAGCCGGGTCAGCTCGGATGACGCGTCACTCACCGCGATTCCAGGCGGGCGCGGAAGAGGCGGGCGCGGTCGAGCGCGCGCTCCGGCGTGTCGGCGTGGGTGACGAAGTGGCCCATCTTGCGGCCGCGGCGCGCCTCACGCTTGCCGTAGAGGTACACGTCGACCACGTCGGGGAAGTCGCGCCACGCCGAGAGGTCCAACTCGCCGCCGGTGCGGCCCTGCGCGAGCCACACGTCACCCAGCAGCTGGCCCATGCACCACGCGCCACGGTGCGTCTCCGGCTGCACCACGGGGATGCCGGAGAGCAGCCGCGCCAGCGCGTCGAACTGCGAGAGGGTGCACGCCTGCCGCGTCACGTGCCCGGAGTTGTGAACGCGCGGCGCCAGCTCGTTGACGAAGACGCGGCGCACGCCATCGCGACCGGCGCCGACGAAGAGCTCCACGGTCAGCAGGCCGTTCAACGCCAGCGCGTCGGCGATGCCGGCGGCGATGCGGCGCGCGTCGTCTTGCAGGCGCGGCTCCACGCGGGCGGGCAGCACGGTGAAGTCCAACACGTGGTGCGTGTGGAGGTTCTCGAAGATGGGGAAGGTGACGGACTGCTTCGGGTCGCGCGCGACGATGCAGCTCAGCTCGACCTCGAGTGACAGCACCTCCTCGAGCACCCAGCCGCCGGGCGCGTCGGGTGGCAGCTGCGCGAGGTCCGCCTCGCCGGTGAGCCGGAACTGGCCCTTGCCGTCGTAGCCGCCCAGCACCGACTTCGCGATGCAGGGGAAACCGAAGGCCCGCACCGCTGCGCGCACGTCGTCGCCGGGCGCCCCCACACGGAAGTCGACGGTGGGGAAGCCGCCGTCGCGCAGGAAGGTCTTCTCTTTCGCGCGGTGCTGCGTGATTTCCAGCACGCGCAGCGACGGCCGCAGCTTGTCGGCGAAGGGCTGCAGCGGGCCGGCGGGCGTGTTCTCGGTGTCGAAGGTGGCGACGTCGACGCGCGAGAAGAAGTCGGCGAGCGGCACGTTCACCACGCCGGAGCGGCGGCGCGCGCACGGCGAGTCGGGGTCGCCTTCCAGCACCAGCACGCCCTGCCCGAGGCGGTCGAGGGAGTCAGCCAGCATCAGGCCCAGCTGCCCGCCTCCGAGGATGCCGACCGTGGCCATCTCAGCGCCGCGCCTTCTTTGCGCGCGTCGGCTTCGGCAGCACGAGCTCCGCCGTCGAGGCACGCGCCTTGTCGGCGGCGGCTTCGCGGTAGGCCGCCAGCTTCACGCGCAGGCCGGCGTCATTCACGGCCAGCATGCGCACCGCGAAGAGGGCGGCGTTGATGGCGCCCGCCTTGCCGATGGCGAAGGTGGCGGTGGGCACGCCGGCGGGCATCTGCACGATGGAGAGCAATGAATCGAGGCCCGACAACGCCTTCGACTCGACGGGCACGCCCAACACCGGGAGCGGCGTCAGCGAGGCCACCATGCCCGGGAGGTGCGCCGCGCCACCGGCGCCCGCGATGATGGCGGAGAAGCCCTCGTCGGCGGCGGTGCGGGCGAAGTCGAACATCAGCTCCGGGGTGCGGTGCGCGGAGATGACGCGCACTTCGTTGGGCACCTTGAAGTCTTCCAGCGTCTGCGCGGCGTGCTGGAGCGTGTCCCAGTCGCTGCTGCTGCCCATGATGATGGCGATGCGGCTCATGCGCGCGCACCATACATGCGGCCGCGCGCTTGGGACGTTGTCGTGAGCGTGCACGTGTATGCAGAGAGGCGACGGGCGCCCGCGGGCCGCGAGAACCAGATGCGACTCGGTGGTGGCGGTGTGTGGAGGCAGCGTGCGGCGAAAGAGCCAGCGCACAGTTGGGCGGACGGCGGCGTGCGGGAGCTCGAAATTTGAAAATCGGGAGTTCCGACGCTTGAGCCAGTGTGGCTCGACGTCGAGAGGCAAGCCCGAGGTGAGCGGTCGGCCGGTACGATGCGAGAAGTGATGCCCTCGAGAGCCGTGGCGCCCCTCACCCCCGCTCCGCGGACCCTCTCCCCGGGGGAGAGGGATTTTCAGCGTGACGCGGTCTGCCCGCCCTGCTGCGCGACGACCTTGTGGCTGAACGCCTGGTCGACCTTCATCAACCACGCGCGGAAGGCGGCGTAGTCCTTCGGGGTGACGCGCGCGGTGGCCAGCGTGACGCGGCCCTTCACTGAGAAGCCGGTCGCCGTCTTCTCGGTGGTGATGCGCGCCTCGCCGAAGGGTGACGCCTCCACGACTTCGCGGGGCGCGTCCTGCATCTGCCAGTTGGGCGGGAGCGTGTAGTTCATCTCCAGCGCGTTGGCCCACACGCCGGAGAACACGACGTCACTCTGGCGCTCGGTCAGCGGCGCGAGCGCCTGCGTGAAGGCCCGGCCGGCGCCGAAGGGGTAGAAGCGCAACAGCCCGGGGCCCACCTCCGCGAAGCGCGGCATGGTGGAGGTGAACTTCAGCGTCACCGGCTGCTCGAGGTTCTTCACGTCGCTCACCGTGACCTCGCTGGCCTTGAGGCCGGGGTAGCTCTGGCTCCACTGCTGTTCGAACGACGCGACGCGGGTGGCGGGCGTCTCGAAGAGCCGGCGGAACTCGGGCGCGGCCTGGCCGGTGGCCACCACTTCACCCTGCGCGGAGGCGCTGCCGTCGGGCTTCAGCGTGACGTTCAACTTCATCGTGGTGAGGTTGTCGTCGGGCTTCGCCTCGGGCGTGGTGAAGAAGCGGCTGACGCCATCGGGCTCGACGACCAGCACGTTGGCGACGCGGTCGGCGGTGGGCAATTCGCGGCTCCCGTGGAACTCGGCGGTGCCGTCGAGGAAGAGGTCCAGCTTCGGCACGTAGGCGATGGCGTGGTTGAAGGCGGCCAACGACGCGACCTCCGGCGAGAGCGTGCCGAGGTGCCGCATGCGCAGCAGCACCAGCCGCGCGTCGACGCCGGCCAGCTTCAGCATCGCGTAGATGAGCGACGCCTTGTCTTTGCAGTCGCCGAAGCGGCGCGCCAACACCTGCGTCACCCGGTACGGCTTGTACCCGTGGATGCCGAACTCCAGCGCGACGTAGCGCGTGTTGGTGACCACGAAGTCGTACAGCGCCGCGACGACCTTCTGCGTGTCGTTGCGGTCGATGCCCTTGAGCAACGTATCGACGGTCTTCTTGAGCTCGTCATTCGTCGTCAACTGGTCGCGGACGAGGCCCCAGTAGTACCGGCCGACCTGCTCCCAGTTCTGGTACGTCGAGAGGTGCAGCACCGGCGACGACTCGGCCCAGCCCGGCATGTTCGGCTCGGGGATGATGCGCGCCACGTCGGTGGCCTCGAAGCGGTACAGCGTGCGGTCGCCGGTGGTGGTGCTCTGCGCCGTCACCCACTTCGGGAGCGTCTGTTGGTTCCACGCCAGCGGGCGCGACGCGGGCATGTCGACGACGTAGCGGTAGTGCCGGCGCGGCACGAGGCCCTGCAGCGTGTCGACGTCGCCCCAGTAGTTCGAGAGGAGGTTCTCGACGGCGGTGTCGTCGGTGCGCCACTGAATCTCCAGCACGTCGCCGGGCGCCAGCGCGGGGAACGAGAGCACCCGCGCGCGGGCGTCGTAATACATGCCGCTCCACGGCTCGTTCATCGCGCGCTCTTCGTCGCCGAACGAATCGACGATGCTGCCGTCGGGCTTGGTGATGCGGGCCTTCAACACGCGCACCTCCTGGCGGTCGGGCGACCAGGTGATGGGCAGCGCGCGGAACGACTCGACGCCGCGCTGGTTGAGCACCTTCACCACCAGCTGCTGGAAGCGGCTCGACAACCCGCTGGTCTGCACGCGCACGTGCGTCACCTCGGCCAGCGTGACGGCGTCTTGCCCGTCGGCGGAGAACTTCTCGGCGAGCAGCGGCGCGAGCGCGAAGGCCTCGGGCGTGGCCGTCGACCCGTCTTCGCCGCGGAGGCTGCGCAGCACCTCCTTGAGCGCCGGGTTCTGCGGGCGGAGCTCCAGCGCCTTCTGGAACGAGGCCAGCGCCGCGTCGCGCTCGTCGGCGTGCAGCAGCGCGCGGCCTTCGCGCTCGTAGACCTCCGGCTCTTCAGGCGCGGCGAGGCGGGCGATTTCGAAGACGCCGCGGGCCTCGTCGAGGCGGCCGTTGGCCGACAGCAGCTCCGCGAGGCGCAGCATCGCGCTCTGGTCGTAGGGGTCCAACGTCAGCAGCTTGCGGTACTCCACCACCGCGTCGTCGATGCGCCCGGCGTCGGCCAGCAGCTGCGCCAGCACCTTGCGCGAGGCGAGGTCGTCGTAGCGCAAGCCCAGCACGCCGCGGACGCGCTCGATGGCCTGCGCGAGGCGGTCGGTGCGGCGGCTGGCGACGGCCGCCTCCCGCGCGATGGTCGGCAGCACGTGCAGCCGCGCGAAGGCCTCCTCGGCGACGCGGAAGGCGCGCGCCTTCTCCCCCAGCGCGTCGAGATGTCAGCCTGTCCATTCGCCCTGGTGAAATCCTCGGTGTGGTGGGTGAATCGGGCGCCGGAAAGTCTATGACCGGCTTGGCGATCCAGGGGCTGCTCGAGCGACCCGGCCATATTGCTGGCGGTGAGGTCTGGCTTGGACAGCAGCGCATTGATACGCTTGACGACCGGGCCATGGAGAAAATTCGCGGCCGGGAGATCGGCGCAATCTTCCAGGACCCGCTCACCTCGCTCAATCCGCTGTTTACCGTCGGCGCGCAGCTCGATGAAACCATCCGCAGGCATCTTTGTCTGAACAAGGCGCAGGCCCGCGAACGCGCCGTGCAGCTTTTGCGGGATGTCGGCATTCCTTCGCCCGAAGAGCGCGTCAATCATTATCCGCATCAGTTTTCTGGCGGCATGCGCCAGCGTGTGGTGATCGCACTTGCGCTTGCGGCATCGCCCAAACTGGTGATTGCCGATGAGCCGACCACCGCTCTTGATGTGTCGATCCAGGCGCAGATCATCTCGCTGTTGCGCAAACTCTGCAAGGAAAAG
>CAMLFP010000146.1 GCA_946479335.1 uncultured Archangium sp.
CCATCGAGTGGTTCCTCGTGGCGCTGCTCGACGTGCCGCGGAAGCAGAACGGGTACGTGGAACTCCCGGTGCGCGTGGTGCCGCGCGGCAGCACCTGACGTCGCGACGAAGGGCACTGCGCGCCCACGAGGTCCGTGCGAGAACGGCGCGCGATGAGCCTGTTCAACGAGTGCGCGAGTCTGTTCATCGTCGGCTTCCCGGGAACGTCGCCTGACGCGGAGGTGAAGAAGCTCATCTCCGACGGCGTGGGCGGGGTCATCCTCTTCAAGCGCAACGTGGAGAACGCGCCGCAGATTGCGTCGCTGGTGCGCGCGCTCAAGACCCACGCCGGGCGCCCGCTCATCGCGTCGGTCGACCAGGAAGGCGGTCGCGTGGCGCGGCTGCGGGGCGCGCCCTTCACTGCGCTGCCGCCGATGCGGCAACTGGGCCTCACTGGCGACCTCTCGCTGGTGGAGCGCGCGGGCCGACTGCTGGCGCTGGAGTGCCGCGCGATGGGCTTCGACTTCGACTTCGCGCCCGTCGTCGACGTCGACACCAACCCCGCAAACCCCGTCATCGGCGACCGCTCGTTTCATCGCGACGCGCGCGAGGTGGCGCGCTTCGGCGTGGCGCTGGCGCGTGGCCTCGAGGCCGGCGGCGTCGCGTCGTGCGCCAAGCACTTCCCCGGGCACGGTGACACCTCGCAAGACTCGCATCACGACCTGCCGTCGCTCCCGCACGGGCTGGAGCGCCTGCGTGAAGTCGAGCTGCTGCCCTTCGCCGCGTACGCGCACGCCGGCCTCGCGTCGGTGATGACCGCGCACGTCATCTTCGAGGCGCTCGACAAGGGCGTGCCCGCGACGATGAGCAAAGCGGTGATGGACGGCGTGCTGCGCCGCGAGCTCGGCTTCACCGGGCTGGTGGTCAGCGACGATCTCGAGATGAAGGCCATCGCCTCGCACTTCTCGGTGGAGCGCGCCGTGGTCGACGGCATCAACGCCGGCGTCGATTCCTTCCTCGTGTGTCATCGCGCCGACGTGCAGCGCGCGGCCATCGAAGCGCTGGTGCGCGCGGTGGAGCAGGGCGTCGTCTCCCGGGCACGGCTCGAGGAAGCGCGCGGTCGCGTCGCGGCGCTGGTGCAGAAGTTCGTACACGGGCCGGAAGATCTGCTCTCCACGTTGGGGACTCCCGAGCACGAGGCGCTGCGCGCCGGGCTCTCAGTTGAGACATTCGCAGGTCGTGACCCCACCGAAGTCGCATGAGCGCGCTGATTGTATTGTCTATTCTGTCCATCGTCGGAGGGACGCCAGACCCGGCGGACCCCGCGGTGGTCGCGCTCGAATACGACGGGTTTGCGTTCTGTTCCGGCACGCTCATCGGGAAACGCACGGTGCTGACCGCCGGGCACTGCGTCGAGGTCTTCGGCCCGTCAGATTTGTACAAGGTCGACTTCGCGGCTGACGTGACGAAGTTCCCGAAGCGCATCAAGGCGCTCCAGCAGGTGCGCCACCCGAACTACACCGCGGAGGGCGCGCCCTATGACTTCGCGCTCTGGCAGTTGGAGGCCGACGCCGACGCCACGCCCGTCGCGCTGGCGAGCGCGCCGCTGACGCAGGCCGATGTCGGCACCGCGATTCGTCACGTCGGCTTCGGGGTGAATGATGAAACCGCGGGCACCGGCTCCGGCGTGAAGCGCGAAGCCACGTTCCCCATCACGCAGGTCGATGACTTGATTGTCTGGTCTGTGGGAGCGACCGCGCAAACCTGTACGTATGACTCGGGTGGTCCCGGTTTCGTCACCCGCAATGGGCACGAAGAGCTCGTCGCCGTCGTCTCCGACGGGCCCAACTGTCACGACGCCGGGTGGGACGGCCGCGTCGATGTGGTGCTCGAGTGGATTCAGCAGACGATGACGGAGTTCGAGCCCACGCCCGCGACGCCCGACAAGGGCTGCGCGAGTGTCTCCGGTTTGTTCGGCGCGCTCTCGCTGCTGGTGTTGTGGCGACGTCGGCCGCCCCTCACCCCTCGCTTCGCGAGACCCTCTCCCCAGGGGAGAGGGAGTTACTCGCCGAGGTAGGCCTTGCGGATCTCTTCGCTCTGCAACAGCGCCGCGCCTGTGCCTTCCATCACCAGCTCGCCGGTCTCCAGCACGTAGGCCCACTGCGCGAGCCCCAGCGCGAGGTGCGCGTTCTGTTCGACGAGCAGAATCGACATGCCCTGCGCGTTCACCTCTTTGAGGATCTTGAAGATGGTCTGCGTCACCTGCGGCGCGAGGCCCAGCGATGGCTCGTCGAGCAGCAGCAACGTCGGCCGCGACATCAGCGCGCGCGCGATGGCCAGCATCTGCTGCTCGCCGCCCGACAGCGTGCCCGCCATCTGCGCCCGGCGCTCTTCGAGGCGAGGGAAGTAGCCGAACGCCTTCTTCGCGTCGGCGGCGATGCCGTCCTTGTCGTGACGGAGGTACGCGCCGAGGTCGAGGTTCTCCTGCACCGTGAGGTTCGGAAAAATCCCGCGGCCTTCCGGCGCGTGCGCCAGCCCCTTCGGCACCAGCTGGTGCGACTTGAGCCCGGTGATGTTCTCGCCGTGCAGCGTGATGACGCCGCCCGCGGGCTTGAGCATCCCCGACACCGCGCGCAGGGTCGACGTCTTGCCCGCGCCGTTCGCACCGATGAGCGCGACCGCTTCGCCTTTGCCCACCGAGAGCGAGATGTTCTTGAGCGCCTTGATGGCGCCGTAGTTCACCGAGAGGTCCTTCACGTCGAGCCACGGCTCGCGCGCGGGGCGTTCGCCGAGTTTCTTCATCTCAGCCATGCGCGGGCGCCTCCCCGAGGTAGGCCTCGATGACCTTGTCGTTGGCGCGCACCGCCGCCGGGTCACCCGAGGCGATGGTCTCGCCGTGGTCCAACACGGTGAGCTTCTCGCAGATGCCCATCACCAGCTTCATGTCGTGCTCGATGACGAGGATGCCCAACTCGAAGCGCTGCCGCAGCTCGCGGATCAGCACCATCAGGTCGGCCTTCTCGCGCGTGTTCATGCCGGCGGCGGGCTCGTCGAGGAGCAGCACCTTCGGCTGCGTGCCCAGCGCGCGGGCAATCTCCAGCCGGCGCTGCTCGCCGTACGGGAGGCTCTGCGCCAGCTCGTCGACGCGGTGCGAGAGCCCCATCACCTCGAGCAATTCGCGCGCGCGCTTCTCGATGGCGGCTTCCTCGGCGCGGAAGCCCGGCGTCTGCAGCAGCGAGGCGACCCAGCCGGAACTCGCGCGGATGGCGACGCGCACGTTGTCCAACACCGTCGACTGCTTGAAGAGGCGGATGTTCTGGAAGGTGCGCGCCAACCCGAGCCGGTTGATCTGGTACGGCCGCTTGCCGTTGAGCTTCGTGCCGCCCGCGAAGACCTCGCCCTCAGTCGGGAGGTACACGCCGGTCAGCACGTTGAACGCCGTGGTCTTGCCCGCGCCGTTCGGCCCGATGAGCCCTTGCAGGTCACCCTGGTGGATCTCCAGGTTGAAGCCGGTGAGCGCCTTCAGGCCCCCGAAGCGGATGGAGACGTTCGCGGCCTTCAGCAGCGGCGCGCTCACGACGCGGCCCTCTTCTTCTTGAGCCAGTCCCACGCCTCGTGCGTGCCGAACAGGCCCTGCGGCCGCGTCAGCATCATCACCACCAGCAGCACGCCGAAGATGGGCTTGCGCAGCTGGTCGATGCTCTGCGCGAGCGACGCGTTGTCACCGCCCACCGCGAGGAAGAGCGCGCGCATGCCCTCCGGCAACAGCGTCAGCACCACCGCGGCCACCACCGCGCCCGTCGTGCTGCCGAGGCCGCCGGCGACGATCATCACCACGATCTCCATCGACTTCACGAAGCTGAAGGAGTCGCCCGGCGTGATGATGCTCTGGAAGTGCGCGAACAACCCGCCCGCCACGCCGGCGAAGAAGCTCGAGACCACGAAGGCCTTCACCTTGTACTTCGTGGTGTCGACGCCCATCGCCTCCGCGGCGATCTCATCTTCGCGGATGGCGACCAGGTTGCGCCCGTGCGACGCCGACAGCAGCCGCTTCGAGAAGAGCACCACCAGGAAGACCGCGAACCACACGCTGAACAGCGTGGTGTGCTGCGGCGTGTTCGACAGGCCCAGCGCGCCGCCCAGCGCCGGCGTGTTGCGCACCACCACGAGGATGATCTCTCCGAAGCCCAGCGTGACGATGGCGAGGTAGTCGCCCTTCAGCCGCAGGCTCGGCAGGCCGACCAGGAAACCGAAGCCGCCGGCCACCAGCCCGCCCACCAGCAGCGAGAGGACGAAGAAGAGCTGGTGCTCGACGCCTTCGGGCAGCGCGCCGATGCGGTACTCGCCCAGCACCTGCGAGAGCAGCGCCGACGAGAACGCGCCCACCGCCATGAAGCCCGCGTGGCCGATGCTGAACTGCCCGGTGATGCCGTTGATGACGTTCAACGACACCGCCAGCACCACGTTCACGCCCACCAGCAGCGCGAGGTAGATGAAGTACTCGCTGCCGGCGGTCAGCCACTGCAGCAGCGCCAGCACGACGATGGCAATGGCGACGGGAGCGAAGGACTTCACGTGAACCGCCAAGGTCTACACGCGCGGGGGGGAATTCAGAACGAGAAAGTCGCGGCCAGCGCGGCGCCGCTCCCGCTCACCGGTACCGGCCCGACGCCCTTGAGCCGCACCGGCAGCCCGCCCGGCCCGTAGGTGTAGACGCTCGAGCGGTGCTCCACCACCCAGCGCCCGACGAGGTAGCCCATCGCCGCGCCCACCACGACGTCGGAGGTGAAGTGCAGGTCGTCGATGACCAGCATCGCCGACAAGAAGCCCGCCGCGCCCAGAATCAGCACCTGCAGCCACGGCTCGCGGAAGTACGTCGCGTACACGCCGGCGATGGCGAAGAAGCTCGCCGCGTGCCCCGACGGCGTGCCCGCGGGGAAGTAGTTGAGCGTCGGCCCGTGGTAGTCGCCCGCGCCGCCGTTGCCGAACACGCCGTCGCGCCCGGTGAGGACCTTCAAGGTCACGTGGTAGAACTGCGTCAACGCCAGCGCCTCGAGCGCCAGCGCGCTCGCTTCGATGAACGGCTCCTTGTTCGCCAGCGACGACACCAACAACATCACCGGCGCGATGGCGCTGGCGACGCTGACGATGGCGAGGTCGGTCTTCCGCGTGAAGACGTGGAAGCCGCCGGTGCCGCACGGCTGCGGCGCGCCGAAGTCGCAGCTCCCGCCGGTCCACGTGTGGAGCGCGTCTTGCCACCGCGCATCGATGGAGCGCCCCCGCGCCGCCGGCAGCCGCCCCTGCGCGGGCCAGTCGAGCGGCACGCCCATCGCGATGGGGAGGGCGAGGTTCGCGCCGAAGAGCGCGTAGTCGTACGGCTCCCAGCGCACCACGCTGGTGGGGATCGCGAGGAGGTCGGCGAACGCGCGCTTCCACCAGTGCAGGAACCAGATGCCCGCGGGCTCGCCGGGTTTGTACCGCCACTCGTCGCCGACGAAGAGGCCGCGCGGCGCGGTGTACGTAGGCTTGAGCTCCGGCAGCGGCGCGAGTGGTTGCGGCGCGGGCCTCTCTGGTTTCGTCGCGCCGTCGTTCGTGGGCTGCGCGACGGCTGACGTCGGGACGTCGTCTTCGCGCGCGGCAGGTTCGAGCGCGGCCGGCGCGGCGTGGAGCGCCACCGTGAGCAACAACGTCAGCATTCAGAGCCCCAGCTCGGTCCGCACCTGCGCGATGGGTTTGCCGCCGAAGCGCTCCTTCACCTGCGCCAGCGTGCCGAAGCTCCGGGTGTTCATGCGGTCGATGTAGAGCGTCCCCAGCAGGTGGTCGACCTCGTGCTGGAGGATCCGCGCCGGCCAGCCCTTCACCCGCCACGTCTGCGGCTGGCCCTTCTCGTCGAGCCCGGTGACCTCCACCTCGCGGGCGCGCTCCACGTAGCCCGCCCAGCCCGCCACCGAGAGACAGCCCTCGAAGAAGCCGACCTTCTCGTCGCCGATGGGCGTCAGCGTGGGGTTGATGAACACGCGCACCGGCACCGGCACGCGCTCGCGCTCTTGCTTCTCCTGCTCGCTGAGCGACGCCATCAGGTCGGCGCGGTCTTCGAGCACCAGCACCCGGAGGTTCACGCCGATCTGCGGCGCGGCGAGGCCCACGCCCGGCGCGGCGCGCATGGTCTCGATCATGGTGCTGATCAGCTTCTGGAACTCCGGGGTCGCCAACTGCTCGGGCGTCACGTCTTTCGCGGGTTCACGCAGCACCGGCGCGCCCGCCTGCACGATGTGGAGTGACTCCATGTGTTCCCTCGGGTCGGGCATGTTCTTCACGCACGCGGTGAACGCCAGCGCGCAGGTCAGCAGCGCGGGCCTCATGCGGTGAGCCGCGCCAGGGTGTCGTGGGCTTCGCGCGCCAGGTCTTCGACGATGGCGCTCATCGGCTTCACGGAGTGGATCTGCGCCACGCCGTGGCCCGCGCTCCAGATGTCCTTCCAGCGCTTGGCGCCCTCGGGGCTGCGGTCGGCCGTGAAGTTCTCGGGGATGGTCGCCTTGAAGAAGTTCGCGTTCACGCCAGACACCTTGTCTGTATAGACAAGGTCTTCCGGCGAGCTGTGGGTGACCAGATGTTTGTATTGATCTGTCGCGCCGCACTCCGTCGACGCGATGAAGCGCGTGCCGAGGTAGCAGAGCTCCGCGCCCAGCGCCAAAGACGCCACCACCTGCGCCCCGGTGCTGATGGCCCCCGCCGCGATGATGGGCACCTGGAGCTCGTCGCGCAGCCACGGCACCAACGCGAACGGAGAGATGGTGCCCGCGTGCCCACCCGCGCCCGCCGCCACCGCGATGATGGCGTCGACCCCCGCGCCCACCGCCTTCTGCGCGTGCTTCAGCGAGATGACGTCGTGGAAGACGGTGATGCCGTGCTCGTGCGCGCGCTTCGCCAGCGCTGACGGGTTGCCGTAGCTGGTGACGATGACCGGCACCTTCAGGTCGATGCACGTCTGCAGGTCGGCCTCCACGCGCTCCGGCGGCGTCAGCCCGATGGTCAGGTTGATGCCGATGGGCTTGTCGGTCTTCGTGCGCACCCACTTCAGGTCTTCGCGAAACGCCTCGGGCGTGCGCGCGTTCAGCGACGGCATGCACGGGAGGATTCCGGCCTCCGCGCCCGCCACCAACATCTCCTTGTTCGAGATGAGGAACATCGGCGCGGCCACCAACGGGTACCTGAGGCCCAGCTTCTTCGAGAGCGGCGTTTCCAGCTTCATGGGCGTAAATGAGGCTCCATGTCGAAGGCGTTTACCAGCGAAGAAACTCCCGATGAGGCGGTGCTGGGCCGCAACGTGGCGCGCGCCGCGCGCGGCGCTGAACGCCCGATGACCCCCGACGGGTACAAGGCGCTGCTCGCTGAAATCGAAGCGCTGCGCGGTGTGAAGCTCGATGACGCCGGGAAGCACCGGCTCGCGCTGCTCTCCGCGACGCTGGAGAGCGTGCGCGTGGTTGAAGTGCCTCCCGCTGACGGCACGGTGCGCTTCGGCTCGACCGTGACGCTCGCGTGGGAAGACGGGCGCGAACAGACGCTGACGCTCGTGGGGCCTGATGAAGCGAACGGCGCCGAGAAGCTGAGCGTTGAATCGCCGCTGGCGCGCGTGCTGTTGGAGCAACGCGAAGGTGATGAGGTCGAGTTTGTCCGCCCGCGCGGCGCGACCTCGGCCACCATCACCCGCGTGACCTGAAGCCGTGGAGGAGGGCGCACCTTCGACGCTCAGGCGCCCTGCACGTCGCCGACAGGCTCTCCGGTACGAACCGCACGGGCTCAAGCTGTGGAGCTCCCGGTTTTCAATTTTTGAGCTCCCGCACGCCGCCCCCCGCCCAACTGGGTGCTGACTCTTCGACGCGCGCTTCCTCCGCTCACCGCCGCCACCGAGTCGTCTCATCGCCTCCGCGGCCCGCAGACGCCCGGTTCCTCTCTGCGACAACACGTGCGGAGGTGCTCGCCGATGTCTTCAACCGTGCACGAGTGGTGGTGGAGCTGGTGCTCGAGCGCGCGGGCGTGGACGTACCGCCGCACGACGCGGTGACTGGGTGATCACCGCTGCGTGGCTTCCGTCGCGACGCGCCAGCCGTACCCGTCGGCCAGATCTCCGCGTTCTTTGGCGTGCGCCTTCGTGGTGCCCAGCGGGCCCTCCGTGGCGCTGAACGGCACACCGCGCGGCTGCAGCCCATGCTTCGCCACGCGCGAGAAGACCTCGAGGAGCTTCAACACGCCCGGCTCGTCCTGCACGCCCACGTCGATGATGGCCGCGTCGGCACGCTCGTAGTCGTGCGGCGAGTTCGCCACGTGCAGCGAGAAGCGCAGCTGATCAGCCCACTTGCTCGAGCACGCCTCCACCAGCGCGGGTGCGGCCTCGTACGTCACCGGAACGAAGTACTTGGTGAAGCCGTGCCCCACCACGCAGCCGCCCTGCCCACCGAACAATGAAAAGCGGTGCGGGTACAGGTTCTCCCGCGCGCGCGGCAGCCGCAGCGCCACCGCGTCGCCGTTCTTCGCGTCGCTCGGCACGTACTGCCCCGGCTCGTCGACGAACAACGTCACGCGCCCATCGCTGACGAAGGCCCAGTTGGGGCTCACCCGCACCATGCGGAAGCTCCAGTCCCACCCCGTCGCGCCGCCGCTGCACGCCGCGAGGTGCGCCACGAAGCCGGAGTCACCCGACGCGCGCGCCAGCTCCGGCTCTTCACCGGGCCGCAGCGAGAACTTCCGCGCGTGGAAGTAGCGCACCCGCGCGTCGTTCGAGGCGTCCATCTACAGGGCCCCCCACAGCAGCGTCTGCCACTCGGCGGGCTTGCCCAGCATCTCGCGCGCCTGCCGCGCCACGCCGCGCGCCCGCTCGTCGAGGTGCTGCTCGTAGTGCGAGATGCCGTACACCGAGATGAGCAGCGCCGTGCCCACCCAGCGCACCACGCGCTGCTGAAAGTCGGGCGTCAGCCTGAAGCTCGGCTCTCTCGCGCGCGCGTACGCCTCCAACAGCGCATGCGCGAAGGTCTCCAACACCGGCCGCGGCAACACCTCGCTGCGGTGCTCCGGCGCGATCCACCCCAGCACGTAGTCAGACAGCAGGCTGCCGAGGTCGCGCGCCGGGTCGCCCCAGAACGAGAGCTCCCAGTCGAGGTACACCACCTGCGGCTTCGGCGCCTTCGAGACGCGCAGCAGATTCGCCTGCCGGAGGTCGCCGTGCAGCAGCGCGTTCTCGGTCTCGCGCGACTGCTGCGCCGAGAGCGCCTGCAACCCCTGCATCGCGTGCGCGTCGCCCTGCACGCTGCCGAAGAAGTCGATGCCCGCGCTCGAGAGCCGCGCGTAGAAGTCGGGCCGCATGCGCAGGAAACACTCCAGCAGGTCTGACTCGTCGCGGAAGGTGTCGGCCAGCGCGTAGTGGCTGCGGCCTTCACGGCTGCTGCGGTGGAGGAACCCCAGCGCGTCGCCCACCTGCTGCGCGACCTCCTCGGGGTACTGCCCGCTGCGCCGGTGGAAGTGGTGCAGCGTCTCCCCGCCTGAAATCCACTCCAGGCCCAGCAGGCCGTGCGCGGGGTCGAAGGCGTGCACGTTCGGCAGGTGCAGCGGGCTCTTCGGCGCCTTCGAGAGCGGCGAGACGCGCTCCAGCACCGAGCCCTCGCGCAGCACGCCCACGTTGCCCGGCCCGTCGGCGATCTTGACCAGCACGCGCTTGCGGCCCTCGCGCGTCTTGCACAGCACGGTGCGGTTCTTCGAGGGCGGCGGCGCGGTGCCCGAGTGGTCACGCACCAGCCCGATGGCGGCCAGTCTCTCGTCGAGCTCGGTGTCGTTGAGCGGCGCGCGCATCTACGGAGTGCGGGTGTCTGCACGGGCTTTGAGACAGGCGCAAGCGCGGAGATGGCGCTAGAAAGCGCCGCATGAAAGAGCTCGACGTCAAGGCCACGCAGAAGCTGCTCAACCGCATCATGGAGTTCGAGCTCGCCGGCGTGGTCCGGTACACGCACTACTCGCTGATGGTGGCGGGGCCGAACCGCATCCCCATCGTGCAGTTCATGAAGACGCAGGCCACCGAGTCGCTCCTGCACGCGCAGACCGCCGGTGAGATCCTCGTCGGGCTCGGCGGGCACCCCACGCTGTCCATCGCGGAGATCCCCGAGACGTACAAACACTCGGTGAAGGACATCCTCGAGGAGTCGCTCAACCACGAGCGCGCCGCCCTCGACATCTACAAGGCGCTGCTCGACGAGGTCGAAGACCGCTCCGTCTACCTCGAGGAGTTCGCGCGCACGCAGATCGCCCAGGAGGAGATGCACGGCCTCGAGGTGCGCAAGATGCTCCGCGACGTCGGCGTGCACCACGGGCACAACGAGTTCCCCGGCGCGGAGAAGACCGAGAAGTCCGAAAAGAAGAAGAAGAAGGACAAGAAGCGCCACGAGGACCAGTGATGGGTCGCCTCGTCACCATCGACTCGCAGTACGTCGCTCCGCAGCTCGCCGCCGCGTACCTGCGCGAAGAGCAGGGCGAGGTCGCCTTCATCGAGACCAACACCACGCACGCGGTGCCGCGGCTGCTCCAGGCGCTCTCCGACGCGGGGCTGACGCCAGAGGCGGTGAAGTTCATCATCGTCACCCACGTCCACCTCGACCACGCGGGCGGCACCGGCGCGCTGCTCCAGCACTGCCCGAACGCGACGGTGTTGGCGCACCCGCGCGCGGCGCGGCACTTGATTGACCCCTCGCGGCTCGTGGCGAGCGCGCGGCAGGTCTACGGCGCGGAGGCGTTCGATGCGCTGTACGGCACCATCTCGCCCATCGACGCTACGCGCGTGAAGGCGCTCGAGGACGGCGCCACCGAGACGCTGGGCGGCCAGACGCTGCGCTTCCTGCACACCCGCGGCCACGCCAACCACCACTTCGTCATCCACGATGAAGCGCAGAACGTGGTGTTCACCGGCGACACCTTCGGGCTCGTGTACCCGGCGCTGCAGGCGCACGGGCGCTTCGCCTTCCCCAGCACCTCGCCCACCGACTTCGATGGGCCCGCGGCGATGGACTCGGTGCGCAGAGTCATGGCGCTCAAGCCGAAGGCCGTGGCGCTCACGCACTTCGGCGTCTTCGAAGACGTCGAGGCCATCGGCGCGCAGCTGCTCTCGTGGCTGGAGTTCTCCACGAAGCTGTTCGACGAGGGCAAGGCCAGCGGTGACGAGCAGGGCACGCTCGAGCAGGCGCTGCGCTGGAAGCTCGAGAACGAGCTGCTCGCGCGGCTCCATTTCAAGCCGACCGCGGAGCAGCAGAAGCTCATCAACTTCGACCTCGAGTTGAACGCGCAGGGTCTCGCCTTCGCCGCGGTCAAGGCGCGCGGCTGACTACACCGGCACGCCGGTGACCAACGCGAGCCCGGAGAGGTCGGCTTCGGGCTCGTCGCTGCGCGCGGCCAACGCCAGCTGTTGCAGCGCGCGCTCGGTCTTCTTGGTCTTCCAGTGCGCGCTCAGCGCCGCGTAGAGCCGCGAGGCCTTCCCGCCGAGCCACACGCGCGAGAACTCCGCGCCCGCGGAGAACTGGCCTTCGTACGACAGCGCGCCGGGGAAGAAGAGGCGGCTGCCTTCGTGCACCGTCGCTTCGCCGCCCTCGTCGAACTGCTGCATGCCGTCGCCGCGCAGCCCCCGCGGGCCCAGCGCCAGCGGCTGCTTCCACCCGTGCCGCCAGTACTTCACGCGCTCGTACTCATCGAAGAGCTGGATGAGCGCCATCCGCACGCTGCCCTCGGGAGCGCCCAGCGCCGCGAGCGCCTCCCGCCCCGCGCGCCGCGGGTTCTCGTTGTCACCGGTCTCTCCATCGAGCAGCGCGGTGATGGGCGGCAGCACCTTCTCCAGCGCTCCGTCGGGCAGCGCGCCGTTCACCGGCGAGAGCCACACCAGCACCTGACGGTCGTGGTGCAGCGGCAGCAGCGTGAAGACGTCGTTCGTGCCCGCGAGACACGACACCTCGTAGCGCCGCGAGCGGAAGCTCCTCACCGAGCGCTCCGCCGGCAGCGTCGTCACCAGCGGCGGAGAGACGGCGCGCACCGCCGCCAACCGGATGTCGCCCGAGGGCGCGCTCTGCCCGCGGCGTGACTTCTGGAAGTCGGCCCAGAAGCCGTTCTTCGCCAACGTCACCACGCGCAGCGGCTCCTCGCCGAGCTGCGCGTTCGCCACGTCGTGCAGCACCCGCGCGCCGTTCGACGAGCCGCGCGCGCCGCGCCCCACGAACCCCGCACTGGGGATCATGATCAGATCAGACGCCGCGAGCTGCACCGCCTTCGCGTTCGAGAAATGATCCGCCGCCTCGCGCAGCATCTTGCGCTCCAGCGCCGCGTGGTGCCCGTCGAGCGCGATGGAGCGCCCCTCTTCACTCGAGGCCCACACCACCGAGCCCGGCGTGCCCGCGAGGTAGCTGGTCACCCGCATGTGCTTCGGCTCGAAGAGAATCACCGCGCACTCCAGGCGGTGGTCGAAGGGCTTCTCGCA
>CAMLFP010000147.1 GCA_946479335.1 uncultured Archangium sp.
ATGAGTCCACGAAGCCGCGCGTGGTCGAGCTTCGTGTCATCGACCTTCACCGGCGGCAACGTCGGGTGCGCGAACACGTTGTACGCGGCGAGGTCGCGCGTCGACTTCGGGTAGCGCGGCAGCGGCGGCAGCTTCTCGCCCACGCGCACCTTTCGTTTCGCGCCGGCCCATTCGCGGCTGATGAACAGGCGCCGCACCAGCTCCTCCTGCCGCGCGGAGCCCATCGAGAACGAGCCGCGGCAGAACGAGCTCCCGCACAGGCACGGGTGCCAGTCTTCGCCCGCCTCCGGCTGCGTCATCCAGTAGTCGAACGAGAGCTCCTCGCCCTTGAACACCCGCCGCGTCGTCGACAGCAGCACGTGCCCGCGAAACGGGAAGATGCCGGCGTTCGGCTCGCACGAGTGGTTCACCACGTGCACGCCTTCGGTGTGCTTCGGCCGCTCCGGGTACACCCAGCGGTAGAGCGACAACATCATCGCGTAGAGCGCGTCGACGCCTTCGTCGCGCGGCACATCGACGATGCCGAGGTAGTCGCCGATGACGTACCCGGCGGGGAGTTCACGGCGGGCAAAGACTCCGCGACCCCAGCGGGTCTTGCGGACAACGAAGGCGTCTGGTTCGAGAAACATAGGTGCGGCTGCGGCGCGCGTTGTACACGGAGTCTGCATGGTGCTGACGGGTTGGTTGATGGTGGTGACGCTGGCGAACCCCTTGCCGCCGGTGGCACCGCCCCCTGCGTGGGTCGAGCGCGTGGAGCTCCCGGCAGACGGCGGGGTCGGCGACGGCGAATCACGGCTGTTGCTGCGTGACGTGCAGGTGCGCGCGGCGAAGACGGTGGAGGTCTACCGGCACGACGCGTGGAAGGTGCTCACCGTGGGCGGCGTCGAGTCGCTCGCCCACCGGTCGCTGGAGTGGGACCCCACCTGGTCGAAGCTGACGTTGCACGGCTTCTGGGTGTGGCGCGACGGCAGGCGGCGCGACGCGTGGCACCCCGAAGACGCGCACGTGGTGCAGCGCGAGGCCGAGCGCACCGAGAGCCTCTACGACGGCCGCCTCGCGTTGGAGGTGGAGCTGCGCGACGTGCGCCCGGGCGACATCATCGAGGTGGCCAGCACCATCACCGGCGAGAACCCGGTCTTCGACGGCCACTTCGACTGGAGCGCCGCGCCGGTGTGGAGCGAGGCCATCGACCACTCGCGGTTGCGCCTCGTGTGGCAGCGGCCGCGCCCGCTCAAGCTGAAGTCCTTCGGCGGCCTCGCGTTCCCCGAGCTCACCAACGAGGGCGGCGCCAGCGTCTACCGGTGGGACCTCCACGACCTGAAGCCGTTCGAGTTCGAGACCAACGTGCCCGATGACGTGGTGCAGGGCGCGTGGGTCACCTTCTCTGACTGGAGCGACTGGCACGACGTCGCGGCGTGGGCCGCCAGGCTGTTCAACGTGCCGGCGAAGGGCGCGCGCTTCGACGAGGCGGTGCAGCGCTTCCGGGCGCTCCCCGACGAGGGCCGCGCCGAGTCCATCGTGCGCTTCGTGCTAGACGACATCCGCTACTTGGGCGTGGAGCTGGGCGCGCACAGCCACCAGCCCCATGCGCCGGAGTGGGTGTTGGAGCGCGGGTTCGGCGACTGCAAGGACACGGCGCTGTTGCTGGTGTCGCTGCTGCGCGCGACGGGCCTTCGCGCGGAGCCGGCGCTGGTCGACAGCGAGGCGGGCCTCTTCCTGCCGCAGGCGGCGCCGAGCAGCGACGCCTTCAACCATGCCATCGCGCGGGTCGAGGTGCCGGGCGGAGGGACGCGCTTCATCGACGGCACGCGCACGCTGCAGCGCGGTCGGCTCGCGCAGTTCAGCAACCCGGCGTTCCATTGGGCGCTGGTGGTGAGCGAGCAGACGGCCGCGCTCGAGCCCATTCCGCTGGAGCTCCCGGTGACGCCCACCTTCGAGGTGGAGCAGGTCTGGACCACGCTGCCCGGCGGCCGCGTCGCGCTGCGCTTCACCACCGTCGCCCGCGGAGACAGCGCGCCCTGGTTGCGCCGCTACCTCTCCGACCACCCGCGCGACGAGCTGGTGAAGCGCAAGCGGGAAGACCACGAGCGGGACCTCCACGAGAAGGTGACCCCGAAGGCGCTGAGCTGGAGCGATGACGAGGCCGCCAACGAGGTGACGGTGCGCGAGGAGTATGAGCTCGAGGCCTTCTGGAAGGACGGGCGGCGTTCGCTGGAGGTCTTCGACCTCTCCGACGACCTCACCAGGCTCAACGAGCAACACCGCGCCCGCGCGTTCGCGCTGCCGTACCCGGTGCACACCCGGGAGACGCTCCGCTGGGAAGACGACGAGCCGTTCGGGTCGCAGTTCGTCTCGGGAGACGCGTCGGTGCGGCACGACACCTTCGAGCTGGGGTTCGTGCGCGCGGTCTCGGGCAAAACCCTGACCCTCACGTGGGACTACAAGACGCTCAAGGACCGCGTCGAGCCCGCGCAGGTCGAGAGCTACCGCGCGGCGTACACCCGCGCGTGGGACGCGTTGAGCTACGGCGTGAAGTGGAGCGGAGGCAGCCGGGCCGAGCCGAAGCCGGAGGCGCCGCCCTGGTTCTTCGCGGCGCTGGTGCTCACCGGCCTCGGCATCTTCGCGCTGGTGGTCCTGGTGCAGCGCAGCGGCGAGTACGCCAGCACCGCGAGGTCGCGCTGGCGCACGTGGCGCTTCAGGCAGCGCGGCGTGGGGGCGCGCGGTGAGTTCGCGTCAGCGCCCGCGCGCGTGGCGTCGGTGCAGGACGGCTTCAAGTTGTTCTCCGGCGTGAAGTGCCCGCGCGGTCACCTCTGGCCAACGCCGGAGCTGGTGGACACGGTGCGTCTGGGTGAACTGCGCGTGCAGGTGCTGCGGCGCACGTGCGCGGCGTGCGGCGCCGCCGAACACCGCTACCTCGACGTGCCCCCGACGTAGCGCGGCCGGCGTTCGCCCCGCTTCCCGGCGCGCAGTACGCTTCGCCAGCGGAGCGACCCATGACCAAGGACGAATTCGAACGCCTCGCCGCCACGCTCGGTGGGCTGTGTCTCCTCGGGTGTCTGCGCGGCAGCCCGGCCGAGCGCGCCGGGCTTCGCTATGGCGACGTGGTGCTGGAGGTGAATGGGCAGCGCACGCCGAACTGGGTCTCGTACATCGAGGCCATCCGCGTGCGGCGGCCGGTGATGACGGTGCGCTTCTTCCGCGACGGCACCGAGCACCTCGCGGAGCTCCAGCTGCCGCCGGAGACGTCGCCGGCGTCACCCCAGGAGCTGCTGCACGAGCTCGCGCGGAACTTCATCGTGCCCGGCGACGACGACGACGAGCCGCTGCTCAACTGAAGCGCCTCACTCCACGCGGTCGCGCAGCGGGTGGCGCTCGCCCAGCTCCGTCACCACCATCGACTGCAGTTGCTGCACGAGCCGCGCGCGGCGGTCGGTGGGCAGCGGTGCGCGCGCGCGGTCGGGCTCCGGCACGAGGCTGATGAAGCTGGCCGTGCCCTCGTGCGCGCCGACCGTCTCCAGCGTGCAGGGGAGCTCGTAGGGCGCCTGTGCCCAGCGCTGCGCGGCGTGCGCGCACAGCTGCGCGGCCTTCGAGAGGTGCGTGCTGAGGTGCGCGGCGTCGCGGTTGCGCAGCGTGTCTGTCACGCGCGCCCACAGCGAGGGCTCGCTGCGCACCACCTGCCAGAGCCGGTACTCACCGTCGCCCGTCTCGCACAGCGCGATGCAGCGGCCGGGCGAAAGCCAGTCAGCCAGCGAGGTGTGCATCTGCGCCCAGCGGATGAGCGCCGCCCGCGCGTCGGTGCTGTCTGCGAAGAGCGACAGTGGCGAAGAATGAAAGCGCCAGCCGTGGTCGGTGTCGGCGAGCCACTCCGACGGCGTCACCTCGCGCGGGCCGTCGCGCAGCCCGGCGCACGCCTCCTGCAACAGGATGCGCCCGTTGATGGCGGGCCAGATGAAGCCGCTGGGCACGCCGGTGTCGGGCAGCCGCGGCGCCGAGCCCTTGGGGTTGAGCGGCGGTGGCTTCGGTTGCGCCCAGGTCTCGAAGGCCGTCGGGTCGAGCGGCAGCACGCGCAGCTGGTTGAGCAGCGCCTCCGCTGACTCGTCGCGCTCGTCGAGGCGGCCGAGCTGCCCGCGCCGTTGTTGTTCGCGCACGCGGTCGAGCGCCAGGCGCACCGCGAAGACGAAGGCCTCGCGCGTTCCTTCTCCCTGCGACGCGACCGACTCCACGACGGCGAGGCCGTGTGTGCGACGCAGCCGGTCCAACGGGGCGGCGTCGGGGAGGTCGCGCTTGTTGGCCTGCAGCACCACGCCGGGTCGCGGCGCGTCAGCACCCGACAGCGTCTGCAGCAATTCGTCGAGGTGGCGCGTGCTCTCGGCGATGCCGTCGCGCGAGGTGTCGGCGACGAAGACCACCGCGTCGGCGGTGTCGAGCAGCAGCTTGCGGCGCGGCGCCAGCGCGCGTTGCCCGGGCACGCTGATGATCTGACAGCGGATCTCCCGGCCCTCGAAGCGGCCGCCCACGTACTCGAGCCAGTCAAAGTACACGGTGCGGCCGCCCGACTCCTCGGGAGTGACCACCTGCCCCTGCCCCAGGCGCTGCGCGAGGGCGCGCAGCGTCGTCGTTTTCCCCGCGGTGGGTGGCCCGTCGTAGACGATGCGCACCACCACCGCGTCGCTCTGACGGTCGAGCGTCGCCACGGCGCGCTACACCAGGGTGGCCGCGTTCTTGTTCACCGCCGTGCGCACGATGGCGATGTTCGAGTTGGCGCGCTCGGCTGCGAGGTAGATGAAGGTGCCGGGCGTCACCAGCTTGATGACGTGGATCTGGTCGCCCAGCGTGATGAGCATGTCCTCGAGGCTGCTCTTGATGTTGAGCGCCTTCATGATCTTCAACTTCTGCTTCACCATCTCGGAGTTGTAGGCGCTGGCCGCCGCGAGGTCGAAGTCGGGGCGCCCCGACTTGAGGCCCAGCGTCATCCCCGAATCGAGGTCGACCAGGGAGGCCGCGATGAAGCCGGGGATGTCGGCCGCCATCTTCTCGAAGGTCTCGACGATCTGCTTTTCCGTAGGCATGGGTTGCTCGCTCTCGTGAGGGGTGGGGTCAGACCGTGAGATCCTTCTCGACGCTGGCGAGGCTGTGCCGCGCCATCGCCAGGTTCGACTTCGACTTGTCGAGCGCGAGGTAGATGAAGAGCGCGTCGTTCGAGCCCAGCGGGCGGATCAGGTGGTACTGCTTGCCGAGGGTGATCAGGATGTCTTCGATCTGATCATTCAGGTTCAGCGCCTTCATCGTCTTGCGCTTGGCGCGCACCACCTCGGTGTTGCCGGCGGCCGCGACCTCGAGGTTGAGGGCGCCTCCGCCCGTGGCGGCCAACATCATGCCGCTGTTCGAGTCGACGATGCAGGCGCCGACGCAGCCATCGATTTCCATCAGCTTGGGGAGCGCTTCCTTGGGGGTGGTCATGGGTACTTCTCCTGTGGGTGCTGCGGGGTGAAGGCCGTCAGACGGCGACGACCTGGTGTTCAACGAGGGGCACGCTGCTCTGCACGGCCGAACTCCAACCGTGCCGGTGAAGGGTGCGCATCAGCGCCGAGAAGTCGTCGCGGTCGTGGCAGCGCACGAGGAAGTTGAGGGCCGCGTCGGTCCACCCGACCCACACGCCGCCGTGGCTGTCGCGCGTGAACTTCAGCGTCGAGGGCGTGACCGAGTCGGCCAGCGTCAACGCGGCCCACGCGCCGGCGCAGCGCAGGGCGCGCAGCGAGGTGGGGTGCTCCTGCGGCAGCGCGCAGCCCAGCAGCGCGGCGCCCGGCCCGTCAAAGACCGCCGAGCTGCGGGGGCCCGCCAGCTCCACCAGCCGCGCGCACGCGGTGGCGACCTTGCCGGGCTGCGCGACGGTGCTCGCGTAGGTCAGCAGCTCCACGGGGAGGAACGTGAAGCTCGACTGGTAGCCGCGCGCGCGGTGCGGCACCCAGCGCGGCAGCTCGGTCCACGATGAGCCGGCGGCGAGCGACTCGGCGGTGTGGTGCAGCAGCGCCGCGCGCAGCGCCTCGGAGCTGATGCGGCCGCGCTCCACCAGCACCTCGCCCATCGGCCGCCCCTGCTGCCGGCACTCCACGAAGAGGCGCTCGGCCTCGGGCCCGTCGAGCGGCGGCGTGCACGACTCACGCAGCAGTGACGTCAGGCGCCGCTGCAGCCCCGCCGCCGCCGCCCAGCACACGCGGCCGCGCTCCACCAGCACCACGCCCGAGAGCTTCGCCTCCGGGCCGAAGGCCAGCGCGCCGGTGGCGTCGTTGGGCAACCCCTCGAGCTCGGCGAGCACGCGCAGCACGTTGTCGGGCCCGGAGGGCGTCGCCAGCTCGCTCATACGACGATGTCCCGCTCGACGTCGGAGAGGAGGTACCGCGCCATCGCCAGGTTGGCGCGCGCGCGGTCGAGCGTGAGGAAGAAGTAGAGCTGCGGGCGCCGGCGGCACAGCCGCAGCAGGTGGTACTCGCGGCCCAGCGAGATGACGATGTCTTCCAGCTCGTCATCAATCTGCAGCTTGCGGATGGTGCGGCGCTTGGCCTCCACCAGGTCGGCGTGACCCAGCACCAGCTGCTCGAGGTCGTCGACGCCGCGGTCGACGGCCGCCACGCAGGCACGTTTGTCGAGGTCGACCAGCGCCGCGCCGAGGAAACCGTCGGCGCGCTCCAGACGCGTGAGGTTGGCCACCACGTTGTTGGGCGGCTCGGCCGGCGCATCAGGCGCACCGGCGGCGCGGTCGAGCTCCGCGAAGGCGTCGAGGTCGAGGTCGTCGCTGCTCTTCACGCCCGCCTCCTGCTCGTCGCGCAGGCGGTAGGCGTCGATGAGCAGCTCCGAGAGGCCGGTGGTGATGGTGTGGTGCTGCGGCGCGGTGGCGCTCCAGCTGAAGCCGCCGGAGGTCCACGAGAGGATGTCGTTGAAGGCGTCGACGCCGTGCAGCGTGCCGGCGCGCGCGTCGACCACCCGGCCCGACTCGAAGGCGATCTCCCCGACGCCCCGGGTGGAGTGCACCAGCAACGTGCCGGTGCGGTTCGCCAACCCGTAGAGCTGCACCACCTCACCCAGCATGCTGACGGCGATGGCGCCGCTGAAGGCCGAGGGCGCCGGCTGTGCGCACACCCGCGTCAACGTCTCGCGCAGCGCCTGGAAGGTGAAGGGCTTGGGGAGGTACGCGAAGCGGCCCGCGCGCGCGTCGTGGTCGACCTGCGCGGTGGGGAAGGCCGTCATCACCACCACCGGCACCGGGCCCCACTTCTCGTGCAGCTTCGAGACCAGCTCCAGCCCGTTGAGGTGCGGCATGCGCACGTCGGTGATGAGCGCGGTGGGGCGCTCCGTCTCGAGCCACGCGGCCACCTCGCGCGGGTCGGTGGTGCCCTTGATCTGCGAGGCCCCCACGACGCTGGCCAGCATCCCGACCGTGGCGCTCACGAGCTCGGGCTCGTCGTCCACCATCCAGAAAGGTCCGGGCGGGAGCCCGGTGGTCGGCGTCGTCATCGCCACCGGCCTTCTGCAACCGCGACGCCAGCCTCCTTGAGACGCCAAGCGGTTGATCAACCACGCGTGGGCTCCGCGCCGCTGGTTACTTTCAAACCAGACCGGTCAACTTCGAACCGGTTTCAAACCGTACGTCTGCAGGCGGCGGCGCAGCGCGAGGCGCGAGATGCCGAGGCGCACCGCGGTGCGGGTGACGTTCTCACCCGTGCTGTGGAAGACGGAGATGATGTGCCGCCGTGTGACCTCTTCGAGCGACACGTCGGCGTCAGGCGGTGGCGGCGGCTGCGGCGCGACGGGCGAGGTGCCCCACAGCTCGTGCGGGAGGTGCTGCACGCCCAGCGGCTGGCCATTCGACAACACCAGCGCGCGCTCGATGACGTTGCGCAGCTCGCGCACGTTGCCAGGCCACGCGTGACGGCACAGCGCGGCCACCGCGTCGGAGGAGATGCCGGCCACGGGCGTGCCCAGCTCCGCGCCCAGCTTCGCCATGAAGTGGTGCGTCAGGTGGGGGATGTCTTCGCGCCGCTCGCGCAGCGGCGGCAGGGGAATCTCGAAGACGCGCAGGCGCTCGTACAGGTCCGCGCGGAAGGCGCCGCGCTTCACCTGCTCGCGGAGGTCGCGGTTGGTGGCGAACACCAGGCGCACGTCGCAGGTGAGCGGCTCGTTCCCACCTACGCGGCGGAAGGGGTGGCCCTCCAGCACGCGCAGCAGCTTGCTCTGGAGGTCCAACGGCAGCTCCCCGATTTCGTCGAGGAACAGCACGCCGCCCTCGGCCTGCTCGAAGAGGCCCTTGCTGCGCTTCGTCGCGCCGGTGAAGGCGCCCGCCTCGTGGCCGAACAGCTCCGACTCCATCAGCGAGGGCGAGAAGCACGCCGCGTTCGCGGTCACCAGCGGCGCGGTGCTGCGACGGCTCAAGCGGTGCAGCATGGTCGCCGCCACCTCCTTGCCTGCGCCGGGCTCGCCGGTCAGCAGCACCGTGGTGCGCGGCGCGCTCGCGGCGGCCTGCACCAGCTCCATGGTGCGCTTCCACGCGGGCGCCTCGCCGATGGGCACCGCCACCGAGCCGAGGTGCTCCAGGCCGATGCGGCGCGCCTTCGAGAACTCCGCCGCGGTGTCCACCGCCTGGAACAGCGTCTGCCGGTCGACGGGCTTGGTGAGGTAGTCGACCGCGCCCTTGCGCATCGCCTGCACCACCGAGGTCGTGTCTTCGACGCCCGTGAGGCAGATGATGGGCAGCAGCGGGTCGACCGACGCCAGCTGGCCGATGACGCTCAGGCCATCGGCGTCGGGCAACCGCAGGTCGAGGAAGGCCACGTCGTAACAACTGCCGTGCACCTCCCCCACGGCCGCCGCCGCGGAGTGCGCCACGCCCACCTGGTGCCCGCCGTGCTTCAGCAGCGACGACAGCGCGAAGGTGTAGTTCTCGTCGTCATCGATGAGCAGGAGCCGCGACACACCGTCACCATTGCCCGCGCATCGGCGCGGTCGTCGAAGGGAGGTACACCCGGAAGGTGGCGCCCCGGGGCACGTCCACCACGTGCCGCAGCTCACCGCCGTTGAGCCGCGTCAGGTCGCGCGCGATGGCCAGCCCGAGGCCCGTGCCGTGCGCCTTCGTCGTGAAGAACGGCTCGAAGATGCGCTCCGCGAGGTCTGCGTTGACACCTGGGCCGTCATCACTGACCTCGATGCACACCGCAGGCACCGGCGTTCTCCCCGGGCGCACGGAGACGCGGACGACGCTCCTCGCCGCGTCGAGGGCATTTTCGATGAGGTTCACGAGGACCTGCTCGCACTGCAAGAGGTCGACCATCACCGGCGCGAGGTCGGCGGGCGTGGGCGGCACCTCGAGGCGCACCGGCGTGTCGCGCGGGCGCAGGAGGTTGATGGCGTGGTCGATGAGGAACGCGGTCGGGTGCAGCGCGCGATTCGGCGGCTTCGGGCGGCTGTACGCGAGCGCCTGGCGGATGAGCGACTCCACGCGCGCCACCAGGCTGGGGATGCGCGCCAGCCCGGAGTCGTTGTCGGGGTGCGCGAGGAGCGCCGCTTCACTCAGGCTCAGGATGGCGGCGACCGGGTTGCGCACCTCGTGTGCGAAGCCGGAGATGATGGACTCCACGGTGTTGCGCAGCTGCACCCGCGCCAGCGACTGCGCCTCGACGAGGTACTCGTTGATGGAGGTGACGCTGGCCACCAGCAGGTCGCTGCCCGGCGCTGCGTGCGTGACGTGCACCAGCAGCGGCGCGGAGCTCCACGCGAGGCCCAGGTAATTGAAGGGCGGTGCGGTGGTGACTGCCTCGACGTCACGCGCTTCGGCCGGGCGGATCAGGTCGACGAGGCGGGTCGCGCGGCTCAGCTCCGAGTGCGGCACCGCCATCAGCTGCGCAGCGGCTTCGTCACCCGAGACGACCTGGCACTCTGGCGACAACGTCAACAACCCGACCTTCACCAGCCTCAGCGGCGATTGTGCGTGACTGATATCAATCATCCTTTGGGACTTCCCCCGACGCGGAAACTAGACGCCGCCGCTTTCCCCCGCCAACGGGTCGATTTCGAACCGGTGCGGACCGGCACCGGTCGAAACGCTCGAAGGCCCTCCTGAAACGGGTGCCAGATGAGACGCGCCAACAGGCAGGCGAGGTGCTAGGCGCCGCCGCGTCATGGCTCTCTCCATCGGAATCGTCGGGCTGCCCAACGTCGGCAAGTCGACCCTCTTCAACGCGCTCTCGAACGCCGGCGCCCTCGCGGCGAATTACCCCTTTGCCACCATCGAGCCGAACATCGGTGTGGTGCCCGTGCCCGACGAGCGGATGGACAAGATCTCCGCGCTCACCAAGCCGCTCAAGACCATCTACACCACGCTGGAGTTCGTCGACATCGCGGGCCTGGTGCGCGGCGCGTCGAAGGGCGAAGGCCTCGGCAACCAGTTCCTCGCGAACATCCGCCAGGTCGACGCGGTGCTGTACGTGCTGCGCTGCTTCGTCGACGACAACATCACCCACGTCGAAGGCAGCGTGAACCCGAAGCGCGACAAAGACGTGGTCGACACCGAGCTGTGCCTCAAAGACCTCGAGACCATCGAGAAGCGCCGCGACAAGACCGCGCGCACCGCCAAGGCCCCGGGCAAGGAAGGCGAACTCGCCAAGGCCGAACTCGCGGTGTTGGACAAGGTGAAGGCCAAGCTCGACGAGGGCATCCCCGTGCGCGGGCACGGCCTCACCGAAGACGAGCAGGCGCTGGTGAAGGAGCTCTTCTTCCTCACCAACAAGCCGGTGCTCTACATCGCCAACGTGGCCGAGTCGCAGCTGGCGACCGCCGACTCCGACCCCTACGTGCAGCAGGTGCGCGACATCGCGAAGTCGGAGAACGCCGAGGTGGTGGTGCTCGCCGCCGCGCTGGAGGCCGAGATCCAGCAGCTCCCGCCCGAAGACCGCCCGTCGTTCCTCAAGGACGCCGGCCTCGACGAGCCCGGCCTCAACAAGGTGGTGCGCGCGGGCTACACCATGCTCGGGCTCCAGACGTACTTCACGGTCGGCGAGAAGGAGTGCCGCGCCTGGACCATCCGCAAGGGGTACAAGGCGCCGCAGGCGGCGGGCGTCATCCACACCGACTTCGAGAAGGGCTTCATCAAGGCCGAGGTCATGTCGTGGAAGGACCTGCTGGCGCTCGGCAGTGAAGCTGCGGTGCGCGACAAGGGCCTGCTGCGCATCGAAGGCAAGGACTACGTGGTGCAAGACGGCGATTGCATGCACTTCCGTTTCAACGTGACGACGTAAGCTGCGGCTCGCATGGCGCTGAAGTTGCGGTTCCTCTCCCGGGCGCGGCTGTGGAGCGAGGTGGTCGTCTCCTCGGGGGAGAAAGTCTTCGTACCGACGACCGGCACGTTCGCCGTCGGTGAGCGTGTCGAGCTCGAGCTCGAGGCGGCGGAGTTCGACGCGCCGCTGCTCACCCACGGCATCGTCCAGGAGCTGCGCCCGCTGACCTCCGCTTCGGCCGCCGGGGTGCTGGTGAAGCTCGACGCCGACGCGGTGGAGCGCTGCCGCGCGCTGGTGGGTGACCATGACGACGCCGCGCGCGTCGCCGGCCGGCAGGAGCCGCGCTTCGACTGCGACCTGAGCGCGCACGTCTTGAGCCCCGACCCGATGACGGGCTGCGCGGTGAAGAGCCTCTCGGTGCACGGGCTGACGCTGCACACCCCCAGGCCCGTCGAGCAGGGCGCGCAGCTGTTGTTGGCGGTGCAGCTGCCGGAGGGCTCCGAGCTGCTGGTCTCGACGCAGGCGATGTGGGCGCGGCCCGAGCTCTCCCTGTCGGGGCACCAGTTGGTCAAGCTCTCGGTAGAGGCCGAGGTGCGGCTGCGCGTCGCGGTGGAGACGCTCTCGCAGGCCACGTTGCAGACCGCGCGCCTCACGGTGCTGGTGGCGGACGATGACCCGTCAATCCTCGACTTCACCTCGCGCGTGGTGACGAAGGCCGGGCACCGCGTGCTGCGCGCGGAGCGGGGTGACACCGCGCTGGAGCTGGCGCGCAAGGAGCGCCCGGCCCTCGCGCTCCTCGACGTGCTGATGCCCGGGCTGGATGGCCACGAGGTGTGCAAGGCCATCCGCTCCGACGCGACGCTCGCGAAGATGCCGGTGATTCTGTTGTCGGCGATGGGCGAAGACCGGCTCGCCGCGGCGGCGAAAGAGGCGGGCGCGAACGGCTACCTCACCAAGCCGATGCGCCTCGAGGCGCTGCGCGGCGTACTGACGCAGTACCTCGTCGCACAACCGCGCTGACATCGCGCACCGC
>CAMLFP010000148.1 GCA_946479335.1 uncultured Archangium sp.
TCGCGAGGCAACGCGCGCGCGGCATGGCCGACGCTCCGGTCCTCGGCGTGGTGCTCGACCGGGCGCACGAAGGCGAGGTGCGCGCGGGCGGCGTCGAGGTTCATCACGCCGCGGGGCTGCCGGGGCAGTGGAGCGTGTGCTGGTTCAGCGCGCTGCTGTCAGATGCACCGAGAACCCTCGACGCCCGGCGACAGCTGTTGCTCGACGCCGTGCTGGAGCGCGAGTCGGACCTGCGCGTGGCGCCGGTGGTCGCGGCCGTTGAGTCGACCGCGCGCGAAGCGCTGCACGCCGCGCTCAGTCAGCGCTACCCGCACCTCACCGTGCGCCCCGGAAATTTGATCGACGACCCTGCACGCGGCGGCCTGGTGCGCGCGGCGAACCACCGCGCGTGAGGTTCAGAACTTCCGCTCGAAGGGCATCGGCTTGCGCATGCGCACCAGCAGCAGCACCGGCAGCAACACGTACGGAATGTTGAACGAGAGGAACTTCACCGGGTTCTGGGTCTGCCACTGGGCCTCGCCGAAGAACTCCACGCCGAAGACGATGATGCCGGTGATGGTGGAGATCATCGTCGCGTAGATGACCGCGGGGAGCTGGATCCAGTTCTTCCCCTTGATCAGCGCGTACGCGAGCACGAGGTAGAACGGCCCGTACACGAACGCCGAGAGGCCGGTGACGATGCGCATCCACGTCGGGGGGTGCATGAACAGCGGGTCGGCGTCGATGGCGTACCAGTAGTTCGCGCGCGCCAGCGGGTTCGCCGAGTCGGGCGTCATCTCGATGCCCAGCGTCGGCACCGCGTCGGCGATGCCCGACGTCACCGCGAAGGTGAGGAACACCACCGCGAAGAAGATGTCGATCTTCCGGTCTTTGAGCGGGAGGTTCATGGCAGCGGCGACCGCTTGATGGTGATGAAGGTCGTCGGCTCGGCCTTCGCCTCGGCGGGCTCGCTGGCCACCGGCGCGTCGGGCGTCTCCGGCGTGTCGGCCTCGTTGGCGCGCGCGTTGATCTCTTCATCGGAGAGGAAGCCGACCTTCGCGCCCTCCTTGTTGAGGAAGCGCACCGCGCGCTCCGAGAGCGCCTTCATCTGCTCGGCGATGGCGGCGGGCACCAGCGCGTGCTCGATCTTGTCGGGGTCGGGGCGCTCGACGACGGCCAGCTCACCGCTCTCCAGCTTCGCCTTCTGCGCCTCGGTCAGCTCGAGGCGGCGCAGCTTGTTCTTGCGGGTGACGAAGTAGAACGTGGTCGCGCCGACGTCGGTGGGCACCGCGTTGGCGAGCACCAGCTCCCGGAGCTGCTTGTCCAGCTCCAGCTGCTTGCGCGCGGCCTGACGGTTGGCTTCCTTGCTGCCGGCCAACGGCGGGAGCTTCGGCACGCGCGCGGCGACCGGCTCATCGCGGCGAGGCGCGTCGTGGCGCGGGCGGGCGTCGCGGCGCGGCGGGCGGTCGTCACGGCGCTCCTCGCGCTTCGGCGGAGGCGCCGCCTTCTTGGTCTCCTCGGCCCGCTTCACGTCGGTCTCGTTGACGAGGCCCAGCTTCAGGAACTTGTCGCGCAGGTTCTGCATTCGCGCGGGCCTCTAGCCGGTGAGCAACGGCCCGTCACCCGAAGATGTCAGGACGTCGGTGCTGCGCGCGGCGGTCACCTCACCGTCTGTCGAGGCGCTGTTTACGCATTGATTCGCAGGTCAGCGCCTGTAGGGTGGCCGGCTCCCATGAAGCGGTTTCTCCTCGCGTGCTGCGTCATCGTCAGTGCCTGCAAAGACCCGGTCGACCAGGCCGCGAAGAAGCGCATCTTCTCTGCCGAAGACCCGCCGCAGGCCGTCGCGTCTGCCGGGCAGAAGCTGCCGCCCGAGGAGGCCGCCGACAACTTCACCATCTCGCGGCGCATCCTCGAGATGGGCGCGGCCGAGACCACCGAGCGCATCGGCCCGCACACCTACAACGCGACCATCAGCTGGGAGTGGACCGAGGCCGGCAAGAACGTGCGCCTCAAGGAGACGCGCGAGCTGCTGTCAGGGCCCGGCGGCGTGTCGGGTGACTTCGTGGCGCGCATGTCGAACACCAACGACCAGGGCCTCGAGGTGCTGCGCGTGGGCGGCAACGTGTACGCGCGCTCCACCTACGGCCGCGACGGCGCGGGCAAGTTCCGCCAACGCCTGCGCGACCGCGGCATGGCCGAGCGCATGCGCGAGGAGGCGTCGGGTGCGCTGCGCGACTTCGACCAGCTCTTCCGCGGGCGCCTCAAGCTGGCCGCGCAGGGCACCTCGACCATCGAGGGCCGCACCGCGTGGAAGTACGTGGTGACGCTCGGGCCCGCCGCGCCCGACGACGCGCGCAAGCTGCCACCGCTGGCTACGCCGAAGAACGGCCCCGACGCCACCACGCAGCTGCGCCAGCACTTCTACGAAGCGCGCGAGCCGAAGACGTTGACCGGTGAGGTCTACGTCGACGCCGAGACCAGCGTGGTCCTCAAGGCGCGCCTCGATGGCCGCCTCGGTGTGGCGGGCGCCTCCCTCGCCGACGCGGGCGACACCGGCGACGCGGAGCTGCACCTCGTCATCGAGTCGGCACTCAGCGGCATCAACAAGGCCCCGGCCATCGCCGCGCCCACCGAGTTCCTCCCCGACGAAGACAAGCCCGACGGCGTCGCCGCGGCGCTCCAGCGCTTCGGCCTTGAGCGGAAACACACCGACGGCGGCACGCCCGCCGCAGAGCCCGAAGACGACGGCGAGTAGGTCTGCCGCACACCTGAAAAACTGCAGCGCAAGTGGCTGATATTGCGCTGGTTTTCGGGCTCCAAAAAACCTCAGTCCAAAAATTTGCGGGGGGAGGACCGATCGCTACAGTGCCCACCAGTCGCGGCTTTGCCGCGTCGTACATGGCCGGTTGTTCAGTACCGACAAAAGGATGGGACACATGGAGCGCAAGAGCAGCACGACAGTGGTGACGGCGGAGCAGGTGACCGCGGGCCTCAAGAAGGCGAACACCACCGCGCGTGAGGAGCAGGTGCTTCGCCTGCGGCACGGGTTGGGCGTCGACAAGAAGGCGCCGCTCCCGCAGGCGCACGGTGGCAACGAAGAGCTCGCCGACGAGCTGTTGATCATCGAGATGCAGCTGCTGCGCGCGATGAAGGCCCGCGCCGCCGCCAACAAGACGAGCTCCGCGAAGTCGAAGATCGTCGCGAAGCTGCGCAAGTAAACGCCGCGCCCTCGTATAGGTTCCCCCGTCGCAGCTCCAACCAACAGGAGACGTGACATGGTGAATCGGTGCGTGGTGGTTCTGGTGTGTGGTTCGTTGTTCGGGTGCCCGCCGCAGAGCGGAAACGATGCGGGCCCCGGGGTCGAGACGGCGCTGGCGTTCTGTCAGCGCTACACCTCGCCTGAATACGCGTGTGACTTCCTCCCCGGGTGCGGCGCGTTCGACAGCCGCGAGGGGTGCCTCGCGGCGCTGACGGCGCAGAACGGCGGCACCGACTGCGCGACCGCGGAGTTCGTGAAGGCCGTCGATGAAGGCTGGGTGGGCTACGACGCCGCGGCCGGCGCGAAGTGCCTGGCCGACTTCAAGTCGACCTGCTCGCAGTACCCGGCGTCGTGCTCGGGCATCTTCGTGGGCCTCAAGACCGAGGGCCAGGCGTGCCACTCCAGCAGCTGCGTCACCGGCTTCTACTGCGCGAGCGACGGCGGGTGCCCGGGCACGTGCGCGGCGAAGAAGCCGGCCGGCACCGAGGTGCACTCGTCGGTGATGTGCATTGAGGGCACGAAGTCGCACTTCGGGTTGCCCGACGGTGGCTTCGGCTCGCTGTGTGTGACGCCGGTCGGGCAGGGCCAGCCGTGCGCTGACACCGAGTGCAACGACGGCTTGTTCTGCAACGCGCAGAAGACGTGCGTGAAGCCCTTCGCGCTCGGCGAGCCGTGCACCCAGCCGGGCACCTACAGCGCCGAGTGCGAGCCGTTGCTCGGGGTGGCGTGTCAGCCGGCGACCGACGGGGGCGTGAGCCGGTGCGGCAAGCTGGCGCGTCGCGGCGAGGCCTGCGGGTTCTGTACACAGGATCTGCGCTGCGTGATTCCGCAGGGGCAGACCTCCGGCGTGTGCGGAGATCTGGGGACCGCCGGCCAGGCGTGCCGCTTCGATTCCGAGTGCCAGTTGAGCCTGTACTGCAACTCCGGCTCGCACCTGTGTGAGTCGCCGCGCGCGCTCGGCGCAGACTGCACCGGCGCCGCCCAGTGCCAGACCGGGCTGCGCTGCGAATACGAGCAGCCCACCGACGGCGGCTTCACCCCGGAGTTCCACTGCCGCAGCTACGACGGCGGCACCGCTGCCATCAGCTACTGCCAGCAGACCGAGCCGTAGTCAGGCGCCGACGATACGCACGCGCTCCCGCGCGGCCTCGGCCCACGGGAGCGCGTCGTGCCCCAGCGCCTTCACCATCGTCACCGCGTCTTCGCGCTGCCCACGCGCCGCGAGGTTCAGCAGCCAGGTGCCCGTCGCCGGGTTGCGCCAGAAGTCTTCGTTGAAGCGCTCCCGCAGCTCGGCGCGCCACGCGTGCGCCAGCGCCGCGCCGTCGAGCCACAGCAGCGCGTCGCCGGCGAGGTCGGCCTCGAAGCTGCCGGCGCCGCGCAGCGCCTCGACGCCCAGTGCCGGGGAGAGTCGCGAGAGATACTCGTCTTCGAGCGCCGCGTTCGCCCCGCGCCGCGCCGCCTCGAGGGAGAAGCCGGCGTGCGCCGCGTGCCAGCGGAGCTCCGCGAGCTGCCGGAAGGCGAAGGCCCGCGCGGCCTCCCGCGCCTGGTTCGCGGTGAGCCGCAGGTAGCGCTTGAGCCACCCTTCATCGAGCAGGAACGACTCGAAGAGCGCGCGCACCCCGTGCAGCACCGCGCCGTCGCCCAGGCGGCGCTCCACGAAGGGCAGCGTGCGGCCGGTGTTCGCCCGGTGCAGCGCGACGGCCCACTCGCCGAGCCACGTGGCGTAGGTCTCCACGCCGAGGCCCGGCGCGAGCAGCAGCCGCACCTGGTCGGGCACGCGCAGTGCGAAGACGTGCGGGCGCTTGAGCTCCCGGGCGGAGGTCTCCACCGTGAGGCGGCCATCGGCGTTGGGGCTCAGGTTCAGGTCGGTCAGCGTGCGGCTCACCGCGTGCTGCAGATCTTCCCGGCGGAATGATTCGAACAGCCACGGCGCGAGCCAGGTGCGACGCGCGTCGTGCGCGGCGGCGGTGCGCGGCGTGAGCTGCGCGTCGAGCTTCTTGAGGCCGTAGGCGAGGAGGTCGCCGTGGGCGGCCTCGGTGTCGCGCAGCAGCGCGGTCGCGGCCTCGAGGCGCGGCGCGAGCGGGCGGCCGTGCAGCGTCTCGACGTATTGCTCCGGTGAGAGCTTGAGCGCGTGCAGCGCCTCGAGGCCCGTGTCGAGGTGCCGCTGGGCGTGGCTCTGGTGCGCGAGGAGCTGCCGTGAGAGCTCCGCCGAGAGCGCCGCGCGCGACTCGCGGGACGCCAGCCGGGGGAGTTCGCGCAGCGCCTCCGACGCCGTCCACGTCTTCGCGGCGGCGAAGAAGGTGTGCGTGTCGAGGAAGACGTCTCGCTGCTGCGTCGCGCTCGCGCGGTGTGCTTCGACGTACGCGAACGCGAGGTGCCGGCGGAGCAACTCGAGGCGCGCGCGCTTGCTCTCATCGACGCGCGGGCTGCTCAGCACCTCGTTGACGGCCTGCCACGCGTCGAGGCGCGCCACCTCCGGGAGCTCGGGCACCTGCGGCGCGCCCGCCTGGGTCCCCGACGCCACCCGCCAGTCGCGTGAGGCGCGTTGAAAGAAGAGCTCCTCGAGGCGCTCCACGAGGGCATTGAGAGAGAGTTCCACGGCGACAATCTAACGAAGCGCGTCACCGAATGGGCGCAGCTGTGCTTTCGTCGCGCGACAACTTCTGGGGAGGGCGCATGGTGTCATTCATCGCGGTGGTGTTGGTGCTGGGGGCGGGTGGGCGCGACGCGGCGAAGGAGGCGGAGTTCGCCGCGCGCTACGAGCAGGTGAAGGCCGGGTTGGGTGCGCGGTTCCACGAGGCGACCAGGGCGCTCGACGAGGCACGCAACGACGACGCGGCGGCCGGCTTCGAGGCGTTGACGCGCGAGGCGCCGGAGTTGAGCGCTGCGTTCCGGCGGCTGGCGTACGTGCGCTCCGAGCAGCAGCGCGACGACGAGGCGGTGCGGCTCGCGGAGAAGGCGCTGGCGCTGGAGCCCGGCAACGACAACCGCTTCGGGGTGATGCAGTTGCTCGGCGCGCGCAACAGCGCGGGCGACGCGGCGCGTGTCCAGCAGCTCGCTGAGGAGATCCTCTCCACGACGAAGCCGGGCGACGAAGACTGGGTGCAGGCGAAGGGCCAGCTGTGCATGCAGACGGTGCGGCGCGCGCCGGAGCAGATGGCGAGCTGCGCGGAGTCGTTGCTGGCCGCGGCGCCCGAATCGCCGATGGCGAACTACATCGGCGTCTTCGCGGCGCTGGTGAACGAAGACTTCCCGAAAGCCCGCGCGCGGCTGGAGAAAGCGCGGCCCGCGGTGCCCGACGAGAAGTACCAACAGCTCGTGGCCTTGATTGACGAGCAGCAACCCCTCACCTCGCGCTGGGGCCCGGTGTTGGCGGAGGTCTTCGTGGCGTGGCTCGCGGTGTTCGGCGTGATGGCGCTGCTCGGGCTGTTGTTGAGCGCGTTGACGTTGCGCGCCGCCGCCCGCCTCGCCACCGAGCGGCAGCAGCACCGCGACGACGGCGCGAAGGCGCTGCGCGCGGTGTACCGGGTGGTGATGGGGCTGGGCGCGGTCTTCTATTACCTGTCGCTGCCGCTCATCGCGTTGTCGGTCATCGGGGTGTTCGGCGGGCTGGTGTACCTGTGCTTCGCCATCGGTCGCATCCCCCTCAAGCTGGTGGCGATCGCCGTGGTGGTCGGCGGCGCGTCGCTCTTCGCGCTGGTGAAGAGCCTCTTCGTGCGCAGCCGCGATGAAGACCCCGGCGCGCGGCTCGACTTCGCGAAGGCGCCGAAGCTCAAGGCGCTGGTCGACGGCGTCGCCGCGAAGGTGGGCACGCGCACCATCGACACGGTGTTCATCGCGCCCGGCACCGAGCTGGCGGTCTTCGAGCGCGGGCCGTTGCTCAAGCGGCTCCGGGGGCAGGGCGAGCGCTGCCTCATCATCGGGCGCGGCGTGTTGGATGGCTTCGAGCAGGGCGGCTTCCGCAGCGTGCTGGCGCACGAGTTCGGCCACTTCTCGAACCAGGACACCGCGGGAGGCAACGTCGCGCTCGTGGCGCGGCAGAGCCTGCTGAAGATGGGCATCGCGCTGGCGCAGGGCGGCGCCGCTGGCTGGTACAACCCCGCGTGGCTCTTCTTCCGCGGCTACTACGCGGTGTACCTGCGCATCTCGCAGGGCGCGTCGCGGCTGCAGGAGGTGCTGGCGGATCGCGTGGCCATCTTCACCTTCGGCTCGGCGGCGTTCGCCTCGGGCTACCACCACGTCATCACGCAGTCGGCGCGGTTCGACTCGCACGTCGGTCGCACCATCAAGCAGTGCGTGGAGGGCAAGCAGCCGCTCGGTAACCTGTATCGCTTCGTGCCGCAGGCACCGGAGGCGCCCGGCGACGTCGAGCAGGCGGTGAAGAAGGAGCTTGAGCGCGAGCCCGAGCCCTTCGACAGCCACCCCAGCCCTCGAGACCGGCTCGCCTGGGCTGCGGCGCTCAGCGTGCAGGCGCCCGCGGCGGCCGAAGACCGTGACCCGGTGCTGTCGCTGTTCGACGACCTCGAGGCGCTGGAGCGCGAGATGACGGCGCAGGTGCGGGCGAACATCGCGATGAACCACGAGATCATGATCGCCGGCGAGGCATGAAGACCCGCTGACGAGACCGCCGCAACCTCCGCGGGGGCGCCGGGTTGAAGGCCACATGCGCGTATTCCTCGGGTGTCTGGTTCTCGGTGTGATGGCTTGCGGCGTGACTCCACCGGTGGTCGCCGGTGGCGGCACCGGAGCGAGTGTGGGCGGCGGGACGGGCGGCGGTTCGCCCGACTGCAACGCGGGGATGACGGCGTCGGTCGACGTCGCGTTCACCGAGCGCGGCCCGGTGCAGGGCGTCGTCAGCGACGTCGGCACGGTGAGCTACCTGGGCATCCCCTACGTGAAGCCGCCGGTGGGCGAGCTGCGTTGGCGCGCGCCTGAAGAAGACCCCACGTGCTGGAGCGGCGTGCGCGACGCCACGCACTGGGGCGCGAAGTGCCCGCAGATGGAGCAGGCGCAGGGCACGCCCTTCGACGCCGGCGCGCCCGTCATCGGCGACGAAGACTGCCTGACGCTCAACGTCTTCACGCCGCAGTGCAACGACGGGGGCCTCCCGGTGATGCTCTTCATTCACGGTGGGGGGAACACCGGCGGCTCCGCGGCGGAGGAGATCAGCACCACCGGCGTGAAGCTCTACGACGGCACCGACCTCGCGGCGCGCGGCGGCGTGGTGGTGGTGACCTTCCAGTACCGCGTCGGGGCGCTCGGCTTCCTCACGCTCGCTCAGCTGGGCGCGGAGAATGACGCGGGCATCTCCGGCAACTACGGCTTGATGGACCAGCAGGCCGCGATGCGCTGGGTGCAGCGGAACATCCACCACTTCGGCGGTGACCCGGCGAACGTCACGCTGTTCGGTGAGAGCGCCGGCGGCGTCGACACCTGCATGCAGCTCGCGGCGCCCGGCTCCGAGGGGCTGTTCCATCGCGCCATCATGGAGAGCGGCTCGTGCGTGGCGCTCACCGCGCAACAGAAGCGCGCCGAAGGGGCCACCTGGCTCGCGTCGACGTCGTGCACCGACACCGCCTGCCTGCGCGCGCTGACGCCCGAGCAGTTGATTCACGCGTACCCGGTCTCGGTGAACATCGGCACCAAGCGCGGCACCGTGAGCTGGAACCCCAACGTCGACGGGCAGGTGTTGCCGCAGAACCCGGTCGACGCGCTGCGCGCCGGTACGTCGCACGCGGTGCCGTTCATCGTGGGCACCAACGCCGACGAGACGAACCTCTCGATGCCGGCCGTCGCCACCGAGGCGCAGTACCAGGCGTACCTCGTCGCGCAGCTCGGGCAGACCGTCGCCGACCAGGTCATCGCGAAGTACCCGGTGGCGAGCTACGGCACACCGCGCGCGGCGCTGGTGCAGGTGACGACCGACGCCTTCTTCGGCTGCCAGGCGCGCATGGCGTCGCGCGCGGCGGTGCTCGGCCACCCCGACGTGCCCGCGTACCGCTACCTCTTCTCGCGCGCGCTGGTGCCGGCGCGTGGCGCGTTCCACGGGGAGGAGCTGCCCTACGTCTTCCAGCGGCTCTCGCGCTTCGTGGCGACGGTGCCGGCAGACGACGCGACGGTGGAGGCCGACCTGCTCGCCTTGTGGACCGGGTTCGCGAAGACCGGTGCGCCATCGGCTCCGGCGTTGCTCGCGTGGCCGCAGGTCTCGCACGTGGAGCCGACGCAGCAGCTCGACGCGACGCTCTCGACGTTGTCGGGGTGGCGCAATGATGAGTGCGATTTGTGGGACAGCCTGGGCGGCATCGACCTCCCCGCGCCGCCTCCGTGAGTGGGCTGCTGAAACGGTCCGCGCCCGACGACGTCATGCACGACGCGTCACGGGGGCTCCGTCGGGGCCAGCGTTGCTCGGGTGGCCGCAGGTCTCGCAGGTGGAGCCGACGCAGCCTGGGCGGCATCGACCTCGCCGCGCCGCCTCTGTGAGCTCGCTCGCTGCTGAACGGCGCACTCCCGAAGATCCGGCGGAACATCCCGAAGCGACGAGCGCAAGCACCGCAGCAGCTGCGACGACGTCATTGACGCGTCGTCGAGGGGCGACGGGAGTGTTTCAGCCGTCTGCTCGCGCGCGCAGGTACGCGCCCGGCGCCACGCCGACCATCGCCCGGAACTCGCGGTTGAAGTGCGGCTGGTCGAAGTACCCGGCCTCGAGCGCCAACTGCGTCAGCGACCTCTCCGGGCGATGGAGTCTCAAGGCCGCGTGCACGCGCGTGAGTGACGCGTACTGTTTCGGCGCGCAGCCCACCTCGCGTCGGAAGCGCTTCTCGAACGCGTCGTGGCTGAGGCCTGTCTCGCGTGCCAGCGCACGAATGCGCAGCGAGGGGTCGTCGTGAATTCGGCGAAGCGCGTGGTCGACCAGCGGGTCTCCCTCTCGCTGCGCGTGCTGCAGCAGGAATGCCTCGAGCACCGCCGCGCGCGCGTGGTCGGTCGACGCCTCCGAGATGCGGGTGTGCAGCCGGTCGACTTCGCTGCGGGGAAAGAGCGCGTCGAGTGCTTCGGTGCGCCCGAAGAACTCGTGGAGTCTCGGCCCGAAGACGCGCGCCGCGCCGCCGGGGTGGAACCGCGCCAGCACCACCGCGCCGCCGCCCGAGGTCTCCATCGCGCGCGCGTGCCGCGAGACGCCGGTGAGCGAGAGGGCCGGGACCGCGGTGTCGTCGTCGACGAAGCGCGCCGCGCCGCCGCAGCGCACACCCAGCACGAAGCCCATCTCCGGGAGTCGCAGCCGCGTCACCACCTCGCGCGTCTCGACGAACATGAAGTCGCGCACGGAGGTCGCCATCGCCGCGCTGGGAGCCACCGTCCGCACCGGCGTGACGTAACGCTGAGTTCGTACAAGCGCCACGCAGGCGAGCTGCGCGAAAAGCGGCGCCATGGCCCACTTCGCGCTCATCTTCCGTTCCACCCGCTCACTCACCCCCGACGAACTGCCGCTCCGCAACGCCGCCGCACGCGCGTGGGCGCTCGCGTTGCAGGCCCGCGGCGCGCTGGCGCACGCACACCCGCTCGAGGAGACGTCGACCGTGGTCACCGCGGCCGGGAACGTCGCCCGCCGCGCTGACGTCGCGTCGGTGCTGGTCATCGAGGCGGAGCACTTCGACGCGGCGGTGGCGCTCGCTGCCGGTCACCCCGGCCTCCAGTTCGGCACGGAGATCGAGGTGCGCCCGGTGAAGTCGGTGGCGCCCGCGCAGCAGCAAAAGTAAGCGCGGCTTCGTGAAGCGCCGCGTGTTGAACGTCGAGAAGGCGAGCCGTCTGGAGGCCGTGCTGCGCGACGGCCTCTCGGTCTCGCGTGACGAAGCGCTGGCGCTGGTGACGCGCGGTGCGGTGTACCTCGACGGCAAGCGCGCGAAAGACGCCGCCACCCGCGTCGGCCCGCCGCAGAAGGTGACGGTGGTGCTCGAAGAGGGAGGCGTGGCCGTCACCGAGACCACCACGGCGCTCCCGAAGCTGGTGGTGCTCTACGAAGACGACGAGGTGCTCGCGGTGAACAAGCCGGCCGGCATCACCGCGCAGCCGACGCCGGGGCGCGTGGGCGACAGCCTCCTCGACCTCGCCAGCGCGTACCTGAAGCGCGACGCGGGGCTGGTGCACCGGTTGGACCGCGAGACCTCCGGCGTCACCGTGTTCGGGAAGACGAACCGCGCGACCTCCGACCTCGCCGAGGCGTTCCGCGAGGGGCGCGTGCAGAAGGAATATGTCGCCGTGGTCGCGAGCGGGTTGCCCGACGAAGGGCGCATCGACCTCCCGCTGTCGAGAGACCCGTCGCGGCCGGGGCGCTGGCGCGCGAGCAAGCAGGCCAACGGCATCTCCGCGCTCACGCTCTTCAAGAAGCTCTCCGACGACGGCACGCACGCACGGGTCGCGCTCTTCCCGCAGACCGGCCGCACGCATCAGCTCCGCGCGCACCTCACGGGCATCGGCTTCCCCATCGTGGGCGACAAGCTCTACGGCGGCGACGAAGGGCCGCGGTGTCTGCTGCACGCGCGCGTGCTGACCATCGACCGCCTCGTCATCGAAGCGCCGTTGCCCGCCGACTTCACTTGAAGGGCAGCAGGTCTCCGGTGAACTGAAAGCCGAGGCCCATCAGCGGCAGCGCGGCGGGCGTGTCGGCGCCGGTGCGCCAGCGGTGCTGCGCCCACCACTGCACGAGGAGGAAGATGGTCGGGTTGTTGAACCCCGCGCCGTCTTCGCTGAAGAACGTGTAGCCGACCAGCGGGCCGACGCGGTGCATGGCGTTGTTCACCTGCTGCACCGGGTCGTCGGGGTCGTAGTGGCGGCTGCGCGCATAGAGCGGCACCGTCAGCGTGTAGCGCGCGCCCGCGACGAAGCGGTTCTCGAAGAACTGCACCAGCACGTCGGCGTCGTTGGTCAGCGCCCAGCCCTGGTTGCCCATCAGCACGTCGTAGAACTGGTCGTAATAGACGCGGTCGCCGGGGCGCAGCTTCATGCTGCCGTAGATGGCGCGGAAGAAGCTGCGCACCACGATGGGCCCGAACTTGAGG
>CAMLFP010000149.1 GCA_946479335.1 uncultured Archangium sp.
ACGCCCGACACCACGCCCACCCCGGCGTGCGCCAACTGCTTCGCGAAGCCGCGGAGGTAGCGCAGCGCCGACTCCTCCACCGAGCGGCTGCCGACGATGGCGACCCGGCGGCGGCGCGGCGCCTCGAAGGCCGGCCCCTGCGCGAACAACAGCGGCGGCGCGTCGGCCACCCCGTCGAGCTTCTCGGGCCACCCGGCGTCACCGGGGAACAAGACGCGCACCTGGTGTTCGCGGCAGACGGCCTCGAGCTGCGCCGCGCCCTGCTCCAGGGTGTCGAGCGCCGAGAGCGCCTCGCGGGCCTTGCCGTGCCAGTCGACGAGCGGCACCCACCGCGAGGTCGGCTGCCGGAGCAACGCCGCGAGGGACCCATGGCGCGCGCGCAGCGCACTCAGGGTGACCGGGCCCACTCCGCGAATCGACCACAACGCCGCCAACGCCCGCTTCTCGTCCGTGTCCATCTCCCCGTCATACCTGCGGGGTCCGACATGTGAGGGCCGGGGCGCTCAGCGCGCGGCGCGCGGGCCGCCGCCGGAGACGCGGATCTCCGCGTGCTCGCCGCGCACCAGTTCGCGCATCGAGCGCGACACGAGGCAGATCGACGTCTTCGCCTTGACCTCGAACGCCACGCACTGCCCCACGTCTTCACGGGGGATGTCGTCGTCGATCAGCGTGGGCTGCATGATCTTCTCCGACGGGAGCGGGTCGTTCTGGCGCCAGAAGGTGAAGACGTTGCCGACCTTCACGCCGTCATCGGAGCCCTTGTCCATGATCACCAGCTGGTGCTCGCCGAAGGTGGTGAGGAAGGTCTTCACCTCCGAGACGAGGCGCGCGTCTTTCACCGCCCTGGTGTTGGGGCGCGCGGCGACCAGCTTCATCAGCGGCTCGCCCGCGGGGCCGAGGAGATCGCCACGGCGGACCTCGTCGTACTGCTTCACGATCTGCACCGAGGCGCGCTTCTCGCCGTCGATGCGCACCACCTTGGCCTCCGCCAGCACCGAGGTGAAGTAGCCGACCGGGCGCAGCGTGATGGGGTGGATGACCTCGCCTTCGTTGCGGAAGATGACGTACGTCTCACCGAGCTTCGGCGCCTTCTTGTTGAACTCGACGTAGATGTTCTCGGGGTACGTCAACACGATGCGCTCGGAGAACGAGCCGAAGATGCGGCCCGACTCCTCGATCTCGTCGCTGGTCACGAAGCCCGGCAGCAGCACCGCCTGGCCGTTCTTCACGCGGTAGCCGATCTGCCCGGTGGCGGTGACCTTGTCGTCGTACATCTCGCCTTCGTCGACGTTCTGCTCTTCGGGTTCACCGGCCTCGACCTGCGTCGGCACCTCTTCGCCCTGGCCGTAGAAGCGCACCTCGTTGCCCGGGTAGATCCAGTGCGGGTTGGCGATCTCCGGGTTGTACGACCAGACCTTGGGCCAGTACCACGGGCTCCCGAGGAACTTCTGGGAGAGGTCCCACAGGGTGTCGCCCTTCTCGACGGTGTGCTGCTGGCCGGGCGCCGACGCCTTGCCGGTGGCCGACGGCGTCTTCGCGGGCGCCTGATCTTCTTCGTCAGGCCGGAAGGTGGCGCCGCCTTCGGTCAGGCTGTTGTCGTCATCGCTCTGCGCGGAGGCGAGCGAGGCGAGGCTGAAGACCGCGGTGAAGATGAGCTTGCGCATGACGAACCTCTTTTACGGTGAACCGGTGGAAGGCGTGGAGGCCTGGGCGAGGCGTTGTTGGGCCTGATTCGCGGCGCTGGTGCCCGGGTAGTTGGCGACGATTCGCTCCCACGTGGCGCGCGCCTCCTTCGGCTTGTTGAGCCGGGCGCGGCAGTCGGCGAGCTTGAGCATCGAGTCGAGCACCGCGTCGCCGGCGGGGTACTGCGCGACGACGCGCTCGAACTGCTCGGAGGCCTTGTCGAAGTCCTTGCTGGAGTGCAGCGCGAGGCCCGCGAAGTAGAGCGCGTTGTCGGCCCTGGGGTGCTTCGGCCAGTCGCTGACGAACTGCTGGAGCTGCGCGACGCCGCCCTCGAGGTTGCCGGTCTTCAGCATCTCCACGCCGCGGTCGAACTGCTGCTCCGCCATCGCGAGATCGGCCTCGTCGGGCTCGGAGTTCTGCTGCGCCTCGCGCAGGTTGGTGAAGGTCTCCGCGGGCTCGGCCACCTCGATGCGGGTGTCGATCTTCGGCGCGGCCTCGTGCTTCGGCTTCAACTTCACCACCGCCAGCGGCGGCAGCGCACCGAGCGACGAGGTGTCGGGCTTCGCCGCGCTGTCCACCACCGGGCGCGGCGTCGCCACCTTCGCCGACCCCAGCACGCGCTCGGTCTCGAGCTTCTCGACCCGCGACTCCAGGCGTGCGTTGTCGGCCCGCAGCGCGCGGATGACCGAGAGCAGCTCCGCGTGTTCTGCGCGGGTCACGGAGTCTGTCGCGCAGCCGGCGAGCGCGAGACAGGAGATGGCGGCGAGCGTACGAATGGTGCGGTCGAAGATAGAGAGGCCCTCCGCCGGGAGCAAGAAAAGCACCGGCGCGCGGCGCTACAGGCGTGAAGCGCCCACACAGGTGATGAACGAGAGGTGGCGCCCGGTGACGCCGTGATCTCGCCGATGCGAGAAGAACCGCGCGTCGCACCGCGTGCAGTGCGGCAACACCGCCACGTGGCCCGCCGCGACCCCGGCGCGCGCCAGGGTCAGCGTCACCGCCCGCGGGAGATCGAGGTGCTTCTTCTCCTTCCCCTCCACCGAGACGACCACCTCCGCGCCGAACGCCGCCGAGAAGCGCTGCGGGAGCTCGCCGTCGACCTCGAAGCAGCACCGCTGGATGCACGGGCCGATGGCCGCGCGGACGTCTTCGGTGCGCGTGCCCAGGGAGAACCAGACCTCCAGCGTCTTCGCGGTGAGCTCGTTGATCACCCCGCGCCACCCCGCGTGCACCGCCGCGACCCGGCCGCTTCCCCGGTCATGCAGCAGCACGGGGAGACAATCGGCGGTGCGAACGCCGACCGCCGTCCCCGGAGTCGCGGTCCACAACGCGTCGGCGGGCGTCTCCGGCGTCGACTCGAGGGCGGGCACCACCCCGTCGCCGTGCACCTGGGTCACCGTGAAGAGGCGCTCGGGCGACACCCGCGCCGCCTCCGCCAGCCGCCGGAGGTTCTCCCGTACGTGCGCCGGGTCGTCGCCCACGGAGAAGGAGGTGTTGAGCGAGCTGAACGGCCCGCCTGAAACTCCACCTTCTCGGGTCGGAAAGCCGTGCGGCACGTCAAGTGTTGACGCAGTGAGCAATTCCACGCGACTGAACATATGCTGCGCGCCTCTCTTGCGCTCGATTCGTACCAGGTTGTTGGCGGCGGTCGCCGTACCCGCCGTGTTGTTGGCCACCTTTGGCACCGCGGGCGCGTGGCGCGCGACCGACCACGCCGTGCGCGAGAAGACCCGCGATGACGCGCTGGGTCTCGCCTCGTTCGTCGCCACCACCTTCGGCGTGGTGGAAGACGCCAAGCCCGGCACCGACGCGCGCCTGGCGCACCGGGCGGTCACCAACGCGGTGCGCAGCGACTGGTCGGCGCTCCAGCTGGTGACCGAGCTGCGCATCATCGGCCGCGACGGGCGCGTGAAGTGGAGCCGCGCCATCGAAGAAGAAGACAAGCCGTGGGGCGACGCGCGGGCGGTGCTGGCCGTCGACGGGGTGCGCACGGCCTTCGACGAGAACGGCGGCGAGGTGCTCTACCCGCTCGGCGGCGTCGCGTGCGGCGGGTGCCACACCGGCGACTCGACGCTGAAGGCGGGCGTGCTGCAGCTGCGCGTGCCGAAGTCGGCGCTGCGCAAGCAGGTGGGCGAAGTCTTCAGCAACGCCACCTGGTTCATCGCGCTCTTCCTGGTGGTGCTGACGGCGTCGCTGTTCCTCGCGGTGCGCCGCTATGTCACGCGGCCGTTGTCGCGGCTGGCGAAGGTGATGAAGCGCGCGGAGGCCGGCGACGTGGTGGTGCGCGCGCCGGCGGGCGACGGCGATGAGCTCGCGCGCCTGGGCACGGCGTTCAACCGCATGCTGGAGCACCTCACCGACTTCAAGGTGAACGAGATCGACGCGCAGCGCGACCTCGAAGAAGCGCGCACCGCGCTGGAGCTGAAGGCGGAGATCGAGAAGCGCGCCACCGAGCTGCAGCTGCTCTTCGACCTCTCGCGCACCATCGCCGCGACGTTGGACCTCGACGAGGTGCTCTCGCTGGTGACCACCGAGGTGCCGGAGAAGCTGGGCGTCAACCACTTCAGCGTGATGCTGCTCACCGCCGACGGCGCGCTGGAGGTCCGCAAGGCGCACCCGGCCGCTTCGGGCATCGAGGGCATGCGCTTCGAGGTCGGCGAGGGCGTCGGCGGCCACGCGGCGAAGGAGCGCGCGCTGCACTACGCGCCCGACGTCGAGAAGGAGCCGCTCTTCAAGAAGCGCGGCGGCGATCAGAAGGGCTCGCTGCTGTCGGTGCCCATGGTGCGCAGCGGCGAGCTGCTGGGCGTCTTGAACTTCGAGCGCCCGCAGGTGAACGCCTTCACGCCCCGCGAGCGCGACCTGTTCGTCGCCGTGGCTGATCAGATCGGCCTCGCGGTGCAGAACGCGCGGCTGCACGAGCAGACCGTGGCGCTGTCGATCACCGACCCGCTCACCGGCGTGCCCAACCGGCGCTTCTTCTACCAGCAGCTCAACAGCGAGCTGGCGCGCGCCGAGCGCTTCGGCACTCCGGTATCGATGGTGATGGTCGACATCGATCACTTCAAGCAGCTCAACGATCACTCCGGGCACTCCGCCGGCGACGAGGTGCTGCGCAAGGTCGCGCAGCTGCTGCGCCACAACCTGCGCAAGGTCGACACGCTGGCGCGCTACGGCGGCGAGGAGTTCATCGTGCTGCTGCCGCAGATCGGCCACGACGAGGCGCGCGAGGTCGCCGAGAAGCTGCGCCGCGCGGTGGCCGACACCACCTTCGAGCAGGGGAAACGGCAGCCGCTGGGCATCGTCTCCATCTCGGTGGGCGTCGCCACCCTGCCCCGCGACGCGAACGATGACGTGAAGCTGATCGACGCGGCCGACTCCGCGCTCTACGCCAGCAAGCGCGGCGGGCGAAACCGGGTCACCGCCTACGCGCCCGGCATGGAGCAGGAGCCCACCCGTCAGCGCAGCCGCCTCGCGCGCGCCGTCACGGGTGAGATTCCGGCGATCGTCATCAAGGAGTAGCGTTCAGCCCGACGAGCCAATCGTGACTCGCCCTCTCACCAAGGAGGCGTCATGGAAACGCTGCTCTCTCAATGGGCGAAGCTGACCCGCTTCGTCGAACGCAACAGCGACCTCACGTTCGAGTTCATCCGCATCTACCTGGGCCTCGGGCTCTTCGCGAAGGGCGTGTACTTCGCGGGCCACCTGGGGAGCGTGCTGACGCTCGTGGAGCACGGCACGCTGCCGGTCTCCGGGGTCATCGTCGCGCACTACGTGGCGATGGCGCACCTCGCGGGCGGGCTGTTGCTCGCGTCGGGGTTGGTCACGCGCGTCGCGGCGCTGGCGCAGGTGCCGGTGCTGCTGGGCGCCATCTTCGTGGTGCACCTGCGTGACGGGCTCTTCGGCGCCTCCGAGAACCTGGAGTTCGCGGTGCTGGTGCTGTTCCTGCTGGTGCTGACGGTGGTGAACGGCGGCGGCCGGCTGTCAGCCGATGCGTGGCTGGCGCGGCGTGAAGCCCTGCTCACGCACGCCCCCCGCTGAGCCCGCGGCACTCAGAGCGGGTCGTCAGACGGCGGCTGCTCGGCGCCGGGCGTCTCCTGCGGCGGCGCGGCGCCGTCGGAGGTCTCGGCCGTGCGGCGCGCGGGCGTCAGATCCTTCGCGACCTGCTCCGCCACGCCGGTCACCACCTGGCGGATGCGCGCGGCGAACAGCTCGGCATTCTTGCGCACCTCGAAGGGGTCGAGGTGCGGCAGCCCGGCGTGGAGATCGTCGCTGATGAAGCTGCGCCGGTAGAGCTCGCTGCCGTCGATGCGGAACATGCGCGCGAAGCCCAGCACGTACACGCCGGCGACGCCGTTCTGGCTGCGCATGCCGTAGTCTTCGATGACGATCTCCACCACGGTGTCGGCGCCCAGCGCGCGCAGCCGCTCGTAGTCGGGCGCGTTGGCCGGCACCTCGTGCACCAGGAAGCTCTCCAGCACGCGCGCCACCTTCACCGCGTGGACCACGCGCGTCCACGGGTTGACCTTCGGCAGCAGCGCCAGCGTGTTGGAGCGCAGCGAGTCGGCGAACTCGAAGCGCGAGATGGTGCGCGCCACCAGTTCACCGTTCTTGTCCGTGCTGCCCACGGTGAGCGCGTTGCCGAGGCGGCGGTCGGCCTCTTCGGGCGAGAGGCGCTTGAGCTTGTCTTTGTACGAGCTGTCGTCGCGGAAGACCGTGGAGTGCGGCCCGGCGCTGTCGGTGATGCGCGCGATGAAGGCCACCTGCTTCGTCTCGTCGAGCGCCGCCGGTGACGGCAGGTGCGCCGCACAGCCCGATACGATCGCCGCCATCAGCAAGCCGAAAAACGCGCGCATGGAGCCGCTGCCTACTCTGGAACCTTGTGGACCTGTGAATTTGATTCCGCTACGCAGCCCGGCCATGAAAAGCCTCCGCATCGCCGCGTTGACGGTCCTGGGTTTGACTGCGTGCACCGAGAAGAAGGCCGCGCCGCCGCCGCCTCCCCCGGCTCCGAAGGCCGAGACGAAGCCCGCGCCGCCGCCGCCGCCCGCCGAGGAGCCGAAGGCTGACAAGGAGTGCGCCGCGCCCTTCGACACCAGCGGCGAGGCCACGGAGCTCAAGTTCGGCGACAAGGCCGCGAAGCTCACCGGCACGAAGCTGACGTTCGCCGACAAAGACGCTGACGGCCTGACCTTCGGCGTGCTGGGCCCCATCAACGAAGACTCCGGCGCCAACATCGTCGCGCTGCGCAAGTACCTCAAGTTCTTCCAGGCCGAGAAGGCCGACGCGATCATCGTCACCGGCGACGTCGGCGAGGTGGCTCCCGGCATCGAGCGCGTGCTCGCGGAGCTGGGCCAGAGCAAGCTCCCCGTCTACGTCACCATCGGCAACCTCGAGTGCCGCGCCGACTACCTCAAGGGCGTGGAGGCCGCGCAGGCGAAGTTCCCCAACATCGTGAACCTCACCAGGGTGCGCGAGATCTCGTACCCCGAGCTGACGCTGCTCTCGCTGCCCGGCCACCACGACGCGAAGTACATCCACTGCGCGACGGGCTGCCAGTACCTGCCGTCGACCGTGAAGGAGGTCGTGAAGGCCGCGAAAGACTCGAAGGTGCCGGTGGCGCTGATCGCCCACGGCCCGCCGCACGGCAAGGGCAACCAGGCGCTCGACTTCGCCACCGAGAACGTCGGCGACGAGGCCATCACCGCCGCCATCAACGACGGCAACATCAGCTTCGGCTTCTTCTCGAACATCAAGGAGGCCGGCGGCCGCGCGACGTCTGACGCCGAGGGCACCGAGCTGGTGAAGGAAGGCGCCGTCGCCAAGAAGCTCTTCATGAACCCCGGCCCGGCCGACGCCACCACGGGTTGGGACATGAACGACGCCACCACCGCGATGGGCCTGGCCGCCGTCTTCAAGCTGAACAACGGCGAGGCGACGTGGAAGCTGCTCCGCCTCAAGCAGCCCACCGCGGCCGAGAAGGCCGAAGCGAAGAAGCTCGACCCGCCCGCGCGCGAAGCGAAGCCGGAGTAAGTGCCCATGGCGCCCGGGGGACGCCGACGACTCGGAGATCTGCTGCTCGACGCCCGGCTGCTCACCACTGAGCAGCTCAACGAGGCGCTGCACGAACAACGCAAGTGGGGTGGCCGCCTCGGCCGCACCGTGGTGGAGCTGGGCTTCGTCACCGAGACCGCGATGGCGGAGGTGCTCGGCGGTCAGCTCCAGCTGGAGGTCGTCGACCTCGACACCTTGCAGATCGCCCCGGAGCTGCCCAAGACCGTGCGCCTCGACATCTGCGAGCGCTACGGCGTCTTCCCCGTCGCGCTCGACGCGGCCGCGCGCACCCTCACCGTCGCCACCGCCGACCCCACCAACATCGCGAACCTCGAGGCGGTGCAGTTCGCCGCGGGCATGCGCGTGCAGGCCGCGGTGTCGACCGCCAGCGCCATCGAGCGCGCCATCCGCCGGCACTACTTCGGCGAGGAGCCGCTGGTGCCGGTGCCCACCGCGTCGACGCCTCGCGAGAACCGCACCACCTTCGAGCTGAACGCACTGCTGGGCGACGACGCCATGACGCGGAAGACCCTGGAGATCCCCATCTCCATCGGGCCGACGCCGGTGCCGACGCCCGACTCCGAGCTGCGCCGCGAGGTGGCGGTGCTCAAGGAGCGCATCGAGATGCTCGAGGAGCTCAACGCGTCGCATGTGAAGGCGCTGCGCGGCATGGTGGAGCTGCTCATCGAGTCGGGTCTCGTGGCGCGTGACGAGTACCTCGAGAAGCTGCATCAGGACTGAGCGGATGCGTCTGCTCGTCGTCAGCGCCCTGCTCGCCTCCGCAGCGCTCGCGCAAGCGCCCAGCCCCGCCGAGCTCGTCGCGCGCGCTCCCCGAGACGCGTGGCGGCCCATCGCGCCGGCCGACCTGCTGGTGCTGGAGCTGCGGCCGCTCGCGCGCGGAAAGCCCCGCCGCGTGGTGATCCAGCTGATGCCGCCACCCTTCAGTCAGGGCTGGGTGGGCAACGTGCGGCGGCTCGCCGCTGCCCACTGGTGGGACGGGCTCACCGTGAACCGCGTGCAGGAGAACTATGTCGTGCAGTGGGGAGACCCGCTCGGTGACGACCCGGCGAAGGCGAAGCCGTTGCCTCCGGGGCTCGTGAAGGTCGCCGCGGCCGACTACGTCGCGCCCGTGCCGCGCGCGCGGGCAGCGCCGGGTGACGGGGGCAACGACGCGCCCGCGCTGCAAGGCGTGCTGCCGCTCCGCGATGCGTACGCGGCGCACGTCGGCGTGACCCCGGAGGGCTGGCCCTTCGCCACCGACGGCAGCGCGTACTGGCCGGTGCACTGCCCCGGCATGGTGGGCGTGGGTCGCGACGTGCCGCCTGACACGGGCTCCGGCGCCGAGCTCTACGTGGTCTCCGGGCACGCGCCCCGCCACCTCGATCGCAACCTCGGCCTCGTCGGCCGCGTGATCGAGGGCCTGGAGCACCTCACGAGCCTCCCGCGCGGCGGCGGCGCGCTGGGGTTCTACGAGACAGCGGCGGAGCGGGTGCCGATCAGCTCCGTGCGGCTGGGCACCGAGGTGAAGGAGTTCCCTGCCTGGGAGTACCTCTCACCCACCACGCCCGACTTCGCGGCGTACGTCGAGGCGCGGATGAACCGCCGAGACCCGTTCTTCGTGACCCCGGCCGGCGGCGCCGACGTGTGCAACGTGCCCGTGCCGGTGCGTCGCGTGAAGTGACTTCAGGCGCGCTTCGCGTCGGCCTTCTTGCGCTCGTCGATGAGCGTCGCGATGTGCTCCAGCACCTGCGGGTGGCTCAAGATGAGCTCGTCGAAGTCCTGCTTGGGCAGGCGGAGCAGCGAGGTGCGCCGCGAGGCCTTCACGGTCGCCGACGCCGCCGAGCGCGTCATCAGCGACATCTCGCCGAAGACCTGGCCCTCCTTGAGGCCCGCGATGCGTTTACCGCCGACGTCGACCTCCACCTCGCCGGAGAGCACGACGTAGAGGCCGTCGCTCGGCTGGCCCTGCTTCACCAGCACCTCGCCGCGCTGCACGTCGCGGGCGCGGAAGCGCGCCACCAGCTCGCGGCGATCGTTGCGGTTGAAGGGCGCGAAGAGCGCCGCGGAGTTCATCAGGTTCGACAGCATGCGCTGCCGCGCGAACTTCTTGAGCGCGGTGGCCACTGCCGGGTGCTCGCTGGAGAGCTCCTTGAGCACCTCCGACGAGATGGTGAGCACCTGCGTGTCTTCGGCCGCGGCCTCGACCGACGCCGACCGGGGCGCGTCAGAGAGCAGCGCCATCTCGCCGAAGAAGCTGCCTTCCTCGAGCGTCGCGATGTCGCGGCGCGCGCCGTGATCGGTGCGGAACACCTTCGCCGAACCGGCGCAGATGACGAAGAAGGCATCGGCGGCGTCGCCCTGCTCGAACACCAACTGGCCCTGGTCGAAGCGCTGCAGCGGGCACTTCTCGAAGAGCGCGATGAACGCCGCTTCGGGGAGGTCGGAGAAGAGCGGGATCTTCGGCAGCTCGCCGGCCGCGGGGCGCGCGTCGTCGGGCGCGTCCATGGCCTCTTCGACGGGCGTCGCGGCGACGGGCGCGGCCGCCACCGAGTTGAGCAACGAGTCGCTGTCGTCGAGATCGAGCTCGGTGAACGAGACCTTCGCGGCGACGGCCGGCGGAGGCTTCGCAGCGGGCGTGGACGGCCCGGCGTCGACGTCGAACTGCGAGAAGGCCGCGAGGCTGCGCTCGAGATCCGTCGCGCCCTCCATCGCGGAGAGGGAGCTCGCGCCACCCGGGACGACCGGCGCCACCTCGGGCGGCGCGACGATGGCGTCTCTCGCGGGCGCGCTGAACCCGGGCGGCAACCAGATGCGGCTGCTCGAGGGAGCCGACGACGGCGCTTCGGCCTTGCGCGGCTTGAGGCCCGGCGGCGCGGCCTCCACCGCCGGCGCGATGGCCGGAGGCGCGGTCTCCGCAGCACCGACCGCCGGCGGGAGCGGCGTCGTGCCGACCACCACCTCTTCGGGGGCAGCCGCCTCGACCGGCGCGGCTTCGTCGGGCGCGACTGACGCAGCAGGCGCCTCGGTCTCGGAGGCCTCGAGGGCCGCGGCCGCAGCCGACTCGACCACCTGCAGCAAGGGCGCCGACGAGGGCTCCTCCGGCGTCGCGTCGAACTCGATGACCTCGCCCTGCTCGAGCGCCTCGTCGCCGGTGACGGTCTCGACCTCGATGACGGCGGCGACGTCGAAGGCCACGACCTCCGGCACCGCCTCACCGACCACGATCTCCTCGGGAGGCGGCGCGGGCAGCGGCGCCTCGGCCTCCTCGGTGAGCTCGAACACCGGCGCGGAAGGAACGGGCGCGGGCATCGCCTTCGGCACGGTCAGCTCGATGACCTCCTCGGGCGCGGCCGCAGGCACCTGCAGCTCCGGCGGGAGTTCGTCTGGCGACGGGAGCGACGACGTCACCGGCACGTCCAGCTCGATGGCGGTGTCGACCAGGGCCTTCGGGCCGGCGTCAACGTCGTCGACCGACTCGATCTCGATGGCGTCGGCGCGGCGGGTGGGGTTCGGGCCCCGCTGCGCGCTCATGCCGCCGATGGAGCTCGGCCCCTCGTCCATCGGGAGCTCGTAGTCGGGCAGCTCGAGCGCGTCGGCGCGGTTCATCGGCGACGGCGCGTCGGGCTGGGGGCGCGACGGCTTCTTCGACGCGGCGACCGGCGCGTCGAGATCGATGGCGTCCTTGCGGTTCGAGAACGACGAGGCCACCGGCGTGGCGACGTTGCGCGAGATCTCCATGTCGGGCGCCGGCACGGCGGCCTTCGCGGCGCGACCTCCGCCCGACTTCTGGGCGTACAGATCGGCCAACATCTTCTGCACGCTCTTGTGCGCGGGGTCCAACTCCAGCACCAGCTTGCTGGCGGCGATGGCGCGCGGGAGGAACCCGTCACGCGCGAAGCCCTCGGCCGCGGCGACGTAGGCGACCATCGCCTTGTCTTTCTTGCCTGCCTTGGCCCACGCGTCGCCGAGCCGCAGGCGGGTCTGGTGATCTTTGCGATCGGCCGCGCAGTACTCCTCGTACGCCTCGGCAGCCTTGGCGAACTTGCCCTTGGTGAAGAGCTGGCTCGCTTTGTCTTTCAGCTGCCTGATGTCCATCTCAGTGAGGCCCCCCGGGTTGGTTCGCCGCCGGCTGCAACGCGTTCAACGCCGCCTGCGCGCTCTCGCGCACCCGGCGATCGTAGTCGCCTTTGAGCGCGTCGATGGCCTCCAATTGCGAGGTGGCCTTGAGCTGCGCCAGCGCCCGGCACGCCGCGCTGCGGACCTCGGCGCTGTCGCTGAACAGATCGCGCGCGACGGTGGCGGTGGCCTTCTCGTCGCCGAGGCGGCCGAGCGCCAGCAACACGTCACGGCGCGCGATGGTCTCCGGGTCGTCGAGCAGCGCGCGCAGCAGCGGCACCGCCTCCCGGTCGCCCAGCTCGCCCAGGAGCCGCGCGGCGACCCCGGCC
>CAMLFP010000150.1 GCA_946479335.1 uncultured Archangium sp.
GGGCGTCGAAGCTATCGAGGCTGTCGACGCGAAAGCAAGGAGCCTCGACCGTCGCGAAAAACAAACTCGGCAGGCCTGTTCTGCCGGGCTCATCGCGCTCCGCCGTCGCGCTTCGGGGCTGGAGCACAAAAGCATGGCTGTGAGACCCCGCAGAGCTCGCGGCTTTCCCCGCATTTGGCGTCGACGTGCCCTCTGATCGAACTGCCTCCGTCGACCGTTGATGCGAGCAGGATCGTGAATCGGCAGCCGGTCGTCGATGACTCCACGAGGGACGAACAACCGAGCGCCTGTTTGGGGGCCGCTGGGCCACCGACGAGAACGAGAAGCGTCAGCAGCGAGGGAATCATCAGCTTTCCTTCACGCGCTTGATGTCGGCGCCGAGGCCTTTGAGCTTCTTCTCGAGCCGCTCGTAGCCACGATCGAGGTGGTACACGCGGCCGATCGTCGTCTTGCCCTCGGCGGAGAGGCCCGCGAGCACCAGCGACGCCGACGCGCGCAAGTCCGTCGCCATCACCGGCGCGCCCGACAGCTTCTCGATGCCGCGCACGACGGCGGTGTGCCCGTCGACGGTGATGTCGGCGCCCATGCGGCGCAGCTCGGCCACGTGCATGAAGCGGTTCTCGAAGATGTTCTCGGTGATCACCGAGGTGCCCTTCGCGGTGCACAGCAGCGCCATCAGCTGCGCCTGCATGTCGGTGGGGAAGCCGGGGTGCTCGCGCGTCTTGATGTCGACGCCGGTGACGCGGTTCTTCGCGACGCAGCGCACGCCGTCACCCTCGACGGTGATGATGCAGCCGGCCTCGCGCAGCTTCTGGATCACCGGCTCGAGGTGCTCCGGCGCGGTGCGCTTCACCAGCACGTCGCCGCCGGTGATCGCCGCCGCGACGAGCAGGGTGCCCGCCTCGATGCGATCGGGAATGATCGCGTGATCGACTGGCTTGAGATCATCGACGCCGTCGACGGTGATGATGTCGGAACCCGCGCCGCTGATCTGCGCGCCCATCTTGTTGAGGACGCGCGCGAGCTCTTCGATCTCCGGCTCGCGGGCCGCGTTCTCGATGACGGTGCGGCCCTTCGCCAGCACCGCGGCCATCAGCACGTTCTCGGTACCGGTGACGGTGATGAGGTCGAAGGTCACGGTGCCGCCGCGCAGGCGCTTGCTGCGCGCCTCGACGTAGCCCTCGGTGAGCTCGATCTCCGCGCCGAGCGCTTCGAGGCCCTTCAAGTGCTGATCGATGGGGCGCGCGCCGATCGCGCAGCCGCCGGGCATCGACACGCGGGCGCGGCCGTAGCGGGCGAGCAGGGGCCCCAGCACCAGCACCGACGCGCGCATGGTCTTCACCAGCTCGTACGGCGCTTCGGGCGTCACGCCCTTCGACGGCACGGTGATGTTCACCACGTCTGACTTCTTGCCGGTGAGCCGCTCGGAGCTGCAGCCCATGGTGTCCAACACCTGCAGCATGGTCTTCACGTCGGCGAGGCCGGGCACGTTGCGGAAGGTGTGCGTGCCGTGCGCGAGCAGCGAGGAGGCGAGGATCGGCAGCGCCGCGTTCTTGGCCCCCGAGGCGTAGGTCTCACCCTTCAGCGGGCCGTTGCCCTTGACGACGATGGCGTCCATGTCACTTCTCCTTCTGCGCCAGCGCGATGCGATCGTGGCGCGCGAGATCTTTTTCGATGCGGGCGTCGTGGCCGCCGGCCCGCGTGAGGAGTTCTTTCACGGCCGCTCCCTGGTCTTCGCCGATCTCCAGAGCAAGGAGCGCGCCGGGCTTGAGCCGCGGCATCGCGCCGTCGATGACGCGCTTCACGAGGTCGAGCCCGTCGACGCCGCCGTCGAGCGCCAGCTTCGGCTCGGCCTGCACCTCGCGCTGCAGCGTCGCCAGCTCGCCGCGCTTCACGTACGGCGGGTTGGAGACGATGACGTCGAACTTCGCCTCCGCGGGGACCGGCGCGAACAGGTCGCCCTCGAAGAACGTCACGCGCCCATCGACGCCCAGCTTCTCGGCGTTCAGGCGCGCGACCGCCAACGCATCAGCCGAGACATCGACCGCCCACACGCTGGCCTGTGGCCGCTCAGCCGCGATGGAGATGGCGACGCAGCCACTGCCCGTACAGAGATCCAGCACGCGCACCGGCGCGTCCTTCGGCAACACCTGCAGCGCGGCCTCGACCAGCAGCTCGGTCTCGGAGCGCGGAATCAACACGCGCGCATCGACCGTGAAGCGCCGGCCGTAGAACTCCTTGTGGCCGACGAGGTACTGCGTGGGCTCACCCGCGAGGCGGCGCTGGATGAGCGCGCGGTACGCGGCGAGCTCGTCCTTCGCGAGCGGGCGCTCGAGGTCCATGTACAGCTTCACGCGCGGCAGCGAGAGCACGTGCCCGAGCAGGATCTCCGCGGTCAGCCGCGGCGAGTCGACGTCCTGCTTCTCGAAGTGACCGCGCGTCCACTCCAGCACGCGCCGCGTGGTCCACGTCTCGGTGCTCACTGCTGCTCCTGTTGCTTGAGCGCCTCGGCGCGGAAGAAGGTGCGCAGCGCGCCGAGGACGTCTTCGATGTCGCCGGCCATCGCCGCGGGCAGGTTGTGCCGCGTGTAGCCGATGCGGTGATCGGTGAGCCGGTCCTGCGGGAAGTTGTAGGTGCGGATCTTCTCGGAGCGATCGCCGCTGCCCACCTGACCCTTGCGCATCGCATCGCGCTCGGAGCGGAGCTTCTCCTGCTCCATCTCGTAGAGGCGCGCGCGCAGCATCTTCATCGCCATCGCGCGGTTCTTGATCTGCGACTTCTCCTGCTGGCACTTGACCACGATGCCGGTGGGCTTGTGCGTGAGGCGCACCGCGGAGTCGGTGGTGTTGACGCTCTGGCCGCCGGCGCCGGTGGAGCGCATCACCTGCATGTCGACGTCGCTGTCTTTCAACTGCACGTCGGCCTCTTCGGCCTCGGGCATCACCGCCACGGTGATGGTGGAGGTGTGGATGCGGCCCTGCGTCTCGGTGGCCGGCACGCGCTGCACGCGGTGCACGCCTGATTCCCACTTGAGCGAGCTGTAGACCGCGTCGCCCGCCATGGTGAGGGTCGCGTCCTTGATGCCGCCCTGGTTGCCGCCGGAGAGATCGATGATGTCGGCCTGCCAGCCGCGGCGCTGCGCGTAGCGCAGGTACATCTGCATCACCTCTTCGGCGAAGAGCGCGGCCTCATCACCGCCCGCCGCCGCGCGGATCTCGATGATGACGTTCTTCTCGTCATTCGGATCCTTCGGGAGCAGCAGCAGCTTGAGCTCCTCGTCCATCGCGGCGCGCCGCTCCCGCAGGGCCGGGAGCTCGGCCTTGGCCATCTCGCGCAGCTCGTCGTCGGAGCCGTTGAGCAGCTCCTCGTTGCCGGCGAGGTCGGAGACGAGCCGCTTGTAGGCCCGGTAGGTCTCGACGAGCTTCTCGATCGACGCGCGCTCGCGCGACACCTTCTGCAGCTTCGCGGAGTCGGCCAGCACCGCGGGGCTCGACAGCTCGGCGGTGAGCCGCTCGAAGCGCTGTTCAACGTCGTCGAGCTTGTCGATCATCTCGCGCGCGCCTGTATGCGTGGTCGCGCGGAGCCGCAAGACAAGCGTTGTTGCCGGTTTGCGCGCGGTCGGGTAGGTGGGCCCCCCTCAACACCACGTAGTCATCTGGAGAACACGATGCCCGCCATCAAGTCGAACCGAAGCAAGAAGAAGCTCAAGGCCCGCGCGAAGACGAAGAAGGCCGCGCTGAAGCGCCGCCGCGTGCGCGCGCGCAAGGCCAAGGGCAAGTACTGAGCCCTGCGCGGAGCGGTCGCCGCGCCGTTGCGGCGACGAGACCAACCGGAGCGACCAGCAACACAGCTCCCTTCGCAAAAAAACGGGTCCGTGACCAAAGGGGGAAAGGTCACGGACCCGCGAGCGCGCGCTGACTGGCCGCGCTTCTACTTCTTGATCGATCTCCCCATCGGTTGCGTCGCCTCGTCGGCTGAATCGAGCGACGGCAACGGCCGGTCGAAGCGCGCTCCACGGTTGAGCGCCGCGACCGTCTTCTCATCAGCGACACCGGTTTCCGGCAGCCCGGCTTGCGCTTGCAGGCGCACCACGGCGTTCTGCGTGCGCGGCCCGAAGACACCGGGGCCGGAGCGGTAGTCGTCATTCGTCATGAACCCGGCGGCCACCAGCTTCTGCTGCAGCGCCGTCACGCGCGCGCCCGTCATCCCACGCACCAACGGCGGCGGACCTGCCGGCTTCGGCACGTCTGCAGCGCGAATGATGCCTCGTGGGGGAATGCGGGCCGACATCATGAACTCGCTTACATCCAAAACCCGCGCCACGCGGGGAGTGCAGTGTTTTCGGTAAATTAGCTGAACCAGACGGAGCGCCCATGCACCAGGTGGAGCGCCCACACGCTGTCGTGGATCAGGTCAGCAGCTCGAGGATCTCCCTGGCGATCAGCGAGTCCTTCCGCACGTAGCCATCGGCGCCGGCGGAGGTCGTGATGCGCGCCAATTCTCCCTCTTCTTCGGCAGAACAGAACACCACCTGGATCCCCGCGAACAGGGAGTTGCCCTTGATGAAGCGGCAGAACTCCTCGCCGTTGACGCCGGGCATGTGGAGGTCGAGCAGCACCAGATCGGGCCGCGTCTTCTTCTTCAAGATGATCTTGGTCGCGACGTCGGCGGAGTTCGCGGTCATCACCTCGTGACCTTGCCCGGTCAGCTCGACCTCCAGCAGGCGCGCGGTGGCCTCGGAGTCGTCGACCACCAGCACGCGGCGCTTGGCGGGGCCGCCGCCGGAGACGGCGTTCTTGATGATCTCCACCGCGGCCTCGAGCCCGCTGGCCTTGGTGATGTAGCCGTCGGCGCCGACCGCCTTCGTCTTGGCCTGGAGCTCGGTCTCGGAGATGTCGGAGTAGAGGAAGAGCTTGGCCTTGATCTGCCGCTGCACCTTCAAGAACTCGACGACGTCGTCGCCGTACATCTCCGGCATGTTCACGTCGACCAGCACCAGATCATAGGTGTGCGCTGCCAGGCGCTGATCGAGGGCGGCCAGGTCAGACGCCGCGTCGGCCTCCAGGCCCACCCCTGCCAGGGCGGCGGTGATGAGCTGCACCATCATTTCACTGTCGTCGATGACCAGCACACGCGCTGCCATGGCGGCGGCTTGTAGCAGACTTTTCCTGGAGTGCTGCCACGCGCATTTGGGTACGCTGCGCGCCGCCGTGGAACCGTCACTGTTGCAGCGAGCGTTGGCCAATGCCCCCGATCGGGCCACCGCACAGGTCGCGCGCCCCGAGGAAGAGTTCTTCATCTTCCGCACCGGAGAGCTGACGCTCGGCGTCCGCTCCGAGCACGTGCGTGAGGTGACGCGCATGGGGCCGCTCACGCCGCTCCCGCGCTCTCCATCTTTCCTGTTGGGGGTGGTGGGCCACCGCGGCGCGGTGTTCCCGCTCGTCGATCTGCTCCGCTTCCTCTCGCAGGGCGAATCGAAGCCCACCATGCGCTCGCGCCTCTTCATCAGCGAGTCGGGCGGGCAGGTGGTCGGCTTCCTCGCCGATCATGTCATCGGGCTGCGGCGCATCTTCCTGTCCGACAAGATGCCGGCCCCCGCGGGCGGCGGCGCGACGGCGGAGTTCCTCGACGGCGTGGTGCAGTCGCGCGAGCTGGGCTCGCTGAGCCTGCTGCACCTCCCGCGCATCGTGCAGTCGGCGCGGCAGAAGTCGGTGGCGCGATGAGCGAGGCGCCGCGTGAAGAGCAGATCGATCTCGTGGTCTTCGCGGTGAACGGCACGCGTTACGCGGCCGACCTCACGCAGGTGCGCCGCATCGACGTCGACGAGCCCACCGAGAGCATCGGCGCGCCGCTGGGGCCTCCGTTGCTCGGCCACCGCGCGCTCGTGTTCTCGGCCGGCGACGCCGCGGAGCGCCGGCTGGCCATCGACCACGTGTTCGGCGTCTCGCGCGTGCCGCTCACGTCGCTGCGCCGCATGCCGCGCGCCGCGCACGCTGCTTCTTTCGCGATCGGCGCGTGGCTCGACGCCGACGAGACCGTCCTGTTGGTCGATCTCCCTTCGATGATCTCCCACTGAACCTTCCGGAAAAACCTGAGGAACCGCATGGCCACTGAAAGCAACGAGACGACGCCCACCAAGAAGAAGAAGTCACTCCCGAATGAAGGGAGCAGCCACGTGCTCGACGTGCTGCGCGCGGCCGCCAGCGGCGACTTCGGCAGCCGCGTGGAGCTCAAGGGCCTGTCGGGTGACGCGAAGGAGCTGGGCGGGCTGGTCAACCAGCTGCTGGTGCGCTTCGCCGCGGAGCAGAAGACCGCCGCCTCGCGCCGCGAAGAGATGCAGCACCTGCTGGAGTCGGCGCAGTCGGCGCTGTCGGCGCTGGTCGCCCAGGGCGATCTGACGACCTTCCAGTGGACGCCCATCAACGACCCGGTGGTCGACCCGCTGCTCGATGGCTTCTCGAAGGTGATCGACACGCTGCGCACCTTCGTGCGCGAGATCAACGAGGCGGCGCTCCGCCTCTCGTCGTCGGCGAATGAAGTGCTCGCGGCGTCGACGCAGCACGAGTCGTCGTCGACCGAGCAGGCCGCGGCGATCCACGAGACCACCGCCACCATGGAGGAGCTCAAGCACGCGTCGGCGCAGATCGCCGAGAACGCGGGCGCGGTGGCGCGCGTCGCCGAGGAGACGCTGAACTCCGCGCGCAGCGGCCGCGGCGCCATCGGTGAGTTCATCGAGGCGATGCAGCAGATCCGCGCTGACGGCATCGCGGTGTCTGAATCGATCACCAAGCTGCTGCGCCGCGTGGAGCGCATCGGCACGGTGGTGGAGGTGATCGACGAGATCGCCGACCGCTCCGATCTGCTGGCGCTCAACGCCGCGCTCGAAGGCTCGCGCGCCGGTGAGGCGGGCAAGGGCTTCTCGATCGTCGCCGCGGAGATGCGGCGCCTCGCAGAAAACGTCCTCGACTCCACCAAGGAGATCAAGAACCTGATCACCGAGATCCGCGAGGCGACCGCCGCCGCCGCCAGCGCCGCCGACGCGTCGCGCACCGCGACGGAGCAGGGCGAGCGCCTGGGCTCGGTGGCCGCCAGCGCGGTGGAGGGCATCCTCGCCGGCGTGCAGGAGACCAGCGACGCCGCCCGCGTCATCAACCTCGCGACCCAGCAGCAGCGCACGGCGACCGAGCAGGTGGTGGCCTCGATGGCGGAGATCGAAGACGTCACCCGCCAGACCACGCAGGCCAGCAAGCAGGCCACCAGCGCGGCGGCCGAGCTCACGCAGCTGGCGAGCCGCCTGTCGGATCTCATCAAGCGCTTCAAGGCCGACTAAGCCACTGTGGATACCGAAGCGCTCAAGAAGTCACTGCTCACCAAGTTCGTCGAGGTGACGCAGGACCGACTCCAGGCGATTCAGCTCGGCATCCTCGAGCTGGAGAAGCCGGAGGCCGACCGCGCCGTGGAGGCGGTGGCGAGAGATCTGCACACCATGAAGGGCGAGGCGCGCATGCTCGGCCTCGCCGCCATCGGCCAGCTCGCGCACGCCTGCGAAGATCTCCTCAAGGCCGAGCGCGAGAAGAAGGTCGAGACGCGCGCGGCGACCGACCTGCTGCTGCACGCCTGCGACGCCATCAGCGACCTCCTCGATGATCTCGGGGCCGCGAAGGAAGGCAGCGACGAGTCGAACGAGATGGCGAACAAGATGGCGGCCATGTCGGGCACGCCGCTGCCGCCGCTCAAGCCACAGCGCAGCGGCATGGGGAAGCCGGCGCCCAGGCCCGCGCCTGCCGCGTCTGCGCCGCCGCCCCCGCCTTCGGTGCCCGAGCCACGCGCGAGCGCGCCGCCGCCGCCCACCAGCGCCCCCGCGCCCAAGCCGTCGGCCGGCGCCGCGGAGAAGCTGGAGCGCGCGGGGCCCGCTGATCGCAGCATCCGCGTGAACGTCGAGATCCTCGACGCGCTGGGGTTGCTGGCTGGCGACCTGCTGGTCGAGAGCGCGCGCGCCGGGCTCCGCGGAGAAGATCTGCAGGGGCTCTTCGAGCGCTTCTCCCGCCTGGGCGAACATTTCCTCCGGTTGGCCGAGGGGCAGGCGCTCGACACCGGCTCGCGCGAGCGCCTGACGCGCCTGGAGAGCGATCTCCACCTGCTGCGCGACGACGCGTTCCGCTTCGTCCGCAACCACTCCGACGGCCTCAACACGCTGCACGGCAACCTCACGCAGATGGCCGACCACGTCGCCGAGGCGCGGCTGGTGCCGCTGGCGTCGGTGTTCGAGGCCTTCCCCCGCGCGGCGCGCGAGCTGGCGCACAACCAGAACAAGCACATCGACATGGTGGTGGAGAACACCAACGCCGGCGTCGATCGCTCGCTGGTGGCCGACCTGCGCGACGCGCTGGTGCACATGATGCGCAACGCGGTCGATCACGGCATCGAGTCGCCTGATCTCCGCTCCACGCTGGGTAAGCCCGAGACGGGCCGCATCACGCTGCGCGCGCGCGCCGACGGCGACATGCTCCACGTGGAGGTCGAGGACGATGGCCGCGGCATCGACCCCGAGCGCCTGCGCACCGTCGCGGTGCAGCGCCGGTTGCTCACCGAAGGCCAGGCCGCGGCGCTCTCCGAGCGCGAGGCGATGGAGCTCATCTTCCGCGCCGGCTTCTCGACGCGTGAAGAGGTCAGCGAGACGTCGGGCCGTGGCGTCGGCATGGACGTGGTGAAGAAGAAGGTCGAAGGGCTGGGCGGCTCGGTGGCCGTCTCCAGCCGCATCGGCCGCAGCACCACGGTCGCGCTGCGCCTGCCGCAGTCGCTGGCGTTGATGCGGGTGCTGCTGATCCGCATGGGTGATGACGTGTACGGCATGCCGGCCGCCGACGTCGAAGCGGTGGCGCGCTTCCGCCCGGAGGATCGCCTGGAGATCATGGGCACGCTGGCGGTCATGCACCGCAACCGGCCGGTGACGATGGTCGCGCTGGGGCCGCTCCTCGGCCTCAACGGTGGCCCGCGCTTCGATCGCCCGCCGTGCGTGGTGGTGCGCCACGGCGAAGATCGCGCCGCGCTGGTGGTCGACGGCTTCGTCGACGAGCGCGAGGTGGCGGTGAAGCCCGTCGGCGGTGACTTCATGAAGGGCGCGCCGTTCGTGGCGGGCTCCGCGGCGCTGGAGGACGGGCGCATCGCGGTGCTGCTGCACGTGCCCGACATCATGACCGAGGTGCGCAAGATGGCGCGGCCGGTCACCGAGGCGCAGCAGACCAAGCGCCTCAAGGTGCTGCTGGTCGACGACTCGCCCATCGCGCGCGCGACCGAGAGCGCGCTGGTGCGTGCGCTGGGCCACCTCGTCGAAGAGGCGCAAGACGGCGAAGACGGCTGGAGCCGCCTGCAGAGCAACACGTACGATCTCATCCTCACCGACGTGCAGATGCCGCGGCTCGACGGCTTCAGCCTCACCCGCCGCATCAAGCAGTCGCCGGAGCTCTCGAAGATCCCCGTGGTCATCCTCTCGTCGCTGGCCTCGCCCGAAGACAAACGGCGCGGCCTCGACGCGGGGGCTGATGCGTACCTGGTCAAGGGCGAGCTCGGCGTGGAGAGTCTGGCGCTCACCATCGACAGGCTGACGTGACGACCCGCGTGCTGGTGGTGGACCCGGTGGGCGAGAGCGCGCTCCGGTTGGGGCCCGTCTTGCAGCGCGACTTCGCGCAGGTCCACGCCGCGGTGGCGGTGGCCGAGGCGTTCGAGGTCATCAAGGCGCACGACCCGCAGCTGCTCGTCATCGACGTGCGCGGGCCCGACGCCGATACGCGCCGCCTCGTGGAGCGGGTGATGGCCGATCGCCCGCGGCCCATCGTGCTGGTGGCAGACACGCCGGTGGCCCGGCAGGCGGCCTTCTCGCTGCTCGACGCGGGGGCGCTGGAGGTCGTGTCGCTGGGCGAGAAGCCCGACGCGACCGAGCTGCGCAAGCGGCTCAAGCTGTTGGCGTCGGTGCGCGTGGTGCGCCACCCGCGCGGCAAGCGGCGGCGGTCGAGCAACCTGATCGCGGCGGTCCCCGCGTTCCCGCTGGTGGCGATCGCCGCGTCGTTGGGCGGCCCCAAGGCGCTGGCGGTGGTGCTGACGTCGCTGCCGAAGGGGTTGCGGGCGCCGGTGGTGATCTGCCAGCACATCACGCCCGGCTTCTCCGACGACCTGGCGGTCTGGCTCGAAGCGGAGACTGGCCAGCGCGTGCACGAAGCGCAGCAGGGGCAGCGGCTGGTGCGCGGCGAGTTCTTCATCGCGCCCGCCGGCCGGCACATGCGGGTCACGGGCGACGGCGGGGTGCTGCTCGACGACGGCCCGGCCGTGGGTGGGTTCAAACCCTCGTGCGACGTCCTCCTCAAGAGTGTCGCAATGGAATTTGGCGATCGCGCCATCGGGGTCGTACTGACAGGTATGGGCCGCGACGGCGCAAAGGGTCTCAAGGAACTCCGCGGCACCGGCGCGCACACCATCGCGCAGGACGAGGCGACCAGTGTGGTGTTCGGCATGCCCGGTGAGGCCGTGGCGCTGGGCGCCGCCGAGCTGGTGTTGCCCCTCGACGCGGTCGCGCCGCAGCTGGTGAGGTGGCTGTCGTGAGCGCCGTGCTGACCATCGACCGCCACGCGCTGGAGCAATTGGCGGCGCTGCTGTTGGAGCGCGCGGGGCTCAAGATCACGCCCGACGGCTACTACGGGCTGCGGCTCGCGCTGCAGGCGCGCATGCCCGAGGTGGGCATGACCGAGGCGCTGGCCTACGTCGCGCAGCTGCGTCAGCCGGCGGGCCAGCAGGAGCTGCGCTCGCTGATCCCCCTGGTGACGGTCGGCAAGACCGAGTTCTTCCGCGACACGCGGCAGTTCGAGGCGTTCGAGCACTCGGTGTTGCCGCAGGTGCTGGAGCAGGGCCGGGCAGACGGGCGGCAGGTGAAGCTGTGGTCGGCCGGGTGCGCCACCGGTGAGGAGCCGTACTCGTTGGCGATGGCGGCGCTGGAGCGCGGGGCGACGCCGGAGACCGCCGAGGTGTGGGCGACCGACCTGAACCCGGTGGCCACCGAGTCGGCGTCGAAGGGCTACTTCCCCGCGCGGCGACTGGTGGGCGTGAGCGAGGAGCGGGTGAGCCGCTTCTTCACCGCGGTCGACGGCGGCTACCAGGTCACGCCCGAGCTGCGCGCGATGATCCGCTTCGATGGGCAGAACCTCGCGGCGCCGGTGTGGCCGCAGGTGCTCGCGCGCTCGCTCGACGTCATCTTCTGCCGCAACGTCATCATCTACTTCGATCAACCCACCATCATCGGGGTGATGGAGCGCTTCTACGAGTCGCTGCGCCCCGGCGGGTGGATGTTCCTCGGCTACTCCGAGAGCCTCTTCAAGATCAGCACGCGCTTCGAGATGGTCGAGGTCGGCGGCACCTTCGCGTACCAGCGGCCCACGGCCACGCTGCGCAAGCCCGCCACGCCGCCCACCACCCTCAGCCGCCCACCGTCGCAGCCGTTGCCGCCGGCGCCGCCGCGCTCTCCCACCGACGTCGAGTCGGTGCTGCGCGATCTCAAGCGTCGCGCGAAGGAGCGGGAGGACGCCGCGAAGCGTGACGCCGCCCGGAAGCTCGCGCCGCTCAAGCCGGTGTCGTCTTCGCTGCCGCCGCCGGTGACGTCGACGCCCACCCCGGCGCCGGTGGAGCCGCTGAAGCAGACGCCGGTCGAGCGCCTCGCGGAGGTGATCGACGCCATCGAGCGCGGAGATTTTCCGAAGGCGCTCCGCACCTCGCACCGCCTCGCCGATGACGAGCCCGACGATCTCGCGGCGCGGCTGACGCTGGGCAACGTGCACGCGTTGATGGGCAACCTCGACGAGGCGCGCGACGCGTACCAGTTGGCGCTCTCGCGCGAGCCGCTGTGCGTGGAGGCGCGGCTGTACCTCGCGCTGGCCGCGATGCAGGTCGGTCAGCTCGACGAGGCGAAGTTGGAGCTGACCCGCGCGCTCTTCCTCGAGCCGACGTTGGCGGTGGGGCACTACCTG
>CAMLFP010000151.1 GCA_946479335.1 uncultured Archangium sp.
AGGAGCTCGGTGCTCACGCGTGGACCTCGCGCGCAGGCGAGAGGAGCGGCGGCGCGTTGTTCATGGGTCGATGGTGAGGCGGATCAACGTCTGCGTCGGGCTGTCGGTGCGGATGACGAGCTCGTCGCGATCCCACTCCTTGGAGAAGCCCTTCACCACGCCGGGCAGCACCAGCGGCGCGACGCTCACGCTGTGGAGGTCGAGGTCGACCACCATCACCTTCGTGGCGCCCAGCACCACCGCGGCGCGCTGGGCCGGCAGCGCGGCCATGAACAGCGCCGCCTCGGGCAACGTCACCGACCACCCGCTCCCCATGTACAGGGTGCCGCCCGCCCCGCCGCCCTCCTGGCTGTCGGAGGAGCACCAGTACCCCGCGCTCGGATTGGTCGCGAAGCTGACGTTGCAGTTGCCGTAGCCCGTCGACGTCAACCAGGCCTCCGACCACGTCGTGCCGTTGGCCGCGCGGAACAAGAAGAAGCTCCTGCCTGCCGACGGGAGCTGGAAGTTCGGGCCCGAGAGCACGAACGTCGTGTAGTAGAAGCTGGAGATGTTCGACGCGGTGGTCGTCGTGCCCGCGCCGAGATCCCACGTCGACCGCTGCAGGTAGTTGACGGTGCCATTCCCGGTCTGCGACATCGAATAGAACTGCTCGCCGCCGGCGATGCCGGGAATGACGAACTGGCCGTTCGGCTGCAGCACGCCGCTGCGCGAGCGCGTGGTGGTGTTCGTCGCGCCGTTCTGCGTTCGGTAGAAGCCGCCGGTGGTGGTGACCTCGAGGAAGGTGGGCGCGGTGCCGTCGTCGAAGGGCGGGTCGGTCGTGAGCTGCAGCGTCGCGCCGTCGTACTGGTAGATGAGGTTGCCGACCGTGCCGTAGTAACGCGCGCGATCTCCGCGCGAGACCCACAGCTCGGGCACCGGGTTCAACGCCTGCGAGCCGATGACGTGGCCCACGCGCAGGCGGCCCGAGAGCGACACCTCCGCGCCGTCGCCGCGCACGTAGACCAGCGGCCCCGGGACCCAGGGCTCCGGCAGCACGAACTGCGCGGCCAGCGTGGTGCCGCCGTCGAGGGCCGGCACGAGCGAGCCGTCGCCCAACCGCAGCGCGCCCACCGGCGCGAGGTTGTTGCCGGTGATGGCGTAGGTGCGGTCGGCGTCGGTCGCGCCAGCGTCGACCATGAACACCGTCGGCCCCGACTCGGCGGTGATGACCGGGTACTGCGGGTCGATGGTGAACGGGCCCCAGGTGACCTGGCCGCTGAGCGACGTCACCACGATGTTCCCGGTCGCCGCGCCGGAGGGCACCTGGGTGTTGAGCTGCGTATTGGTCACGCTGCTGACCGTCGCCGTCACGCCGTTGAAGGTCACGTGCACGTCGGCCAGCGAGGTGCCGAAGCCGCTCCCGTAGATGGCGACGCGCCCGCCGATGAGCGAGCCGTTGGGCGTCACCGCGGAAATCGTGGGCGGCGCCATGATGTTCACCGTGAAGCCCGACACCGCGGTGGGCGCGCCGAACTTGGTGACGCGCACCGTGCCCGCCGTCGCGCCCGGGGGCACCGACGCGGTGAGCATCAGCGCCGACGCGGTCTGCACCGTCAGCGTGGTGGAGCCGAGCTGCACCACGTTGCCCAGCGGGTCGGGGTCGAAGTCGCTCCCGTAGATGGTGAGCGTCTGGCCGACGGCGACCACGCGGGGCTGCGCATCGGTGATGACCGGCGGGTGGATGATGGTGAACCCGATGTTCGACTGCGCGGCGCCGCTGCGCGTGCGCACGTGGATGACGCCGCTCGTCGCGGAAGCGGGCACGCGCACCGTGAGCTCGGTCGCGGTGGCCGCCGTCACCGTCGCCGGCGCGCCGTTGAAGTCGACCTGGTTCAGCGCCGCGGAGGGCTCGAAGTTGCCCCCGGTAATCACCACCACGTCGTTGGGCACGCCGGAGGTGGGCGAGAAGCTGGTGATGACCGGCAACACCGTGCTGGGCGGCACCCACGTCGGGTCGCAGAGGTTGCCGAGCCCGTCGAGGTTGTCGTCGGCCTGGTTCTGGTTCCACGTGCGCGGGCAGTTGTCGTCCGCGTTGGGCACGCCGTCGCCGTCGAGGTCGGCGTCGCACACGTCACCCTGCCCGTCGCCGTCGAGGTCGTCCTGCAGCGGGTTGAAGTCCATCGGGCAGGTGTCGAGCGGGTTGCTCACGCCGTCGCCGTCGCGGTCGAGGTCGCAGGCGTCGCCCAGCCCATCGCGATCGAGGTCGCTCTGCGTTGGGTCGGCGTCGCGCGGGCAGTCGTCGATGACGTTCAGCACTCCGTCGCCGTCGGCGTCGGCGTCACACGCGTCGCCCAGTTCATCTCCGTCGAGGTCGGCTTGATCTGCGTTGGGCAGCTCGGCGCAGTCGTCGGCGAGGTTCGCGACGCCGTCACCGTCCCGGTCGTCGTCACAGGGGTCTCCGAGGCCGTCGCCGTCGAAGTCGCGCTGGTTCGCGTTCGCCGCCGCGGGGCAGTTGTCGCGCGCGTCGGGCACGCCGTCACCATCGAGGTCGTCGTCGCAGGCGTCCCCGCGCCCGTCGCCGTCGGTGTCTTCCTGCTGCGGGTCGGCCACCGCACGGCACACGTCGGGCAGGTCGTGCACCCCGTCTCCGTCGGTGTCGACATTGAGCGGGTCGGTGAACACGCCATCGGTGCCGAGGCTGGTCTCCTCGACGTCGAGCAGGCCGTCGCCATCATCATCGAGGTCGCTGTGGTCGCCGAGGCCATCGCTGTCGGTGTCGCGCCACTCGGTGGGGTCGCGAGGGAAGGCGTCGTCGCCGTTCGGCACTCCGTCGCCATCGAGGTCAGGGTCGACGTCATCGGCCACCGCGTCGCCGTCGAGGTCGTTGTCCAACGCGGCGTAGACCTGCAGCGTGCCCAACGAGAGCGTGCCCGCGCCCGCTGCCAGACCGTCGAGCTGGAGGCTCCGCAGCCCCGCGCCCGTGACCTGCAGCCGGTACAGCCCCGCGGGCACCGAGGTGAACGCGAAGTCGCCCGCGGTGCTGTCGAGCTCGGCGAACGGTTGCGCGGTGCCGGCCGCATAGAGCGCGAGGTGCGCCTGCGCGCCGTCCGCGGCGCCGATGAAGGCCAGCACGCCCTCCACGCGCCCCGTCGTCGCAGTCGCGTGCGCGAGGTCGATCGGCCGCACCTGCGTGACCTGACCCGGCAACACGTCGACGGTGAGCTGCTGCGGCGCGTAGCCGTCGGCCAGCGCGCCCAGCGAGAAGGTGCCCTCCGGCAGGTCTGTCAGGCGGAACGCGCCGTCATCACCGGTGAGCGTCTGGAACTGCGTGCCCGCGAGGTAGAGGAGCGTGCCCGCATTCCCCCGCGCGGCGCCCGCGCGCGTCACGCGCCCTTGCAGCTCGCCGGTGCCCCGCAGCGCGACGTCACCGAGGAACAGCTGCTGCCCGGCCGCGACGTCGACCGGCCTCCGCAGCCCGCGGCTCGAGCGCCCATCGGTGGCCTGCAGCTCGAACGTCACCGACGCGCGCCCCGGCGCCACGGGGCCCAGCGTGAAGAGCCCATCGCCGTCGGTGAGCGCGCGCAAACTCGTGCCCTCGAGGCGCACCTGCACACCGGCGAGCGGTCCACTCAACGCGTCGCCGGGGTCGATGACGCGCCCGGAGATGGCGCTGGGCCCCGGCGGGCCCGGCGGCTGCGGCAGCTCGAGGTTCTTGCAGCCGACGGTGACGAGGCACAGCGACAGACACACGGCGGTGAGGCGCATCAGCCCAGCTTACCGTCAGCCTTCGAGCGCGCTGCGGGAGAAACGACCCGACGCTCCGGAGCGTGTTGGTAGGGTGCGCTCCATGCGTGGCGCGGCGTGGGTGGTGGCGGTGGTGGTGTCGGTGTCGGGCTGCAAGCACCACTTCGAGTGCGCGGCGCACGGCGGCTCCGTGGTGCGGCAGGTGGAGACGGAGCACTTCGTCGTCACCGCCGACCTCGACGAAGACCTGCTGACGCGCCAGGCCGCGCAGCTCGAGCAGCTGTGGGGCGCGTGGGCCATCTTCTTCCGCCACGTGCCGCAGACGCCCACCAAACTGCAGGTGCTGCTGAGCCGCTCTGGCGCCACCAGCGAGTTCTCGGAGGGCAACATGGGCTTCGTGCGCTTCACCGCGCGGCCGGTGTTGATCAGCGACCTGGTGCTCATCTCCACGGGCAGCGGCACGCGCTACTACTCGGCGAACGCGCACGAGATGGCGCACTTCGTGAGTCACTTCCGCTTGCGGCGGCAGCCGCGCTGGCTCGGCGAAGGGCTGGCCAGCTACCTCGACGACGCGCAGTTCGTGCGCCCGAACACGGTGCGCATGGGCAACTGGCAGTGGAGCGGCGCCGCCCCCGACACGCTGGAGACGCTGTGGTCGTGGGACGAGGTGCAGGAGACCGGCAGCACGCAGTCGCAGCGCTACGACTCTTCGTGGGCGTGGGTGCACTTCTTCATCAACCAGGAAGAACGGCGCTTCACGCGGCTGCTGTGGCTGATGCAGGACAACGAGTCGCCGCGCGCCGCGTTCGAGGAGGTCTTCCCGCGTGACGAGTGGCCCGCGCTGCAGAAGCGCCTGCAGGCGTACCTCTCGGCGGGGCGCTACCGCGGCTGGGAGACCAGCGGGCTGCCGGTGCCCACCGTGTCGAAGCCCCGCGTCCTCGCGCCGTGGGAGGTGCATCTCCTCCGCCGTGACTACGCCGACGGCACGCAGGCGCGCCTCAAGGAGTCGAAGCTGGCGCAGACGCTGGCCGGCGCGACGCCTCCGGGCGCGGTGACGCTGGCGGCCTTCGAAGACGCGCGCGGCCCGCAGCAGAGCGAGGTGCTCGACGCGCTCCCCGGTGACGCGCACGCCGAGCTGCTGGCCTCGCACGCACCCGACCTCTCACCGCTGCGGCGCTTTCAGCTCGCGGAGAGCGCCGCGAAGGTGCTGGTCGACGACGTCGACGCGCAGGCCCGCTTCGCCGAGCTCGCCGCCGACCGCCGGGACGCGCGCGCGCTGAGCGCCTCGCAGCGCGTGCTGAAGATGGCGCCGTGGTGGGAGGGCGGGTACTTCATCCGCGCGGCGGCGCTGAGCTCGCAGGGGCGCTGCGCCGACGCGCGCAAGACGTTGGACGACGCGCGCAGCCTCACCCGCGATGGCGACACCAGCCTGCCCAGGCGCATCGCGCGCGAGCGGAAGGCCCTCGACGAGCACTGCCGGGAGGCGAAGTGAAGACGCTGCGGCCGTGGGTGGCGCTGGTGTTCGCCGCGTGCGCCGCGACGTGGCCACGCCCGAACAGCGGCAGCGAATGGCAGGCCACCTGGCGCGCGTGCCGCGATGGCAACCAGGCCGCCTGCTACTGGAAGGCGCGCGACGAAGCGCCCGAGCGGCGGCGCGCCCTCTACCAGACAGCCTGCGACGCGAACGTCGGCCGCGCGTGCAACGAGCTGGGGTTCTTCATCGCGCGCGACGGCGGCGGCGCCCGCGCGATGGAGCTGTGGAAGCGCGCCTGCGAGCTCGGCTCGAAAGACGGCTGCGATTCGCTGGGCACCGGCTGGCGCGACGGTGTGGGCGGCACCGTCGATGCGCGCGCTGCGCTCGACGCGTACGAGCGCGCGTGTCGGATGCACGACTCCACGGGCTGCACCAACCTCGGGCGGCAGCTCCTCGCGAGTGACCCGGCGCGCGCCGAGAAGCTGTGGCGCGAGGTCTGCGCGTCAGAGGAGATCTCCGACGCGTGCCGGCTCCTCGGCATCGCCCGCGTGCACGGCGAAGGGCTGGCGCGTGACGTCGATGAAGGCCTCTCGCTGTTGCGCCGCGCGTGCCGCCTCGGCGACGCCGACGACTGCCTCGCGACCGGAGAGGTGCTGGAGGAGCTCCATCAACCCGGCGAGTCGCTGCGCTACGTGCGCACCAGCTGCACCTGGGGCTCGGCCGCGGGGTGTCTCAAGCTCTCGCGCACGCTGCGCCTCGGCGAGCCCGACGACGAAGCGCTGCGCGAGGCGCGCGACGCCGAGCTCTTCGCCTGCACGCATGGCGGCTGCGACGCCGGCGTGCCCTGATCAGCTCGAGAACTCGCGGCCCGACCACACGACGTCGAAGAACAACAGCCCGAGCACCACCGCGATGGTGCGGCCGACGACGTAGTCCTGCACGGCGGTGCCGACGAAGTGGTCGACGTGCCACCAGCTCGAGGTCAGCGAATAAGCGAGCACCAGCGCCGCGGAGACGACGGCCACCGTCGAACCCCGCCGCACGCCCCACACCGCCGCGAGCAGCGCGCCGACGAAGACGCCGTCATTCACCCACTGCGCCGCCGACTCCACGAGCGCGGCGTCACCGGTGATGAACCACGCGTGCGCGAGCAGTGAACCCAGCGTCGCGCCCGCGAGCTGGGAGGCCACCAGCGCTCCCCAGCGACCGCGCTTCGTGGTCGATGACCAGAGGAACAACACACCGGCCATCACCGCGAGCGTCCACGTGAGCGTCACCGGCGTGCCGTGCGCGAGGCGCGCGTTCGCCACGCTGCCGCTGGCCGCGAACGCCAGCATCGCCGCTGAGATGAACCCGCGCATCGGGCGCGACTCTAACGACCGGGACACGACGTCGCAGCACCCGAGGTGCCCCAGGCCGCTATGGTCGCGGCTCCTCCCGAAAGGCGCACCGCTTGCCGAAGCGCACCACCACGCACGTCGACCCGACGCTGATGGCTCGGCGCGCGCTGCTCATGCTCGCGGTGCTGACGTTCTGCGGGTGTTGGAAGCGCGACTACGTGGTGCAGCCGAAGCTCGACTTCGAGGTGCGCGACGCGGCCGGCCCCGTCTCCGGCGCGAAGGTGCGGCTGCTCACCAGCACCGACCCGCACCATCGGCGCGAGGCCCTCGTCGACGTCGTCACCGACGCGCGCGGCGTGGCGTCGCTCGAGGAGAAGCACGAGCGGGTGTGGGTCTTCCCCCTCGTGATGCACGGTGTGCCCTTCTACAGCTGGCAGTGGTGCGTCGAAGCGTCGGGCCACGCAGCGCAGGTGAGTGACCGGCGCGTGTACCCGAGTGGCGTCGTCTCGGTGCAGTTGCAGCCGTCGGAGAACGCCGAGCGCTGCGTGGAGTCGGGTGGCGATTTTGCGATCGGAAAGTGAAGCGCGGCGTCAGCGTTCCGTATGAGCGCGTCGTTTTGCGGCGCCGCGCTGGGCCTCGTCGTCGTTCCCGCATACATGGCGCGAATGATCCGCACCTCGTTGCTGACCGCATCGGTGTTCATCGTCTCCTGCACGGCGCCGGAGGTTGATCCGCTGCCGTTCGAGCAAGCGTCGGCGACGGAGACGCCCGACCCCGCGAAGATGGGCCCGTTCGCGGTCGGCGTGCGCACCGTCGTCTACGAAGACGCCTCGCGGCCGAAGCCCGGGGGCGCGCCGCGGATGCTCACCACCGAGATCTGGTACCCGGCGGTGCAGAGCGCCCGTGGGTCCCCGACGGCGAGCTACGACATCATGAGCCTGTTCACCGAAGAACAGCAGGCCTCGATCGGCGCCGGAGTGCTCCCCCTGCTGGAGACCACCGCGGTGCGAGACGCCACGCCGACGCGCGCGCACGGCAAGTTCCCGCTCATCATCTTCAGCCACGGGCAGGCGGCGATGCGCTGGCAGTCGACGTACTACACGGTGCTGCTCGCCTCGCACGGCTACATCGTCGTCTCACCCGACCACGAAGGCGGCACGCTCTACGACGTCGTTCGCGGGCAACTGCAGGACACCGGCGTCGGCCTCGAGACGCGCCCGGCAGACGCGCGACTGCTGATCAACCGCATGCTCCGCTTGAAGAGCGATGACCCGCTCTTCGACCTCGTCGACGAGGAGCGGATCGCCGTCACCGGGCACTCGTTCGGCGCCATCACCGCGCTGCGCACGGCCGCGCTCGACTCGCGCGTGAAGGTCATCGTGCCGCAGGCCCCGTTCGACGCGAGCCTGATCTTGATCGACCTCGCGATGCCGTCGATCCCCATCCACGTGCAGGGCGCGAACGAAGACCGCACGCTCCCGTGGGACGAGAACGTGGTGACCACCATGACGGAGGTGAAGAAGACGGGGAAGCCGTGGTGGCTGCTCGGCATCACGCACGGAGGCCACTTCACCTTCTCGGATCTCTGCGCCTTCGACCTCGCCAGTATCGTCGACCGCGTGCAGCTCGACATTCCCGGCGCGAACGTGCGGAACGTGCTCGAAGACGGGTGCGGCCCCACCGCACCGAGCGCGGCGGTCGCCCAGCCGCTCATCAACCACTTCGCGGTGTCGTTCTTCAACGGCCACTTCAAGGGCTCGGAAGCGTCACTGGCGCTGATGACGCAGGCGAAGGCCGACGAGCTCGGGGGCGCGACCGGGGTCGCCACGGTCGAGACGAGCGGCGACTGATCAGCGGCGCACGACGAGCGTCGGGCAGTGCGCGTGGTGCAGCACCCGGTCGCTCACCGAGCCGAGCAGGAAGCGCGACGCCGCGTTCTGCCCGCGCGCGCCCACCACGATGAGGTCGACGCCCGACTTGCTGGCAGCGTCCACGATGACGTCGGCCGGCGAGCCGACCTCCACGCGGGTGGCGATGTTCAGCGCCGGCCGCTCCTTGGCCAGCGACTCCACCACCGCCTCGGCGCGCTTCAGTTCTTCCTGCGACTTCGCGGGGCCGGTGGTGACGAAACCCTCCATCGGCCCGAAGGGGATGATCTGCGGCGGCTCGATAACGAAGAGGAAGGTCAGCTTCGCGCCGGTCTGCTCGGCGAGCCCCATCGCGTAGCGCGCCGCCTCCACTGATTTTCCGCTGCCATCGACGCCGACGAGGATGTTGTTCACCATGGTGTTCTCCACTGCTTGAGGGGTCTTCACTCTACCGGTAGCCCTGCGCCTGCAGCGTAAAGAGCTTCGCGTAGCGCCCCGCGCGCGCGAGCAGCTCATCGTGACTGCCGAGCTCCACGAGGCGGCCGTCTTGCAGCACCGCGATGCGGTCGGCCATGCGCACCGTCGAGAAGCGGTGGCTGATGATGAGGGCGGTGCGGTCCTTCGCGAGGGCGCGGAAGCGGTCGAACAGCGCGACCTCCGCCTCGGCGTCGATGGCCGCGGTGGGCTCGTCGAGAATCAACACCTCCGCTTCACGCATGAACGCGCGGGAGATGGCGAGCTTCTGCCACTGGCCGCCCGACAGCTCCTGGCCCTTCTCGAACCAGCCGCCGAGCATCGTGTCGTACTTGTTCGGGAGGCCCTCGATGACCGCGTCGGCGCCGCCGGCCTGCGCGGCGGTGATGACGGCGTCGCGGTCGTCCAGCTTCTCGGAGCGCCCGAGGCCCACGTTCTCGCTCGCGGTGAACTGGTAGCGCACGAAGTCTTGAAACACCGCGCCCATGCGCGCGCGGAGGTCGGTCACGTCGAGGTCGCGCAGGTCCACCCCGCCGTAGCGGATGCTGCCCTCCGTCGGCTCGTAGAGCCGCAGCAGCAGCTTGATGAGCGTCGACTTGCCCGCGCCGTTCTCGCCCACCAGCGCCAGCTTCTCGCCGGGCTTGAGCGACAGCGACACGTCGCGCAGCGCCCAGCCGTCCTTCCCCGGGTAGCGGAAGCTGACGTGGTCCAGCTCCAGCGCGTGCGGCCCGGGCGGCAGCGTCTTCGGGGGCGAGACACGCGGCAGCTCGGCGCTGGTGGGCAGCTCGAAGAAGCGCTTCAGGTTCGAGAGGAACAGCGCGTCTTCGTACATGCCGGCCAGCGCGCTCAACACCGACTCGAACGCCGCCTGCCCCTGGCGGAAGAGGCCCAGGTACAGCACCAGGTCGCCGACGGAAATCTCCTGGTTCGCCGCGCGCCCCGCGACCCACAGGTAGCAGAGGTAGAACGAGCCCAGCGAGACCGCACCCAGCAACGTGCCCTGCCACAAGCGCTTTCTGGCCAGCGCGCGGTCTTCCGAGAGGAACTTCGCGAACAGCGCGCGGTACCGCCCGAGGAAGAGCGGGCCCAGGCCGAAGAGCTTCACCTCCTTCACCGACGCGTCGCGCGTCAGCAGCCACTCGAGGTACGTCAGCTTGCGGCTCTCCGGCGCGCGCCACGAATAGAGGCGGAAGCGCTCACTCGACAGCCGCGTCTCCGCGAGGAAGGAGGGCACCGCCGCCACCACCAGCACCAGCGCGCTCCACCACGCGAGCTTCCACAGCAGCACCGCGAACGAGGCCAGCACCAGCGCCTGGCGCACCACGGTGACCGCGTCCATCGCCAGCGAGAGCGGCCGCGACGAGGCCTCGCGTCGCGCGTTCTGCATCAGGTCGTAGGTCTCAGCGTCTTCGTAGTGCTTGAGCTCCAGCGTCAGCGCCTTCTGCAAGATGCGCTCGTTGAGCAGGTTGCCCAGCGAGACGCGCAGCAGCTCTCGCGAGAGCGCCAGCAGCCGGCTGACGAGGAGCGCCGCGAGCGCGAGGCCCAGCTCCCACGAGACGTAGCGCCAGACGAGCTCCTTCGGGCCGCCCTTGGTCGACGAGGCGACCACCGCGTCGATGATCAGCTTGCCGACCCACGCCATCGACGCGGGGAGCGCGGCCTGCGCCAGCGTCAGCGCCGCCAGCAGCAGCGCGTTGCGACGGTCGGCCTCCCACACGAGCTTGAGGGCCACGGGGAGCTGCTCGTAGAGCTCCTTCGCGGTGAGGCGACGTTCGATGGCCTCGCGCAGCGAGCGCTTCGCGTCAGCTGGCCGGGGGGTGTTTTTCGTAGCGTTGGGCACGGGTTGGCGTATTTCGCGACGCCGCTGTCACGGGAGTTGCGGCGCGGTTGGCAACTTCATAGTTCGCGCCCGCTGTCACACCACACCACTCTGGGGAGGACTTTTTTTATGTTTCACGCACTGACTCTTTCGGCAGCTCTGCTCGCGCAGGCGCCTGCGGCAGCCGCTCCGCCCGCTCCGTCGTCGGACCCCGCGGTGATGGCTGCCGAAGCAGCGCAGACCGCCGCCGCTGCCGCCCAGAAGGCCGCGGAGGCCGCTGAGCGCATCGCCAACGCCGTGGCGCCTGCCGCTCCGGCCGCCGCCGCGCCGGCGGAGGCGCCCGCGAAGTCGAACTGGGTGGGCAGCATCGGCGCGGGCCTCACGTACATCACCGGCAACGCCGAGACGCTGACGCTGACCGGCAACGGCTCGCTCAACGGCACGTTCGGCCAGTGGGGCCTCGGCATCAAGGCGAGCGGCGCCTACGGCCTCGCGAACCCGTCGACGGCGGCCAACACTCCGCCCGCGGTGACGGCGCGGCGCGCGTCGCTGCTGGTGCGCGGTGACCGCAGCTTCGGCGAGGGCTTCGCGCAGATCTACGCGCAGGCGCTCGGCGAGTTCGACCACATGAAGAACATCGAGTCGCGCGCGCTCGGCGAGCTCGGCGCCGGCCTCACCTTCTTCAACCAGAAGGAAGCGACGTACGAGAAGCTCTACCTCCGCGTCGACATCGGTCTGCGCGCCGGTCACGAAACCGCGTACCAGTACTTCCCCACGCCGGCGGTCATCAACCCGTACGGCGCGGTGGTGCTCGCGCCGCGCGCCGCGCTGACCTTCCGGTGGGGGTTCAACGACTACGTGCGCTTCAGCGAGCTGTTCGAAGTCATCCCCTACGTGTTGGACCCGTACCTCGGCCGCACGCTGCTCAACTCGACGACGCAGCTGAGCGCCCGGCTGACCGCCAACCTCTCGCTCACCACCTCGCTGGTGTTGAACTTCGACTCCAAGCCTCCGCAGGCGGCGGGTGGCGTGCCGCGCAAGACGCTCGACGCGGCGCTGACCGTCGGCATCGAAGCGACGTTCTGAGCTCCAGCACGTGAAGTCTCCGGCCCCTCTTCGCAACTGCGAGGAGGGGCTTTTTTTCATCGAGTGACGGTGGTGATGACGCGTCTCGTCTCTGCTCGTCGCGCGCCTGCCCTCGCGTTCTCGCAAACATCTCAAGCTGTGGAGATGCTGTTTTCAGCACGCGCGAGCTCCCGCCCGTCGTCGGCCCCTGCCGCAGCGCTTCGCGGAGGTGGCTC
>CAMLFP010000152.1 GCA_946479335.1 uncultured Archangium sp.
TGCATCGTTCGCTGCACGCGAAGTCGCGTCACGCTTCGCGACGCCTGCATCGACCGCCGCTGCATCGTTCGCTGCACGCGAAGTCGCGTCACGCTTCGCGACGCCTGCATCGACCACCGCCGCATCGTTCGCTGCACGCGAAGTCGCGTCTCGCTTCGCGACGCCCGCATCGACCGCCGCTGCATCATTGACGCGTCCCGAAGCGGGAGGCGCGTCACGCGTTACGGCCCCTGCATCGACCGCCGCTGCGTCACTCGCTGCGCGCGAAGTCGGAGGCGCGTCACGCTTCACGACGCCTGCGTCAACCGCCGCTGCCTCATTGACGCGTCCCGAAGCGGGAGGCGCGTCGCGCTTCACGACGCCCGCGTCGACCACCTTCGCGTCACGCGGCGTCGGAGACGCGTCACGCGTCACGACTCCCGCGTCAACCACCGCTGCATCACTCGCTGCGCGCGAAGTCGGAGGCGCGTCGCGCTTCACGACACCTGCATCGACCGCCGCGGCGTCGTTCGCTCCGCGCGAAGTCGCGTCACGCTTTGCGACGCCCGCATCAAGCCCACCGGTGCTCGTCATCGCGGCCGCGTCATTCGCTCCACGCGAGGCCGGAGGCGCATCACGCTTCACAACGCCCGCGTCAGACCCAGCGCTGCTCGTCGCCACCGCCGCGTCATTGGCTCCACGCGAAGCCGGAGCCGCATCACGCTTCGCGACGCCAGCGTCGACCACCATCGCGTCACGCGGAGTCGGAGACGCGTCACGCTTCGCAACGCCAGCGTCAACGGCCTCGATGCGGGGCAGCGGCTCCACCGTCGGCGCGCTGGCCCTCAAGCGTCGTGCGTCACGGACCCCGGCGTCGGCCACGCTGAGCAACGGGCTCTCGGAGACGAGCACCATCGCCAGCGGCGACGTGCTGGGCATCATGTACTCCGGGCAGCCGTCTTCATCGCGCACGCCGTTCCAGTTCTCGGCTTCGTACGGGCAGCGGTCGGGGTCGTTGGGCACGCCGTCGAAGTCGGCGTCGCCCGACGGGAGCGCGCCCGCGTCGACGAGGTCGGCCTGCACCTGCAGCTGCTCCACCGTCGCGGGGTTGTGCCGCGGAGCCCACGCCACCCGCACCAGCGCGCGCGCGTCGGGCGTGCCGGCCGCACCCAGGAAACCCGCGCCCGCGGCGATGCCCAGTTGCAGGTGCTCTCCGATGAGCACCTGCGCGCCGAGCAGCGCCTCGAGGCTCATCCCGTTGACGGCGAACGCGTTCGCGCCGAAGACCTGCGACGAGAACCGCACCTCCGGGCCGATGTAGAGGCGCTCGTCGAGCAGCGCGAAGCCCACCGCCGCGCCCAGCCGCCCTTCCGACGCAGCCGTCATGCCCAGCGCCGGCGGCCCAATCGACGCGTACGAGCGAATGAGGAAGCCAGCATCCACCGTCCACCGGAACTTGTCGGCCGCGCCCGCCAGCACCACGCGCGGGAGGAAGCGCAGCGCGCGGTCGCCCTCGTTGCGCGCCTGCACCCCGAGCGGGAACCACACGTCGCCGCCGAGGTGCAGCGAGAAGCCGTCGCGCTCCGGCTGACCGAAGAGGCGCACCAGGAACCCCGCGCGCGGGTCACCCACCACCACGGAGTTCGAGGGTTGCGCGCCGCTCACTGGCTCCGCCGTGCCGCGCTCCAACAACGTCACCGGGAGGCTGGCGCGGAGGAGGATGCGGTCGAGGAACGAGCCCGCGACGTCAACGTGCCCCAGCAGCGCCAACGAGATGATGGGCGTCGCCGCGCCGCGGCCCGTCGCGAGGGTGGGCAGCAGCGGGTTGAGCGCGCCGTCGGCCGTCACGCCCACCGCGAAGTACCGCGTGCCCGAGTACCACGGGCGGTCGACCATGAAGAGCCAGCTGCCGGCCGTGCTGCCGTCGTACCGGTGCACGTCGAAGCCACGCTCCTGCGCCCCGGCGGACAGCGCCGAGACCATGGTGAGGATGATCACGGCTCGACGAGCGACTGCAGACCCCGACATCGTCCACGCAGACTACGGGGCCCCTCCCGCCGGAGATAGCCCGGTCAACGCCCCTGCAGTTTTCCCGTCGCAGCCAACTTCTTGAGCACCTCGACCGCCTCCTCCGCGCGCGCCGCCGGCACGAAGACGTAGTCGCGGTTGAACGCCGAGACGATGTTGATGCTCATCGCCTGCTTCGCCAGGGTCTCCGAAATCGCGGCCAGAAAACCAATCGCGTACAGCGACGAGTTGGTGTGCAGCGCGATGCCCTTGCAGAAGAACGCGTGCGGCAGGCCGCTGCGCGCGAGGTCGGCCTCGTCGAGCAACATCGTCAGCCCCTCCGGCTCGCGGCACGTCATCAGCGGGTTGAGGCCGCTGGGCACCGTTCTCCCCGCGGGCACGGTGACGAAGCTCCACGTGCCGTCGAGCAATGACGGCTGCATGGTGCGCAGCAGCGTCGCGAGATTCTTTTCACCCCCATCAAGGCTTCCCACGGCGACGCACTCTACGTGCTAGGGCTCGCCGGTCGTGAGCACTCCTTCGCAGTCGCGCGAGCTCTTCGGCCACCCCATCGGCCTCTACGTCTGCTTCTTCACCGAGCTCTGGGAGCGCTTCTCGTTCTACGGGATGAAGGCGCTGCTCTTCTTCTACCTGACGAAGTACCACCTGTTCCGCGACGACGACTCGTACGACCTCATCGGCGCGTACGGCGGCCTCGTCTACGCGGTGCCCGTCATCGGAGGCCTGCTGGCCGACCGCTTCCTCGGCATGCGCAAGGCGGTCACCTTCGGCGGCGTCCTCCTCGTGCTGGGCCACCTCGGCATGGCCTTCGAGGGCGTGCAGGCCACGATGAAAGACGGCGTGGTGACGCGCGACGGGCCCGCGCTGCAGGCGTTCTACTTCTCGCTGGCGTTGATCATCATGGGCGTCGGCTTCCTGAAGCCGAACATCTCCACCATCGTCGGCAAGCTGTACCCCGACAACGACCCTCGCCGCGAGTCGGGCTTCACCATCTTCTACGCGGGCATCAACATCGGCGCGCTCGTCTCGGGCCTGGTGTGCGGCTACCTCGGCGAGACGTACGGCTGGCGCTACGGCTTCGGCGCGGCGGGCCTCGGCATGGTGCTGGGCCTGGTGGTGTTCGTGGGCTTCCGCCAACACCTCCTCGGCCACGCGGAGTCACCCGCGCCCGAAGCGCTCGCGAAGTCGGTGCTCGGGCCGCTCAAGCTCGAGCACACCATCTACCTCTGCGCGCTCGCCGGCGTGGCGGTGGTGTGGCAGCTGCTGCAGCGCACGGCCACGGTGCACGGCGCGATGCACCTCGTCTCGCTGTGCCTGCTGGGCTGGTTCGCGTGGTTCATCACCACCCAGTGCACGAAGGTGCAGCGCGAGCAGATGCTGGCGCTCATCTTCCTGATCCTCAGCTGCCTCATCTTCTTCTCGCTCTACGAGCAGACCTACGGGAGCTGGCTGGCCTTCACCGACCGCCTGCTGACGCGCGACGTGCTGGGGTGGAACATGACGCCCGCGCAGTCGACCAGCATCGGCGCCTTCTTCATCGTCGGCCTCTCGCCGGTCTTCGCGTGGCTGTGGCCCTTCCTCGACAAGCGGGGGCTCAACCCGTCGAAGCCGATGAAGAGCGTCATCGGGCTGGCCTTCGGTGGCCTCGCCTTCGTACCGCTGTGGCTGGCCGCGAAGAGCATCTCCACCACGTCGCCCACGGCGAGCATCTGGTGGCTGATGCTGGCGTACTTCGTCATCGAGCTGGGCGAGATGTCGCTCTCGCCCATCGGCCTCGCCGCCGTCTCGCAGCTCTCGGTCAAGCGCGTCACCGCGTTGATGATGGGCACCTGGTTCCTCGCCACCGCGTACTCGGAGGTCATCGCCGCGGCCTTCGGAAAACTGACGTCGCTCGACCAGGTCGAGGCCACTGACGTCGTTGTCGCGGCCGGCAAGTACGGCAACCTCTTCCAGTGGATGGTGTGGTTGGGCCTCGGCTCCGCGGTGCTGTACCTCGTGCTCGTGAAGCCGCTCACCACGTGGATGCACGGGGAGAAATGACGCCGGGCATTGTCGAGGTGGCGTTGATCCTGCAACGCTGCCGCCGATTCGCCGTTTCCCCTCACTTTTCTGAGGCGCTCCCCATGAAGACCCGTCTGCTGACCGCTGCGCTCGCTGTGACGTTCGCCTTCTCTGCCTGCCAACCCAACGCCGCGGGCGGAGGCAACACCGCCGGTGGCTCCGTGGCCGTCAGCAAAGACGACGCGTTGGTGTACGCCGCCGACGGCGACCTCGACAAAGTCTTCGTCTACGACACGAAACAGCAGCAGGTGGTGTCGGCCATCTCCGTGGGCCGTCAGCCCGAGAAGGTGCTGGTCGCGCCCGACGGCACGCTCTTCGTCACCAACCGCCTCGGCCGCAGCGTGTCGGTCATCCACCAGGGCGAGACCACCGAGGCCGCGAAGCTGAAGACCGCCGTGGAGCCGGTCGGCCTCGCGCTCACCGAAGACGGCAAGACGCTGTACGTCGTCAACGCCGCCAGCCTGCAAGACACCGACTTCGGCACGGTGATGGCCTTCGACACCAACACCCTGGCCATGAAGTGGGAGACGCCCGTCGGCCAGGAACCCCGCGGCCTCACCCTGGTCGGCGACGGCCGCCTCGCGGTGTCGCTCTCGAAGCAGGGCGACCTCGTCTTCCTCGACAGCAAGAGCGGCAAGGTGGTGCGCAACGGCACCGGCGTCTTCGAGCAGCTCAACGCCAGCGCGCTGGGCATCGCGAAGCCCGGCACCGGCGGCGGCCTCGGCCTGGAGCCGATGCCCGTCGACGGCCCCGGCTTCTTCAAGTCAGGCCCGCTCACCACGCACCCCCGCGCGATGGAGGCGCTGACGGTGTCGCCCTCCGGCAAGCAGCTCTTCGCGGCGGCGCAGCTGGCGTCTGACTCCATCGTGCAGACCAGCACCGGCGTCGACGCCGATGGCAACCCCTTGCCCGTCGACCCCGGGAGCAGCGGCAGCGGGTACGGCGGCGGCGGCTGTGGCGGCGGCTCCATCACCTCGCCGGCGCTGGTGACCTTCTCGGGCGAAGGCGACCCGCTGGTCGATGACCAACAGCAGTGCTTCAGCGGCGACCGCCGCACGCACCCCAGCACGGTGCTGGTCTCGCCCAGCTTCGAGCAGCCGATTCAGGGCCCGCGCGCCATCGCGCTCGACAGCACGGGCGTCTTCGCCTTCGTCGTCAACGAGTCGTCGAACAACGTGGCCGTCATCTCCACCAAGCCGGCGAGCACCACCAGCGCGACGTTCGACATGCAGGCCAACACCGGCGGCGTGGGCGCCCTCGGCGGCATGCGCAGCGGCAGCGACGTGCAGCTCGTCACCGTCGGCGCGGGCCCGTCGGGCATCGCGCTCTCGCACGACGGCACGAAGGCGTGGGTCTACAACGCGTTCGACCACTCGCTGAGCACCCTGGAGGCCGTCTCCGGCGGGCTCATCAACACCGGCACGCAGCGGCTCAACACCATCCTCCCCGTCGAGCAGCAGGAGCGCCTCTCGCTCGACGCGCAGGCCGGCCGCCGCCTCTTCTTCTCGGCCGTCGACCCGCGGATGGATTCGCTGTCGACCGGCATCGCGTGCAGCAGCTGCCACGTCGAAGGCCGCGAAGACGGCCAGGTGTGGAACTTCCCGCAGGGGCCGCGCCAGACGCCGTCGCTCGCGGGCCGCAACACGATGCAGACCGCGCCGTTCCACTGGGCGGGTGAGTTCGACAACCTGACGCAGTTCATGGCGCACACCGTTCAGGAGCGCATGGGCGGCACCGGCGTCGACCCCGACATGGAGCGCCAGCTGGCGGCGTACATCTCCTCCATCCCCACGCCGGACAACGCGCTCAAGGAGACCACCCCGGCCGACGTGCTGGCCCGCGGTCAGGCGGCGTTCACCAAGGCGGAGTGCGACACCTGCCACACCACCGCGAACTTCACCGACAACAGCTTCGCCGACGTCGGCACCTTCGTGGGCACCGGCGCCGTGCTCGACGATGCGTCGCTCCGCCCGCACGGCGGCCTCAACACGCCGTCGATTCTCAGCGTCGCCCGCACCGCGCCGTACCTGCACGACGGCAGCGCGCAGACGCTCCGCTCGCGCATCATGAAGGGCAAGCAGAGCGACCTGCACGGCAAGACGTCGCTGCTGTCTGACGATGAGGTCAACGACCTGGTCGCGTACCTCAAGACGCTCTGAGTCGGGGTGAGGGGCGCCGCCTACGCCAACAGCGCGCGGAAGATGAAGCCCAGCGTCGTCACGTAGCCCTGCGCGGAGCCCACCACGCGGCCCTGCGCGTCCAACACGTACAGCGTGGGGAAGGCCTCGACGCCCAGCGCCTGCGTGAAGTCTTCGCCCGCCAGCAGCACCGGGTAGTCGATGCGCTGTTGCTCCACCTCGTGGCGCACCTGGCTCACGTCGCTGAAGGCCGTGGCCACCGACACCACGTTGGCGCGCCCGCCGAGCCACCGCGCCGCGCGCGACACGTTGTCTGACTCCGCTTTGCAGACGCCACACCACGGCGCCCACACGGTGAGCAGCGTGGGTTTGCCGCGCAGCGACGACAGCGCCACGGGTTCACCGTTCAAGTTCTGCAGCGTGAAGGCCGGGAGCTCCCCGCGCGGGTGGTGCCGCGTCTGGAAGGCGCTGACGACCGCCACCACCAACAGCAGCACCGCGCCGTCGACCGACCAGCGGAAGATTCGCGAGCTGCGGTAGCGAGCGCGGAGTGACTCGACGGCGTGCATGGAGGCGCTTGTAACGCGCCCGTAGCCCGTGCGAGAGGTGCGCGCATGCGTCTGAGCCTCCCTGTTCTGTTGATGTTGAGCGCGTGCGGCGGTGCGTCGAACGGCAACTTCGTCGCTGACTCCGCCACCGCGTCGACGGGTGAGTCGGTGCGCGTGCGCCTCTTCGTGACCACGCTGCAGGGCGGCGTGAAGGTCGGCGCGAAGGTGACCTTCAGCGCGACGGCGCCGGCCGAGCTCTCGACCACCACCGCGGAGACCAACGCGCAGGGCGTCGCCGAGACGCGCGTGACGATGAACGAAGCGGGCACCGCGGTGGTGACGGCGACGGTCGATGGCGCCTCGTACACGGCGAGCATCGCGTTCCAGGGCGCGGGCCCCGGGCCGGTGACGCCGGTGGCGCTCAAGTTCCTCAACCAGCCGGCGACCATCTGCGTCGAGGCGCACGCGCAGCAGCAGGGCTGCGTGGGCGTGCCGAACCTCGTGCGCGACGCGTCGCTCCAGCCCATCTCCGTGGCCATCGTCGGGGCGAACGACGCCGCGACCGACTCCACGGCGACGGTGACGGTAGTGATGTCGGGCGGCTGCCCGGCGTTCGACACCATGAGCCTGACGACGCTGGCCGCGAAGAGCGGCGTGGCGGTGTTCTCCGGCCTCAAACCGTCAGACGTGGGAACCGGATGCACGTTGACGGCGACCAGCGCCGGGCTCACCTCCGCCGTCTCCGGCACGTTCGACGTGCAGTGACGCGCGGAAGCCGCCTCCCGCGCGCCGAGCGCGGGCGGAGCGAACAGCTGGCCGCTCCACCACGCCCCTCACCCCGACCCTCTCCCCGGGGAGAGGGAGTTACTTCTTCGCGGTCTGCGCCTTCACCGCTTCGGCGCCGGCCTTGGCGGCGGCCTCATCGAGGTAGCGCGGCGCCTCCGCGAGGCTCAGGTCGTCCTTGAAGCGGTACAGGCGCGGCATGCCGGTGGGCACGTTGAGCTCCACGATGGCCGCGTCGGAGATGCCCTCGAGGTGCTTGATGAGCGCGCGCAGCGAGTTGCCGTGCGCCACCACCAGCACGTTCAACCCGGCGCGGAGCTGCGGCACCACGCTGTCGTGCCACCAGGGCAGCACGCGGGCCACCACGTCCTTCAAACACTCGGAGGCCGGCAGCGCGTCAGGCGCCAGCAGGCGGTAGCGCGCGTCACGCGACGGGTGGTGCTCGTGCGACGCGTCGACGGTCGGCGGCGGCACGTCGTAGCTGCGGCGCCACAGCAGCACCTGCTCCGCGCCGAACTGCTTCACCATCTCCACCTTGTCCTTGCCCTGCAGCGCGCCGTAGTGCCGCTCGTTGAGCCGCCAGGTGCGATTCACGGGGAGGAACACCTGCCCCGAGACCTCCAGCGCGAGGTGCGCGGTGCGCACGGCGCGCGTCAGCAGCGAGGTGTGCATGACATCGAACGAGAGCCCCGCGTCCTTGAGCTGCTTCCCGGCGGTGCGCGCCTCTTGTTCGCCGAGCGGCGTCAGGTCGACGTCGACCCAACCGGTGAAGAGGTTCTTCTCATTCCACGTGCTCTGGCCGTGGCGAACGATGACGAGGTTCGAAGTCATGCGCGCGCTATAGCATCAGCCCATGAGTGACGACCTCGTGCTGCTGTTGAACTGCGCCGACGGCATCGAGGCGGCGCAGGTACGCTCGTTGCTCGAGAGCGAAGGCATCCCCCACGTGGTGCAGGGCGAGCACCACTCCACGATGCTGGGCGGCATGGCGATGTTGACGCCCATCGACCAGCGCGTGCTGGTGCGCGCCGAAGACCTCGAGCGCGCCCGCGCGTTGCTCTCGGCCTCGCCGAAGCTCGACGGTGAGGGCGGCGCCTCCATCGACGGCGCGGTGTGCCCGGTGCACGAGCAACCGGCGAAGGCCACCTGCGCGCGCTGTGGCACCTTCTTGTGCGCCGCCTGCCAGACGCTGGGTGACCCGCCGGTCTGCGAGACGTGCATGGCCGCAGAGCAGGTGGTGCACAAGAAGCGCTGGCACCCGCAACTGGTGCTGCTCCTGCCCCTCGCGCTCATCCTCGGCGTGGTGCTGTTGATGCACTACCTCGGCGTCGTCCCCGACTGAGGTTGCAGCTCCGCTTCATCACCCGCGAAACGACGTGAACCGGTGAACGTGCTCTGGGGATTGTTGTCGTGCTGTGGCATCGGGCTCGCGCTGGGCGCGCTCGTCATCGGGTCGTTCATCGTGAAGCACCGGGTAGACGAGTGGCGGAGCTGGCGGCGCTGGAGACGACGCGCGCCCACCGCCCTCGAAGACCCGCGCCCGCCGTTGCCCTTCGAGCTGCGCGAAGACCGAAGCGCGCGGCGTTGGCGAGGCGGCTATCTCGACGCCGGCCCCGAAGCGCTGCGCACGCGGGCCCAACGGCTGCTGCGCCACGGCGCGGTGCGACAGGCGCGGGTGCTCGAGGCCGAGTACCAGAGCGACGCCGACGACTGGGATGGCTACGTCGTCTACGCCTTCCACCGGCTCGACGGCAGCGTGGCCGTGGAGCGCACCGTGTCGTCGGTCAACACCTGGGGCGCCGCCGTCTCGCAGGGCCGCGGCGCACCCGCGCCCGCCTTCGACATCATGAGCGTCGCGCAGCGCGAGGGCTGGCTGCACGTGCTGCTCGACCCCGAGACCGGCGAGCACCTCATCTATGAATCGCTGATGGCAGACCGCGCCGCGGTCCCCAGCCCGCCGACGCCGCCGCCCGCGCAGCCGTATACGCGCGAGCCTGAAGAGGAGGCGCCCCCGCGCCCCGCGCCGCCAAACATCCACGGCATTCCACCCACGCCGCAGTTCACGACCCTCGCGCCTGCACCGCAGCCGTATGCGCGCGAGCCTGAAGAGGAGGCGCACCCGCGCCCGGCGCCGCCGAACATCCACGTCTTCCCGCTTACGCCGCAGTTCACGACCCTCGCGCCTGCGCCGCCGCCCGCCGCCGAGGTGCTGAGCGAAGCGCAGACGCTCCGCAGCGCGCTCGCGCTGTTCCCCACGCTGCCCACGAATGACGACGACAGCGACCGGCGGGTGGTGGCGGACATGCTCCTCGAGCGCGGCTTCGCGCGCGGCGAGTTCATCGCGCTCCAGACGGCCCCCGCGCCCACGGCCGCGCACCGCGCGCGCATCGCCGAGCTGCTGCGCACGCACGCGCCCACGTGGCTTCCCCCGGGCGTGCACCCGCGGCGCTTCGAGTTTCGGCGCGGGTTCGCGTGGGCCGTCGCGCTCGAGAAAGCCACCGACGTCCAGCATCACGAGTGGCCCTTCATTCGCCACGTCGCAGTGGCCAGCCTCGGCGGCCACGGGATGTTCGACGGCTTCGAGCAGCTGACCCTCTCGTCGCTGACCGGCGTGGTGTCGCAGGCGCTGTGGTACCTGGTGCGGGGCCACTTCCCGCGCGGGGTGCAGCACCTCGAGCTGGCGATGGCACCCCAGGAGCTGCTGCCGCACGCCGAGCTGCTGCGCGCGCTGACGCCGATGGAGCGCCTCAGCCTCCGCACCCGCCGTCAGGAGCTGCCCACCTCGACCCTCGCCTCGGTGCTCGACGCGCTGCCGACGCCGCAACGCGTGCGCCTCTCGCTGCAGTGGGGTGACGTGCAAGGCTTCCAGCGCGAGGTGGCGCGCCGGCCGTGGTTGCGCGCGCTGGAGCTCGTGTCATTGGAGTCGAGCGCGAGCTCGTTGGCGCTCGAAATCACCGGCGACGCGCTCCGCGTGGTCACCGGCGGGCGGCACGACGCGCTGGCGTGGAAGGCGCTGAGCGCGGCGTTGCGCGCGCAGGGCTTCACGTCGATTCCGTTGGTGATCAGCGAGACCGGCGCGCAGCGCGAGCAGCAGTTGGACTGACGCTAGTTGCTGTTGGCCTTCTCCAGCGCCCGCTTCGCCGCTTCTTCCTGCTGCTGCTCGATGCGGTTGGCGGCGTTCTGCACGTTCTCGAGCCGCTGCTTCGGCGTGCCGCTCGAGTTCTTGTCGGAGAACCCGCCGTACATCGAGCGGTAGCCCATGTACGCCACCACCGCGAGACCGAGGAACACGACGATGAAGCGCATGCGCGCAGCATACGCGGTTTTTGGGTAAGGCGCCGCGCGTGGCTCCCCGAAGTGATGACCGTCGCGGTGTGATGCTCGGCCTCGCCGCGTACCTGATGTGGGGGCTCTTCCCGCTCTACTGGCCGCTGCTCAAGCCGCTGGGCGCGCTCGAAATCCTCTCGCACCGCGTGGTGTGGTCGCTGGGGCTGGTGCTGGCGTGGCTCGCGGCGACCGGCCGCTTCTCGGCGCTCACGCAGCTCCCCGGCCGCAAGCGCGCGCTGCTGACCCTGGCCGCCGCGTTGGTCTCGGTGAACTGGCTGCTCTACATCTGGGCCGTCAACGCCGGGCACGTCGTCGAGACCTCGCTGGGCTACTTCATCAACCCGCTGATGTCGGTGCTGCTGGGCGTGCTGGTGCTGGGTGAACGGCTGCGCCGCGCGCAGTGGCTCTCGCTCTCGCTCGCCGCCGTCGCCGTGCTGGTCTTGAGTTGGGACTACGGCCGCCCGCCGTGGATTGCGCTGGGCCTCGCGCCGTCGTTCGCGCTCTACGGGCTGGTGAAGAAGCGCGCCGGCGTGGGCAGCGTGGAGGCGCTGGCCTTCGAGACGGCGGTGCTGGCGTTGCCCGCGTTCGCGTACCTGGGCTTCCTCGAATTGCGCGGCGAAGGTGCGCTCGGTCACGCACCGCTGCGCACCGAGCTGCTCCTGGTGGGCGCCGGAGTGATGACCGCGCTCCCGCTGGTGGCCTTCGGCGCCGCCGCCAACGTGGTGCGGCTCAGTACGCTGGGCGTGCTCCAGTACGTCGCGCCGACGCTGCAGTTCTTGTGTGGCGTCGTCATCTTCCACGAGGCGATGTCGCCGGGCCGCTGGCTGGGCTTCTCGGTGATGTGGCTGGCGCTGGGCCTCTTCGCTGCGGAAGGGCTGTGGGTCGCGTCGCGTCGCGCGGCGGGCTGATCAGCTGCGCGAAGCTGCCTTCGCCTGAGCCGGTGTGCTCGGCGGACCAACTGCGCAGTGCACCGGACCACTGCACCGAACCCAAAGCGCAGTGCAGCGGACCAAACACGCGGTGTCCCGGAGCAACTGCGCGGTGTCCCGGAGCAACTGCGCGGTGTCGCGGAGCAACTGCGCGGTGTCCCGGAGCAACTGCGCGGTGTCCCGGAGCAACTGC
>CAMLFP010000153.1 GCA_946479335.1 uncultured Archangium sp.
GCGCATCAGTACTTCACCCAGACTTCGTCGTTGGCCGCGAGTGACGAGAGCGCGGTCACGCCCTTCGTCGCCGCAATCTGCGCGGTGGTGTTCGCGTTCGGGCTCCAGGCCGCGGTGCCCTTCCACACGATGGCCGCGTCACCGAAGTACATGCTCAGGTCGCTCACCGCCGCGGGCACGGTGTACTTGTTCCACCCCGGCTGACGCGCGGGCAGCACGAGCACCTCGGGCGCTTCCTGCTCGGTGCCGTCCCAGTTCACCGTCGTCTCCGTGCCATCAGCCGCACGGCACGTCTGGTGCGCGACGAAGTGCAGCATCGAGAACGGCGCGTTCGGTACCTTGATGCGGATGTTCAGGTTGTAGAAGTTGTCGTCCGCCGCGATGACCTGGCTCACGTCCTTCTGCCAGGTCACCGACGTCACCAACCCCGTGCCGGAGTCCTTCTGCACCGAGGCGATGCCGAGGTTCCCGTTCGCGGCGCGCACCGTGGTGATCTCCGCGGGGATGTCGAGCACCACCTTCATGGTGTCGGCGCCGGAGCAGCCGTGGCCCACCTCGAAGGAGAGCTCCTGCGTCGTGCCCGCGAACGCCGGCCCCTCCGCGTGAACGTGCGCCCAGGCGGCGCTGCCGAACATCAGAACCAGGCTCGACATCAGTCGTTTCATGCGAGCCCATGTAGACCGCCCGCGCGCGCGCGCCGATGCGACACAATGTCGCATGCGCCTCACGCGCATCGGTGCGATGACTCAGCGCATGTCGAAGTGGAGCCTCACGCTGCTGCTGCTCGCCGGGTGCCCACCGGAGCCACCGGCCACCACCACCTGCGAGGTGAAGGCCGTCTCCGAGTGCCCGACGCCCGCGCCGACGTACGCGGAGGTGCAGCCGCTCTTCGACACGCACTGCAACGTCTGCCACGGCACCAACGGCACCGAGTGGCCGCTCGAGAACTACGACGACATCTCCGCGTGGCAGATCGACATCCGCGGCCAGCTGCTCGACTGCTCGATGCCGCCCGCCGACGCCGGCACCGGCATGACGCTCGCGGAGAAGCAGCAGCTCCTCACGTGGATCCGCTGCGGGCTCCCGAAGTAGTCACGCGAGCGGCACGCGCGCGATGTAGCGCTCGAGTTCGTCGATGATGAGCGCCTTCTCGCTGACGACGTCCTTCACCAGGTCGCCGATGGAGATGATGCCCAGCACCTCGCTCCCCGACAGCACCGGGAGGTGCCGCGTGCGGAAGTGCGTCATCAACGACATGCACTCCTCGGTGGTGAGCTCGTCGGAGACCATGCGCACGTTGCGCGTCATGATGTCGCGCACCGCGGCGCTCTCGGGGTGCCGGCCCGCGCACGCGATGCCGCGCACGTAGTCACGCTCCGAGAGCAGGCCGACGAGCTGACCGTTCTCCATCACCAGCAGCGCGCCGACGTTCCACTCGGCCATCAGGCGCGCGGCGTCGGTGACGGTGGCCGACGGCTCGGTGGTCACCAGGTGCTGCAACGACTTCTCTGCAATCACATCGCGGACACGCTTCATGGGCGGCTCCTTTCGAGTGCGCGCCCACGGTGCTCCTAGCGGAAGTTTTCGTCAAACACGCTGGCGTCGCCGGCGCGCTCGGTGAGCCTCCCGTTGCGCCACAGGCCCATCTTCTCGAGCCACTCTTCGAATTCCGGCGCGGGGCGCTGCCCGAAAATCTCCCGGAGCGCCGCGTTGTTGTGAAACGAAGTCGTCTGGTAGTTGAGCATCACGTCATCGCCCATGGGGATGCCCATCAGGTAGTTGACGCCCGCGAGCGTGAGCAGCATCTCGAGGTTCTCCTGATCATTCTGATCAGCGATCGCGTGGTTCGTGTAGCAGGCGTCGCAGCCCATCGAGATGCCGCTCAGCTTGCCCATGAAGTGATCTTCGAGGCCGGCGCGGGTGATCTCCTTCGCGTCGCGCAGGTACTCGGGCCCGATGAAGCCGACGACTGAGTTGACGAGGAACGGTTTGTATTTGCGCGCCAGCCCGTACGCGCGCGCCTCCATCGTCACTTGATCAGTGTCGTGGTGCGCGTTGGCCGAGAGCGCGGTGCCCTGCCCGGTCTCGAAGTACATGACGTTCGGGCCCTGCGCGGTGCCTTCGCGGCGCGCGAGATCGTACGCCTCGTCGAGCAGGCTCACCGAGATGCCGAAGTTCTGGTTCGCGCCCTGGCTCCCGGCGATCGACTGGAACATCAGGTCCAACGGAGCGCCGCGCCGCACCGCTGCCATCTGGATCGTCAGGTGCGAGAGCACACAGTTCTGCGTCGGCACGCGGTAGCGCCGCATCAGGTCTTTCACCGCAGAGAGGATGTCGATGGTGCCCTGGATGTCGCCTGTCGACGGGTTGACACCGATGACCGCGTCGCCGTTGCCGTAGCTGAGCCCGTCTTTCACCGCGGCCAGCACACCCTCGACTTCGTCGGTCGGGTGGTTCGGTTGCAGCCGCGACGAGATGCGGCCCTTGAGGCCCAGCGTGTTGTTGCAGCGGACCACCACGCGCATCTTCCGGCCGGCGGTGACGAGGTCCATGTTCGACATCAACTTGGCGACCGCGGCCACCATCTCCGGCGTGAGCCCCGGCGAGACGCCCGCGATGTCTTCGCCGCTGGTGCGGTCATCGAGCAGCCACTCGCGCAGCCGCGACACCGTCCACGACTTCACGCGGTTGAAGGCGTTCTGGTTCAGCCCGTCGACGACGACGCGCGTGACCTCGTCTTCCTCGTAGCCAACCGATGGCGCGTTGTAGAGCTGCTCCAGCGTGACGTCGGCGAGCACCTGCTTCGCCGCCGCCATCTCGCGCATCGAGCGCGCCGCGAGGCCCGCCTGGATGTCACCGGAGCGCACTTCGTTCGCGCGGCACAGGACCTCCTTGAGCGAAGAGAAGGTGAAGTGCTCGCCGTGAACTTTCGATGAGAAGGCCACGCCTGCTTTCTAGACCGCTCGGGGCGAGACACCAGCGCCGCATGAGCTGCCGCGGCAGGCCACGCTCAAGGGCGGGCTCATCGCGCTGAAGATCGGCGGCGACCCGCGCGAGCTATGGGAGTCGGTCTACGAGATGCTCGACAACCTGCGGGGCGACCCGTTGTCGCGCGCATTTCTCGTGGAGTACCTTCTGGAGACGACCAGCGTCGGCGAAGTCAGAGCGGCGCTGCTCGACGTGCTGGAGCTGTACAAGTTCGAGAGGGAGCCGGAGATGAAGAGCGCCCGCGACGAAATCAACGAGTGGATCGCCGACGCCGCGAAGGTCGCCGCACGAAAGGCCGCGCGAAAGGCAGCTCGGACCGCCGCAAAGGCGGCCGCCCGGAACAGCGCCGAGACCGTCACGCGCCAGAAGCTGCGCCGCGTGTTGGACACGCGCTTCAAGACGCTCCCCGCCGACGTCGACGAACGCCTCGCGCGCGCCGACCTCGCGCTCCTCGACAAGTGGTTCGACGCAGCGCTCACTGCCCGCTCGGCCCGGGCCGTGTTCGCGGCATCGTGACGGTGGCGCCACCGGGAGCGCGGTGGAATAAGCGGGCGCATGAACCCGCAGATCTTCCGTGAGTACGATGTCCGTGGCCTCGTCGACAAAGACCTGACCGACTCCGTGGTCGAGAACCTCGGCCGCGGGCTGGCCACGATGGTGAAGCGCGACGGCGGCGCGACCCTCGTCGTCGGCCGTGACGCGCGCCTGTCGGGCGAGCGCTTCCGCGACGCCTTCATCAAGGGCGCCATCTCCACCGGTATCCACGTCATCGACGTCGGCGTCGTGCCCACGCCCGTCGTGTACTTCGCGGCGAACACGCTGCCCGTCGAAGGCCTCGCGGTCATCACCGGCTCGCACAACCCGCCCGAGTACAACGGCTTCAAGATGGGCGTCGGCAAGACGACCTTCTACGGCGAGACGATCCAGGCGCTGCGCAAGCTCATCGAGGCCGGCGACTTCGAGAAGTCAGATCGCCTCGGCACCGTCTCGCAGTTCGACGCCATCACGCCGTACCTGCACTTCTGCCTCTCCACCGTGAAGCGCGGGCCGAAGAAGCTGAAGGTGGTGTTGGACGCGGGCAACGGCGTGGGCGGCATCGTCGCGCAGCCGCTGCTGGAGAAGCTCGGCTACGACGTGGTGCCGCTCTTCTGCGAGCCCGACGGCCGCTTCCCCAACCACCACGCCGACCCGACCATCGCCAAGAACCTCGAGCTGTGCATCGCCAAGGTGAAGGAGACGAAGGCCGACCTCGGCATCGCCTTCGACGGCGACGCTGACCGCATCGGCGTGGTCGACGCGCACGGCGACATCCTCTGGGGCGACAAGCTGATGATTCTGTTGTCGCGCGCGGTGCTCAAGGACGTGCCCGGCGCGGCCATCGTGGGCGAGGTGAAGTGCAGCTTCACGATGTACGACGACATCGCTCGCCATGGCGGCAAGCCCATCATGTGGAAGGCGGGCCACTCGCTCATCAAGGCGAAGATGAAGGAGACGCACGCCGCGCTGGCCGGCGAGATGTCGGGCCACATCTTCTACAAGCACCGCTTCTTCGGCTTCGACGACGCGCCGTACACCGCCGCGCGCCTGCTGGAGATTCTGTCGAACGAGAAGCAGACGCTCGCCGAGCTGTTGGCCGACGTGCCGGTGACATACAGCTCGCCCGAGCTGCGCTTCGACACGGTGGAGGAGAAGAAGTTCGCGCTCGTCACCCGCTGCACCGAGAAGTTGAAGGCGAAGGGCCTCGAGCTCATCACCGTCGACGGCGTGCGCGCGGTGTGGCCTGACGGCTGGGGGCTCATCCGCGCGTCGAACACCACGCCGATTCTGGTGGTGCGCTACGAGGCGAAGACGAAGGAGCGCTTGAAGGAGATCCAGACGCTCATCGACGGCACCATCCACGAAGCGAAGGCGGAGCTCGGAGGGTGAAGGTCTTCGCGATGTCGGGGAGCCTGCGGACGGGCTCCTGGAACACGAAGCTGTTGAACCTCGCGGTGCCGTTGCTGCGAGCGAAGCACGTGGAGGTCGACGTGTTCGACTTCCGCGCGGCGCAGGTGCCCATCTACGACCCCGACACGAGCGACACGAACTACCCGCCGCAGGTGGCCGACGCGAAGGAGCGCATCCGCTCCGCCGACGGGTTCTTCCTCGTCTCGCCCGAGTACAACAACGGCATCCCCGGGGGCCTGAAGAACTTCATCGACTTCATCTCGCGGCCTCCGAAGGAGCAGCCGTGGCGAGGGAAGATCGTGGCCCACCTCGGCGCGACGCCCGGCGGCTTCGGCACGCTCTATTCGCAGGCGCAGATCCGGCAGATCTTCAACTCGCTGAGCGCGTGGAGCATGCCGGGGCACTTCGTCGTCTCGTCGGCGCCGGCCGCGTTCGACGACGCAGGCCAGCTGCGCGACCCGGCGCGCGCGGCGGAGCTCGACAAGTTCATCACCCGCTTCGTGGAGGCGCTCTCATGACGCTCGCGCTCGGGCTCGACCTCGGCGGCACCACCGCGCGCGCGGCGGTCGTCGAACGCGAGACCGGCCGCGTCGTCGAGAGCCAGAAGCACACGTGGGCTGACCGCACGCCCGAGGCCGTCGTCGAGGGCACCACCGCGCTCATCGCGAAGCTGCCCAAGACCGACGGGCCGGTGGGCATCGGCGTCGCGGCGATGCTGCGTGGAGGCGTGGTGGTCAACGCGCCGAACCTCGGCTGGCGCGACGTCGACTTCGGTGGGCAGCTCTCGAAGGCGCTGGGCCGCGAGGTGAGGTTGATGAACGACCTCTCCGCCGCGGCGTGGGGTGAGTTCAAGGCCGGCGCGGCGCGCGGCGTGCGCGACAGCTTCACCGTCTTCGTCGGAACCGGCGTGGGCAGCGCCATCATCGCCGACGGCGCGCTGGTGAGCGGCGCCACGCAGGTCGCCGCCGAGTTCGGGCACATCAAGCTCACCGCAGAAGGCGGCCGCCGCTGCGGCTGCGGGCAAGACGGCTGCCTCGAGGCCTACGCCGGCGGCGCGAAGCTGGGCGAGTGGATGAAGGAGGAGGGCCTCACCGGCACCGCGGGCGACCTCGAGGGGCTGGCGCTCAACGGGAACTCCACGGCCGGCAGGCTCTACGACTTCGTCTCGACGCAGCTCGCGTTGGCCATCGCCAACCAGGTGACGGTGCTCAACCCCGCGGTGCTGGTGCTGGGCGGCGGCGTGCTCTCGCGCAGCCCGCGCCTGGTGCAGCACATCCGCGACACCATCCTCCGGCGGTCCACCGTCGTCTCCAGCGCGGTGCGCGTGGAGCTGGCGCAGCTGGGCGACGACTCGGGCCTCGTCGGCGCGGCGCTCGCCACCTGAGCCCCGGCTGTTAAGTGATGACTTGACAGTGACGGCCCGGGGTCTTTAAGCAGGCGCTTAACAGCACGCCGACCGCGGGCCTTCGAGCGCCAGTGGGAGGTGCAGACCTCAACGCCCGCCGGGCCCTCACCAGGGAGTCTCCATGCCCCACCTCGAGTTCAGCGCGCTGACGCTGTTGTTGATGCAGATCGCCGTCGTGCTCCTCACCTCGCGGCTGCTGGGCGTCGTGGCGAAGCGGCTGGGGCAGCCGCAGGTCATCGCGGAGGTGGTGGCGGGCATCGTGCTCGGCCCGTCGTTGCTGGGCTGGGTGTGGCCCCACGGCATGGAGCTGCTCTTCCCCGCGTCGTCGATGGCGGTGCTGAAGATGCTCAGCCAGGTCGGGCTGGTGCTCTTCATGTTCCTCATCGGGCTGGAGCTGGACCCCCGGCTGCTGAAGGGGCGCACGCACGCCTCGGTGGCCATCAGCCACACCAGCATCATCGTGCCCTTCCTCCTCGGCGGGGCCGCGGCCTCGTGGCTCTACCCGCGCTACGCCTCGCCCGGCGTCGGCTTCGTGGCGTTCGCGCTGTTCCTCGGCGCGTCGATGAGCGTCACCGCGTTCCCCGTGCTGGCGCGCATCCTCACCGAGCGCCACCTGCTGTCGTCGCGCGTGGGCGCCATCGCCATCGCGTGCGCGGCGGTCGACGACGTCACGGCGTGGTGCATCCTCGCGTTCGTGGTGGCCGTGGCGCGCGCCACCGGTCTCTCCGCCGCGCTGTGGACCACCGGCATGGCGCTGGCGTTCATCGTCGTCATGATCTTCGTGATGCGCCCGTTCCTCGCGCGGCTCACGCGCCGGGTCGCCGACCGCTCCGGCCTGACGCCGACGGTGACCACGGTGACGCTGCTGCTGCTGCTCGTGAGCGCGACCATCACCGAGCTCATCGGCATCCACGCGCTGTTCGGCGCCTTCCTCTTCGGCGCGGTGCTGCCCAAGGAAGGCCGCCTCGCGGAGATGCTCGCCGAGCGCCTCGAGACCATCGCGGTGGGGCTGCTGCTCCCGCTCTTCTTCGCGTTCTCCGGGCTGCGCACGCAGCTGGGGCTGGTCAACCAACCCGCGGAGTGGCTGGTCACCGGGCTCATCGTGCTCCTCGCGACGGTCGGGAAGTTCGGCGGGAGCGCGATCGCCGCGCGACTCACCGGCATGCGCTGGCGGGAAGCGAGCGCGGTGGGCATCTTGATGAACACCCGCGGCCTGATGGAGCTCATCGTGCTCAACCTCGGGCTCGACCTCGGGGTCATCTCGCCGACCGTCTTCACCATGCTGGTGCTGATGGCGCTCATCACCACCTTCACCACCACCCCGGTGCTCAACCTCGTGTACCCCGACGCGGAGCTGGTGAAGGACAAGCTGGCGGGCGCGGCCGTCGACCTTCCTCCGCGGGCGCAGCCCTTCACGGTGATGATGTGCGTGTCAGACGCGGCCGTCGGCCCGGGGCTCGCGGTGCTCAGCGCGGCGCTGCTGGGCGAGCGCAACGAGGCGTCGCGGCTGTTCGCGCTCCATCTGTGGCGCCCCAGCGAGCTCCCTTCGGCCGACCTCCGCCGTGACGAAGAGCGCGTCGAGGAGGGCCCGCTCCAACCGCTGCTGGAGCGCTCGCGGGAGCTGTCGCTGGAGGTCAAGCCGCTCGCCTTCATCTCCGCCGAGCCCTCGAAGGACATCTGCGAGACCGCCGACGCCAAGCAGGCCTCGCTGGTGCTGCTCGGCGCCCACAAGCCGCTGTGGCTCGAGGGCCGCCTGGGCGGCACGGTGACCGAGGTCGTCTCCAACTCGCGCCGCCCGGTCGCGGTGCTGCTCGATCGCGGCCTCACGCGGGTGAAGCGGGTGCTGGTGGCGTACGCCGGTGGCCCCGAAGATCGCGCCGCGCTGGAGTTCGCCCGGCGGCTGGGCCGCGCGCCCGGCGTGGAGCTGACGATGCTGCACGTGGTGTCGCCCGGCCAGGGGCTCGAACCCGGTCAGGGGCGCGCGCAGGTCGCGGAGCTGCTCTCGAGCGACCTCACCCCCAGCGCCGGGCTCAGCGCCCGCGCGATGCAGCTCAAGGTGGTGGAGCACGAGTCGCCCGCCGAGGCCGTGCTCGACGAGGCGCGCGCCGGGTACGACCTCATCGTGCTGGGCATGAACACCCGCTGGGTCGACGACCGCGCCATCAGCCTGCGGCGCCGCCGCGTGATGAAGGAGTCGCCGGTGTCGATTCTGGTGGTGCACCCGCCGCCGACCGAGGCCGCAGCGCTCGCCGACGCGGCGTCGCTGACGCCTGCCCTGGGCGAGGGGAGCTGACATGCACTTCGGAGCCACCCTGCGCGTGATGCGCCTCGAGTCGGGTCTGGGCCTGCGCGAGCTGGCCTCGCGGGTCGGCGTCTCCAGCGCGTACCTCAGCCGCGTGGAGAACGGCCTCGACCCGGCGCCCACCCCCGCGCGCCTGGAGGTGCTGGCGCGGGAGCTCCGCGTGCCGCCCACGCTGCTGATGAGCCTCGCGCAGCGCGTGAGCCCGCTGGTGATGGACTACGTGGAGACGACGCCAGAGGCGGGCACGCTCTTCCTCGACATCGCGCACCGCGAGCTCGACGCCGCGCAGCTGGCCGAGGTGCAGGCCTTCGTGGCCGCGCGCTTTCCCACGAAGCGCCGCGACGAGCCGGTGGGCGCGCTGGCGGAGCTGTTGACCCCGGAGCGCGTGGTGACCGGGCTCTCGTGCGCCACCCTCGACGACGCGCTCGACATCGCGGCGGGCAAGCTGGGCCGTACGGCGCCCGGCGGGCCGGCGGCGGTGGCGGCGGCGCTCCGTGCGCGTGAAGCGGAGGCATCGAGCGCCATCGGCGGCGGCGTCGCGGTGCCGTGCGCGTACCTGCCCGGCGCGAAGCTCGCGGCGTCGGTGGTGCTGTTGTCGCGGGGCCTCAAGGTGGCGACGCCCGACGACGTGCCGCTGGAGGTGCTGGTGTGCTTCGTCGGCCCCCGGGAGTCTCCGGAGCGCAGCGTGACGCTGGCCCACGTGGCGCGCCTCGCCGCGCGCGGGCTCGCCGCGGAGCTCAAGCGCGCGCGCACCCCGGCGCAGGTGCTCGCGCGGCTCTCGCAGCTGGAGCTGTTCCGCTGACCGGCGCCGCGCCCTGACCTTCAGCGCTGCAGCACCAGCTCGAGGTCGATGGTGACGTTCACCTCGTCGCCCACCACGACCCCGGTGCCCTCACCGGGAAAGTCCCACGCGATGCCGAAGTCGCGCCGGTTCACGCGGGTGGTGGCCTCGAGCCCCCGGCGGATGCCTCCCGCGTGGTTGAACGGCGGCGACAGGGTCACCGCGAGCGTCACCGGCCTGCTGACGCCGTGCAGGGTCAGCGTGCCGGTCACGGTGAAGCCTCCGCCGCTCGCCGGCGCGAAGCCCGTGGAGGAGAACGTGAGGTCGGGGAAGCGCGCGGCGTCGAAGAAGTCGGCGCTCTTGAGGTGCGTGTCGCGCTCCTCCACGCCGGTGTCGATGGTGCCCACCGGGAGCGTCGCGGTCACCGACGAGTTCGTGGGCATGGCCTCGTCGAGCGCCAGCGCGCCCGTCGGGTGATGAATCATCCCGCGGACGTTGGTGAACACGTGCCGGGCCACGAAGCTGGCCGACGAGTTCTCCGGGTCGATGACCCACTTCGACTGCGCGGGCACCTCGGGCACGGGGAGGTTCGGGAATGGCGCGGCCGGAGCCGCCTCGCGTGCGCGGCAGCCCAGCAGGAGCACGGCGGTCACCACCAGGAGCGTTCTCATGGTCGGCGAGAAGTGCGCCGGGCCGCCCGGGAGTTTCACTTCAAAAAACAAGAGGCCCACCTCGCGAGAGGCGAGCCTCCTGAGTCCCCCCCGCGCGTTGGCCTACTGCTGCGCGGTGTTCGTGTAGCCGATGAAGCCGTAGCGGCCGGTCACCCAGAGGTGATCCTTGTCGAGCGCGAAGCCGCCGATGAGGTCGGAGTCAGCGAGGCTCGCCACCTGCCCGGAGATGTCGACCCACGTGTGGCCGCTGTCGGTGGTGCGCAGCAGCATCGGGTCGCGCGCGTTGTTGCCCACCGCCCAGCCATGCACCTTGTCGGGCGCGAAGATGAGGGCGGAGATGGAGATCTCGTTGTTGGTCGCCCACGCGGTCGGCACGGTGGCCTGCGTCCACGTGGAGGTGGCGCCCTGCGTCGCGTTGTCGGAATAGTAGATGTAGCTGTTCTGCTGGAACGACGTGCCGTTGAACGCGAAGCAGTGATCATTGTCGACGCAGGTCACGCCGAACGGCCCCGGGCTGCTGACCTGCAGCGCGGTCGCGCCGGGCAGCTCCGCGAAGTGGAAGTGCAGGCCCTTGTCGGTGGAGATGCACACGCCGGCCTTGTCTTCGCCGTACGTGGCGATGGCGCTGGAGCCCTGGCCGTCGCGCCACGCGTTCTGGTTCAGGCCGTACGCGGGGTGGATGACGATGCCGAGGTCGGTCGACGCGTAGAACGACTGCGTGGGGTACGGCTGCGCGGTGGTGCTGATGTCCCAGTCGCACAGCGTGTGGTCGGCCATGAACTGCGTCTCGAAGTCGGAGGGGATGGACGGCACCGCGGTCGGCGCCCACACCGGCGTCCACGAGGTCGTGGCGCTCGGCGCCTGCGTGGCCTTGTAGACGATGCCGTCGTTGTTCGCGAAGAGCCACTCCGAGTCAGACGACGACTGGAACGTCAGCGTCGCGTTGAGCCCGAAGTCGCCGCCCACCACGGTGCCGTTCTTCGACGCGGTCCAGCTGCTCTTCTGCGTGATGTCGCCGGTCGCGGAGAGGTACAGGTCAGACGCGGTGACCTTCGCCACCACGCCCTGCCGCGTCTTCACGAAGCCCGTCATGTCGAGGTCGCCCAGCACGCCGGCCAGCTCGTCGAGGGAGCCGTCTTCGTAGTCGCCGTCGAGCAACAGCTCGCCCCACGCGTTGCCGTTGAGGGCCCACACGCCGCCGCCGCGGTTGAGTGAGCCGCCCGCCGCCAGCACGCACTTGTCGACGGCCGTGCAGTACACGCCGTACACGTACGCCGAGCCGCTGCCGCTGAAGTCATCGGAGGGCGTCACCTTCTGCCAACCGGTGGTGCTCCCGGTGCCGCCGCCGCTGCCTCCACCCGTCCCGCCGGAGCCACCTCCGCTACCGCCGCCGGTGCCGCCACCGCACGCCGCCAACACCGCCATCAGTCCCATCGTCAGAAGACTCCGCATCGCTCGCTCCCTGGTTGGTGTTCGAAACGTCACCGGGGAGAGATAGCGAACCGTCGTCACCGACTTCCGTAGTCATTCCCGAGACACGGCCGCCTCGAGGCGCGCGCGCGTGGTGGCCGCGAGCGACAACTTGAGCGCGTTGGCGCAGGTCTCCTGGAGCGCCGCGCAGTCGCTCGCGCCGCTCTCGCACGCCGCCGACGTCAGCAGCGCGAACGGCTCCCAGTACTGATTGGGAGCGCTCTCGCGGGCGCCCTTCATCTCGTCGAGCGCGGCGCGCAGCTCCGCCAACCCTTCTTCACGTTTGCCGGAGTCGAAGCGCACCTTCGCGCGCAGCGCCCGCGCGTTGGCGATGGCGGTGTCGTCGGTCTTCAGCGCGCGGTGCATCGCGAGGCCTTCGTCGAGGTGGCCGAGCGCGGCGG
>CAMLFP010000154.1 GCA_946479335.1 uncultured Archangium sp.
GACGCGCACCGCGTGGTGGTGCTGGAGGCCGGCACCATCGTGCAGTCGGGCACGCACGACGCGCTGGTGGGCGAAGAGGGGTTGTACCGCCGGCTCGTCGAGCGTCAGTTCGCGGCGTGAGCGCTACAGCTTCCGCTTCCACTCCAGGGTGACGCGCAGGAGCGTCGTGACGTCGGGGTACGCGTTGCCGCGCGCGTCGGTGCCGGTGATGAGGGTGATCGGCAGGTGCTCCGCGACGCCGCCGGAGCCGCGCGCGGGCTGGTTCGCGCCGAAGCCGGGCTCTTCGTTCTCCTCGACGCCGAGGTCGTAGAACCCCACGCGACTGCTCAGGTCGCCCTCGATCGGCGTGTTGCCATCGAAGAGCGCGAAGGCGGGCGCCCCGGCGATGGTGTCGTTGCTGGGCCCGAACATGCAGCCGAAGCTGAGCTGCGCGCCGGGGCTGGCGTCGAACTCCGCGACGAAGGTCTGCGCCGGCAGCAAGCGCTCGTCGGCATAGGTCGCCGCGAGATCGCTGGGGAACGGAGCGCCCTCGGTGCCCACGTAGCCGAGCGCGTCGCCGGCGGTCCCCAGGGCCGCGAGGCGCTCATCAGCGAACGCCCCCGGCACGAAGAGCGGCGTGTCGATGCTCACGCGCGCCCACCCCGCCGAGAACTCCGCCTGGTAGTCGCCCGACGGCCCGGTCACGGGCGCGGTGGCGATGTTGTGCACGCTGAGCACGAACGACGTCTTGGGCGCTTCAGGAGCACACCCGGCCAACACCATGAACACCACGAGCACGCGCCACATGGCGACGACTCTACGGCCTCGGCGCGAGCGCCGCGGTCAACATCTGCACCTCGTGCTCGAGCGCCTCGAGACGTTCGTGCGCGCCCGCCGGCCCACCGACTTCAAGCGCGTGCGCACAGGCCGTCGCTGGCCGCGCGACGACGGCGGTGAGCGCGCCCTTCAACCGATGCGCGCTGCGGCGGATCGCCTCTGCGTCACCCGCCGACACCGCGTCGCGCACGTCGCCGAACAACCGCTGAAGCTCCCGCTCAAAGACCTCGAGCACCTCGCGCACCAGCGCGTCGTCGTTCGCGCACAGCTCCCGTAACGCGGGGCGATCGAGGGGCTCCATCTTCCTTTTGAGCCTCGCACGAAACGTGTTTGATGCGCGCCGCCAATGCCCGCCGACGCCGCCCTGCTCTCCGCAGTTCCCCTGTTCGAGCGCTTCAACGACGAGGAGCGCACCTGGCTGGCGAACCAGCTCGACGAGGTCGAATTCCAACCGGGGCAGCTCGTGTTCCGCCGGAGCGACCCGGGCGGCGCGGTGTTCATCGTGGCCACGGGCGAGGTCGAGGTGTTCATCGAAGACACCACCGGCGAGCGCATCGTGTTCGAGAAGGTCTGCGACGGGCACTTCTTCGGGGAGCTCTCGTTGCTCGACGGCGAATCGCGCAGCGCTTCGGCGCAGGCGATGGCGCCGACGCGCGCGCTGAAGGTCGACCGCGAAGATCTCGAGGAGCTCTTCAAGCGCCACCCCACCGCCGCGATGGACGTGCTGGCCGTCATCGGCCGGCGGCTCCGTCAGGCCGACAAGCTGCTCGGCGTGCGCCAGCGCGTCTCGCCCAACAAGGCCATCGAAGAGCAGCTCACCGTCATCGACCGCATCGCCGACACCGCCGCCGACTTCTCCGGGCGCTTCAGCTTCCTCGTGGTGCACGCCATCTGGTTCGCGGTGTGGATCGGCCTCAACATCGGCGTCCTCCCCGGCGTGAAGGACTTCGACCCCTTCCCCTTCGGGCTGCTGACGATGATCGTCTCGCTGGAGGCCATCTTCCTCTCGTGCATGGTGCTCATCAGCCAGAACCGCTCCGCCGCGAAGGACCGCATCCGCACCGAGGAGGAATACAACGCCAACATCAAGGCGGGCCTCGAGGTCACCGCGCTCCACGGCAAGGTCGACGACCTCATCGAGACCGTGAAGATCCTCCAGAATCAGCACAAACAGCTGCTCAAGACCCCTGAATCACGGGCGAATCACTGACGCTGTCACAAGAACCCGTCAGGCCGCGTTGAGGCGTTGAACCCTTCACCCACAAGGAACCAACGCCATGACCTTCGCCCCTCGCACCCCCGCTTCGCAGGCTGACTTCGAGTCTTCTGGTGGCCGCCTCGTCACCGCCGACGGCCGCGCGCTGCCGCTCATCGGCGCCAGCTTGAAGACCGACGCGAAGGGCGGCCTCGCGCGCATCGTGTTGGAGCAGACCTTCCGCAACCCGCACGACGAGCCGCTCCGCGTGACGTACACGCTGCCGCTGCCCGCCGACGGCGCGGTGAGCGGCTTCGCCTTCCGCGTCGGTGACGAGCGCGTGGTGGGCCGCGTGGAGCCGAAGCAGCGCGCGCGGGAGCTCTTCGAAGACGCGGTGCTGCGCGGCCACACCGCGGCGCTGTTGGACCAGGAGCGCTCGTCGCTCTTCACGCAGGAGGTCGGCAACGTGCCGCCGCGCACGCAGGTGGTGTGCGAGGTGCAGGTCGATCAGCGCCTCACGTGGCTCGCCGACGGCGCGTGGGAGTGGCGCTTCCCCACCGTGGTCGCGCCCCGGTACCTCGGCGCGCAGGGCCGCGTGGCCGACGCGGCGAAGGTGACGGTCGACATCGCCGACGCCGAGCTGCCGGTGAAGTTGTCGCTGACGATGTCGATCCGCGATCGCCTGAGCGACGGCGCGCGGCCGGAGAGCCCGAGCCACCCGTTGCACTCGGAGGCGCTGCTGGGGCGCTTCGAGGTGGCCTTCGGTGATGAGCGCGGCGTGCGGCTCGACCGTGACGTGGTGGTGCGTTGGCGGGTGGCGGCGCCGCAGGTGGGCACCTCGCTCGACGTGACGGCTTCTGGCCACGCGCTGCTGACGCTGGTGCCGCCCGCGGCGAGCGCGAAGAAGACGCCGGTGCCGCGCGATCTCATCGTGCTGCTCGACACCTCGGGCTCGATGGGTGGCGCGCCGTTGGAGCAGGCGCGGCGCGTGACGGCGGCGCTGGTCGACTCGCTCACCGACGGGGATCAGCTGGAGCTCATCGAGTTCTCGAACACCGCGCGCCGATGGAAGCGCAGCGCGGTGAACGCCACGGCGGCGAACCGTCGCGACGCGCAGGGCTGGCTGGCGCGCTTGTCGGCGAGCGGCGGCACCGAGATGCGCACCGGAATCCTCGAGGCGCTCAACCCGCTGCGCGCGGAGAGCCAGCGTCAGGTGGTGCTCATCACCGACGGGCAGATCGGCTTCGAGCACGAGATCCTCTCCACCATCAGCGAGCGGTTGCCGCGCGGGTGCCGCGTGCACACCGTCGGCGTCGGGAGCGGCGTCAACCGCAGCCTGCTCAAGCCCGCGGCGCAGGCCGGGCGCGGCGTGGAGCAGATCATCGGCCTCGGTGAAGACGTGGAGCCCTTCGTGAAGCGGCTGCTCGCGCGCACCAACGAGCCGCTGCTGACCGACGTGGAGATCTCCGGGAGCGCGGTGCTGCAGGTGGCGCCCACGCGCGTGGCGGATCTCTTCGGCGGCGCGCCGGCGCTCATCTCGCTCGCGCTCAAGCCCGAGGGCGGCGAGGTCATCGTGCGTGCGCGCTCGGCCGAAGGTGACGTCGAGGAGCGCGTGCAGGTCATCAACTCGGAGGCCAGCACGGCGGTGCGTGCGTTGTTCGCGCGGGAAGTCGCGGAGGAGCTGGAGCTCCAACGCGCCTGTGGCGGTGACGTGACGGCCATCGACGCGCGCCTGGAGAAGCTGGGCACCGAGTTCCAGATCTCCACGCGCATGACGTCGTGGGTCGCCATCAGCGCGGCCTCCACCGTCGACCCGCGCGCGCCGAAGCGCACCGAGACCATGCCGCACGAGTTCGCCTACGGGCTCTCCGCGGAGGGCGTCGGCCTGCGCCCCGCGAGCGCGCCGATGGCCTCGGGGGGCATGCCGATGAACCGGGCGATGGCCCAGAAGGCGGCTCCCGCGCGCGCGTCGGTCACCATGTCGAGGCTGCGCGTCGCCGATGGTGCCGCGAAGGAGAGCAAGCGGGAGCAGCCCACCGGCTCCTATGCGCCGGTGCCGCCGCCCCCTGCCGAGGCGGAGCGGTTCAACGCGTCGTTCGATGAAGACGACGCTGCTGCCGCGGCTCCGGCGATGCCCGCGCCCGCGCGGTCCGAGGAGCGCGCCGACGACGGTGAAGAGCGAGTGAAGAAGGACGCGCCGAAGGGCGGCGGCTTCTTCGGCGCCATGAAGCGCAAGCTCAGCGAGCTGGGCGGTGGCGGGCCGAACAAGCGCCGCGTGAAGGCCATCTCGCGCCGCATGGGCAACAAGCTGGTCGTCACCTTCGTCGCGCTGGAAGACTTCGCGTGGACGCCGCCGTTCGGCGTCACCGTGAACTTCGACGCGGGGACCACCACGGCCACCATCGACGCGGCGCTGACGACGCAGGCCGGGCACATCGCGCGCGGCCTCACGGTCACGCTGGTGCTGGAGCTGGCGGACGACGGGCGCGCGGTGCGCTCCGTCGAGTTCATGAGCGCGGGCGAGCTGCTGGAGCTCGAGCTGCACTGACGAAGGGAGCCGCGTGGAGCAGGAACTTCAACAACTCGCGGCGATCTCGGCGGGCGACGACCTGGTCTTCGCCCGCTGGTGCGCGTCGGTGGAGCGCCCGTTGCGCGCTTCACTGCGCGCGTTCGCCACCGTGACCGACACCGAAGCGGTGCTGCAGGAGACGCTGCTCCGGGTGTGGCAGGTGGCGCCCCGCTTCGCGCACGACGGCAAGCCCAACGCGCTGCTGCGCTTCGCGGTGCGCGCCTCGCGCAACGTCGCGGTGAGCGAGTGCCGTAAGCGCGGCGTGCCCGCGCCCGAAGAGCCGCCGGAGGTGGCGGTCGCGCCGGTGACGCCCGACCCGCACCTCCGGGGGCAGATCCACAAGTGCCGCGAGAAGTTGCCGAAGCAGCCGCAGCTGGTGCTGGAGCAGCGGCTGACCTCCGGCGGCGCTGACGACGACACCACGTTGGCGGCGCGCCTCGGCATGTCGCTCAACACGTTCCTGCAGAACTTCACCCGCGCGCGGAAGTTCCTCCGCGAGTGCCTGGAGAAGGCCGGCATCGACCTCGACGGAGAGCTGACATGACGCCCGAGGAACAACTGCTCGTGGAGCAGGTCACCAGCGCGCATCGAGAACTCGGCGTAGACGGGACGATCCGCGCGCACCGGGCGTGGTTCGATCTCGATGACGCCGGCCGGCTCGCGGCGTTCGACGCGACGCTGGAGCTGCGGAAGCTGGAGGCCGCGCTCGACGGAGAGAGCTCCACCGTGCGCGCGGTCATGTCGCGACTCAGGCGATGAACGAGCCGAGGCGCTTTCGCGGTTCGCCGCCAGGCGCTGAGTCGGCGTGAACGCCATTGCGCGTCACGGTCCAGTGCGCGCCCTGCGCGTTCTCCGACAGCTCGAAGGTGGTGCCACTGAGCGGAGCGTGCGCCCGGGTCAACGCCTCGACGAATGACTTGAGCACTTGAGGGCTGACACCGGGGCTGCGGTCGCCCGTCTTCTGGTCTTCTGCGTGCTGCATCTTTTCGAGCACCGCCGCGGCGACCTGCTGCAACACCGCGACGTCGAACTCGCTCACCTCACCCGACCGGAGCGCCTTGAGCGCTCGGGCCGCGTCGTCGTTGCGCAGCGGCGCCGGCAACTTCGCGTGCGTGTTCTTCAGCAGGTCGCCGAGCGCCTTCGCAGATGCTGCGGGATGGTCAGAGAGGATCATCGCGTTCACCACCGCGCACGCGGCGCAGATGTCTGGGCCGTTGAGGGTCTTCGCGCTCACGTCGTTCGTCTGAACGACGCGCGTCACGAGCTGCTCACGGTAGGTCTTCTCCTTGAGCGGGTACGTCTCCAGCTCCTCTGCCGGGTACACCGCTGAACGAACGACGCTCGACCCGACAGACTCCGCGCGCTGCTCCGGGCTCATGCGCTCCAGCTCGGCCACCGAGAAGCTCCGACCCGCGGGCACGTGCGGGGCGGCGTTCTGGGCCCGCGCGTCGGTCGCGACGAACGCATCGACCACGTTCTGCGGCGGCGCCGGTGGAGGCACCGTGGGCTTCACGTGCGTCGCGTCGGTCTCTGCCGTGTCGACCTGATGAAAGGTGGAACCCGAAGGACTCGTCTGGATGCGCGTCATGCGCGCCGGCAGAGCAAGCGCCGCGCCGCGCAACTCAGGCAGCGTTTCAGGGAGTTACGCGAACACCACCGTCCACCGTCAGAACTTGATGCGGCGCATGGCGAAGCGCGGGAGCACCTTGATGGCGGTCATCACCGCGCGCCAGATGGGCGGCGCGTAGACGACGGGGCTGCCAGCATCGAGCCCTTTCAACACGGTGCGCGCGACGTCGTCGGGCTCTCCCGCGAACGGCGGCGGCTTGAGGCCCTCGGTCATGCCGGTCTTCACGAATCCCGGCTTTACGCAGACGGTGACGAGGCCCTGCGCGCGGTACTTGTGGTCCAACCCTTCGAGGTACGCCGAGAGACCCGCCTTGGCGGCGCCGTAGAGGATGACGGGCTTGCGCGCGCGATCTCCCGCGACGGAGCTGAAGACGCACAGCGTGCCGCCGCCCCGCTGCAGCAGCTTCTTGCGCGCCTCCTCACAGAAGAGGACCGTGTTCGCGAAGTCGAGCGTGAGCACCTTCTGCGTGAGCTCCGCGTCTTCTTCGAGCTGGTCCTGCGTGGCGAAGGCGCCAGCGGTGACGACGACGGTGTCGAGGCCGTCGAGCTGCAGCTCTGACTCGTTGATCGCGTCAGCGAAGGTGTCGGGCTTCTCGAGGTCGCACACCGCGTACGCCACGCGCGCGCCGCCGCGGGCCTGGAGGTCGGCCACGCTGCGCTTGAGCTCCTCTTCATCGCGGCCCAGCACCGTGAGCCAGTCGCCGCGCTCCACGAACAACCGCGCCAGCGAGCGGCCCATGCCGCGCGTCCCACCGAGAATCGCAACTCGTCGCATGCGCCCGCGTGTACCTAGAACGCGCGACGAAGGCGACCGCTCTCATCGAGCGCCACCGCCGGGCAGTACTCGCCGACCTCCGTGCGCGACCACCACACGCCCTTCTCTGACAGTGGCGCGAAGCGGTACTCGAAACTGCGCGTGCGCGTGAAGCGCGGAGGTTTGTCGGGGAACGGGTTGTTCGCGAACAACGCCAGAACCTGCGGCGTGCCCTGCAAGAGCTTCTGCTGCGTCATCAACAGCCACGGGTTGCGATCGCACGTGCCGAGCGACGCGAACCACATCTGCCAGTCGAGCCGCGGCTGCCACGGCGCGACGAACTGCGGCTGCCGCGTCACGTCGCCGGGCTTCCAGGGGAACTCGTACGCCTTCCAGTCGACGCCGTCGTCGCTGCCTTCGAGGAGGATCTCCGCGCGGTTCTTGGTCATCACCGCGAAGGCGCCGTACGCGTTGAGCGTGTCGAAGCGGCGCAGCGGCGCGACCCACTCCCAGCGCAGGAACACCGCGACGCTCAGCAGCGCGTAGACGGCGGGCACGCTCCACGTCCACGCGCGCGCGGGAGGAGACTCCGGCAACACCGGCACCCACTTCCACACGCGCCGCAGCGCCGCGTCGTCGAGCAGCGGCACCGCGAGCACGAAGGTCAGCAGGTTGTAGAACGCGTAGTTCCCCGCGGCGAAGAGCGCCGTCTGCAACGCCAGCATACCCACCGCCGCCACCAGCCGCGCGCGCCGGGGCCCGAACGCGAGCAGCGGCGTCACCAGCTCGAGCACCAACGTGACGCCACACAACACCCGCTGCACGGCGAGCGGCAATTGCGCGAGGTACACGCTGGTCCACGTCGGGAGCGGCTGCGACCACCAGTGGTAGCTGAGCGCGGTGAGGTCTCTCCACGTGGGGTCGCCCGAGGCCAGCTTCACCACGCCCGACTCCAGCGTGACCTTCACCGCGAGCACGATCATCACGAAGCGGAAGGCCCACGGCGCGTCGCGCTCGGTCTCCAGCTTCGGCCGCCAACCGCCGGGCGCGTAGAGCGCCGCGAAGAACGCCGTCTCCGCGAGCAGCACGTCCCACTGGAACGAGAGGAAGGGGTAGCCGACGCGCACCAGCGCCGACCAGCACGCCCACAAGACGAGGCACGCGACGCGCGGCGCGAACCCCACCAGCAGCGCCACGCCGCTCGCGAACGAGAGCGCCAGCAGCACCGGCGCAGAGAAGAAACGCAGCAACAGCGGCGCGTCGTCAGGCCCGTAGTTCGCGCCCAGCGGCCAGATGCCGTCGGGGCCCGCGAGCCCGGAGAACTGCCACCCGTACGCGCCCACGGCGAACAACACCGTGAGCCCGAAGCCGGCGAAGAAGACTCGCCGGGTGAAGCGCATCAGGTGTGGAAGGGGTTCTGCAGCACGATGGTCTCCCCGCGCTCGGCGCCAACGGAGATGCTCACCACGGGGATGCCGACGATCTCCTCCACGCGGCGCACGTAGCGCTGCGCGGCCTTGGGCAGATCATCGAAGGTGCGAGCGCCGGTGAGGTGTTCCGGCCAGCCGGGCATGTCTTCGTAGATCGGCTCCACGCGCGAGAAGTCTTCGAAGTCGCACGGCAGCTCGGTGACGGTGCGCCCGTCGAGCTTGTACGCGGTGCAGATGCGCAGCGTGTCGAGCCCGCTCAGCACGTCCATCTTCGTCAGCGCCAGGCCCCAGAGGCCATTCACGCGCGTCGCGTAGCGGAGCACCACGGTGTCCAACCAGCCGCAGCGCCGCGGCCGGCCGGTGGTCGCGCCGAACTCATCGCCCACCTTGCGCAGGCGATCTCCGAGCGCGTCGGTGAGCTCGGTGGGGAACGGCCCGGAGCCCACGCGCGTGGTGTACGCCTTGGTGATGCCCAGCACGCGATCGATGGCCGTGGGGCCGAGGCCCGAGCCGACCGCCGCGTTGCCCGCCACCGTGTTGCTGGAGGTGACGAACGGGTACGTGCCGTGATCGATGTCGAGCAGCGTGCCCTGCGCGCCCTCGAAGAGGATGCGGGTGCCCTTGCGGACGTGCTCGGCGAGCGTGAGCGAGGCGTCGCCGACGAACTCCTTCAAGCGGCTGCCCAGCACCAGCAACTCCGAGACGATCGCCTCGGAGTCGAGCAGCGGCTCGTCGGCCTTCGCGGCGCGCGCGAGGCGGGCGATCTCCTCCAGCGCGTCGGGCAGGCGCTCCTTCACGCGGCGGCGCAGGCGATCTCCATCGAGCAGATCGCGGATGCGGATGCCCCGCCGCGCGACCTTGTCTTCGTACGCCGGGCCGATGCCGCGCCCGGTGGTGCCGATGGCGCCGCCGCCGCGCGCCTTCTCGCGGAGCGCGTCGAGGTGCTTGTGCCAGGGGCAGATGACGTGCGCGTGCTCCGAGACCAGCAGCTGCTCGGCGTCTTGCAGGAAGCCACGCGCGCGCAGCGCGTCGATCTCCTTCATCAACACCGTGGGGTCGACCACGCAGCCGTTGCCGATGACGCAGGTCTTGCCCGCGTGCAGCACACCGGAGGGGATGAGGTGCAGCACCGTCTTCTGGCCGCCAACCACGAGCGTGTGGCCCGCGTTGTTGCCGCCCTGAAAGCGCACGACGATCTGCGCGTGCTCGGTCAGGAGGTCGACGATCTTCCCTTTTCCCTCGTCACCCCACTGGGCTCCAACAACGACGACGTTCGGCATGCGGCTCCTCTACGCGGAAAGCGCGCGCCGGTCACGCCGGTCAGTTCAGGCTCTCGTTGTAGAAGCGGGTCGCAGCCTGCCCACGCGCGGGGTTGATGACCGCCGGGCGCTCGAAGTACTTGCAGAAGGCCATGCCCGCGGCGTTGGCGCTCGACGTCTGACGCAGCTTGCTCAGCGCGTTGTGCTCGCCGTGGTTCAGCTCGTACCAGAGGTACTCGAGCTGCCCTTTGAACGAGGTCGCGGAGTACCCGTGCGCCGTCGTCCACTGCTTCATCGCGGTGCCGCGGCCGTTGTGCCACTGCGCGATGCCGAACGAGGTGCCGTGGTCGCCCACCGCGCTGGGGTTGAAGCCCGATTCGAAGAGGAGGTTGCCGGCGATGCCCGCGGCCTGCGCGCGCGTCAGGCCCTTGCTCATGAAGAAGTTGATGACCTGCTGCGCGTTGCCCTTCACGCCGGGGCGGTTCTCGATGCCGGAGACCCCGGTGGTCGGCGTGGGCGTCGGAGTCGGCTGCGTCGGGGTGGTGCCCTTCGCGGGGATCTTCAGCTTCTGCCCGACGTGGATGACGTTCGGGTTGGAGATGCCGTTGGCCTTCGCGATGGCCTGGTAGCTGACGCCGAACTTCGCGCCGAGCTTCGAGAGCGTGTCGCCCGAACGCACCGTGTACGTGACGCCGCCGCTCGAGGGCTGCGCGTAGTTGTCGCTCGCCCCGGGGATGTTCAGCTTCTGCCCGACGTGGATCAGGTTCGCGTTGTGGATGGCGGGGTTGGCCTTCATCAACGCGGAGACCGAGGTGTGGAACCGCTTCGCCAGGGCCGACAGCGTGTCACCGCTTTTGACCGAGTAGCTCATGCCCGGTTGTCGCGCGCTGGCCACCGCACAATTCGCGGCGCGCGTGTAAATCGAACTCACAGATCGCCGTGACACCGCGCGAGGTAGCCGCAGCCGAGCTCGACGCAGGTGCTGCGCTCCCGGCCCGCCCACGCGCCCGAGCGCTGGGCTTCGGCGAACGCCGCCGCGGCCTGTGAGAGCGCGGCCTCATCGACGTGCACCGCCTCGAACACCGGCTCGAGCACGTCATCGAGGAGGAAGACGACGCCGGTGCGCACCGGGCGCCCGTCATCGCGGAAGCGCCGCGCCGCCAGCGCGTAGCACGCCAGCTGAAAGCGGTAGGCCGCGAGGCCAGTGCGCGCGGTGGTCTTGTAGTCGATGACCAGCAGCTCCTCGTCGCGCTCCAGCAAGACGTCGAGCTGCCCGCGCAACACGAGGTCGGGCTTCCCGCGCAGCCGCAGCGCGAAGGGCAGCTCGCGGTGCGCGCGCGACGACGCCGCCGCCAGCTCGAGCCCGAAGTCGGAGCGCCAGAAGCGCTCGACGAGCGACACCACCTGCGCGTCGAGGCGCTCCGCGCGCTGCAGCTCGAGCAACGCCGGGCGCAGCCGTGGGGTGCCCACGAGGTTGAGCGGCGTGAGCTGCAGGAGCCGGTGCGCGGCGATGCCGTGCTCCCGCCCCAGCCCGTGCGCGGTGACCGGCGCGGGCGTCGAGGGGAGCCCGACTTGATGCGCGAAGTGGAAGAGCCTCGGGCACGCCACGAAGTCGTGCAGCTGCGTGACCGGCACCACCAGCTCCCGCGAGGCGCTCGGGGGCGGCGTACGCACGCGCGCGAGGAGCGCAGTGACGTCGTGGTCCACCACCGGCGCCGGCAGCTCGGCGGGCGCGGGCTTGAGCGTCGTGACCTCCCACTGCTCGCGCTTCCCCTCCGTGACGCGCAGCTCGAAGAAGGCCTCCGCGTCGTTCGCCCAGGTCTTCGCCCGCTGCGCGCGCAGCCCGAGGATCACGTGGTCTCTCGCGCGCGTCATCGCGACGTACAGCAACCGCAGGTGCTCCGCCCGCGCCCGCCGCGTGAGCTGCGCGGTCACCTTCGCCACGGAGTGCGACTTGAGCTCCTCCTCGCCGCGCGACGGCTTCACCAACGCGAGCCCGAACTGGCGATCGAAGCGCACCGCGCTGTTCTCGCCGCGCGGCGCGGTGACGAGGTCGGGCAGCACCACCACCGGCCACTCGAGGCCCTTCGCCTGGTGCACCGTGCACAAGGTCACCGCGTCGACGTCGAGCTCGTCCACCACCTCGCCCTCGGCCTCGCGCGGCGCTTCGTCAGCCAGCGCGAGCAGCTCGGCGGCGAAGGCGGCGACGCTCGCGCCCCGCTTCTCGCGCTCCGACGCGAGCGTCAGCAGCTTGTCGAGGTTCGCCAGCGCCTGCTCGC
>CAMLFP010000155.1 GCA_946479335.1 uncultured Archangium sp.
GCGGTCGCGAACTGGAGCGCGCACCGCTTCACGTGGGCGAAGACGCTCGGGCCGGTGGTGCTCTCGTACGCGGCGGGCATCATCTTCGGGAACCTGCCCGGTGTTCGCCTCGACGAGGAGCTCGGCCAGTCCATCGCCGGCGGCGCGGTGCTGCTCGCGGTGCCGCTCTTGCTCTTCACGACCGACCTCAAGGGCTGGCTCAAGCTGGCGCGGCCGCTGGTGGTGTCGTTCGTGCTGGCGTGCGTGGCGGCGGTCGTCGCCGCGGCGGCCGTCGCGTGGGTGTTCCGCGCGCGCACCGACGAGTGGTGGAAGATCGCCGGCATGCTGGTGGGCGTGTACGTGGGCGGCACCGCGAACATGTCGGCCGTCGGGCTGGCGCTGGAGACGCTGCAGGAGACCTTCGTGGTGCTCAACACCGCCGACCTGGTGTGCGGCGGCGCGTACCTCTTCTTCCTCCTCGGCGGCGCGAAGCGGTTGCTGTCGCGTTTCTTGAAACCCTTCTCGCTGCAGCTCGCCGACACCGCGATGGACGTCGCGCCCGGCCCCTCGTCGCTGTCACCGCTGGTCTCGAAGGCCGCCGCGTTCGCGCTGACGCTGGCGATGGTCGCGCTCAGCGTCGGGCTCTCGTTCCTCACCGCCGGCAAGCTGCACATCGGCGTGGTCATGTTGAGCATCACCACGCTGGGCATCGCCGCGTCGCTCGTCCCCGCCATCCGCAACCTGCGCGGGAGCTACGAGCTGGGCGAGTACCTGCTCCTCATCTTCTGCACCGGCATGGGCGCGCTGGCCGACGCGAGCCGCCTGTCTGGCTCGAGCGTGATGCTGCTGAGCTTCGTGGCGCTGGTGATGGTGAGCGCGGCCGCGTTGCACTTCGCGCTGTGCCGGCTGTTCGGCATCGACGTCGACACCGCCATCATCTCGTCGACGGCCACCATCTTCGGGCCGCCGTTCATCGGGCCGGTGGCAACGGCACTCGGCAACCGGCAGCTGGTCGGCCCGGGCCTCACGCTGGGCCTGATGGGCATCGCGCTGGGCACCTACCTCGGGCTCGCGACCTCCTGGGTGCTCCACGCAATCAATTGAACACGATTTAATTGAAACCAATTGAATCGCCGGTCATCTATGTCGGCGTGAACCCGCTGCTCCTCGACAACCAGCTGTGCTTCTCGCTGTACGCCGCCTCGCGGGCGATGACCGCGGCCTACGCGCCGCTGCTCGAGCCGCTGGGCCTCACCTACCCGCAGTACCTCGCCTTGCTGGTGCTGTGGGAGGGCGACGGCATCTCGGTGAAGCAGCTGGGCGAGCGCCTGCAGCTCGACTCCGGCACGTTGACGCCGGTGCTGGGCAAGCTCGAGGCGCGCGGCCTGGTGACGAAGGCGCGCGATGACGTCGACGCCCGCGTGGTGCGCGTCTCGCTGACCGCCAGCGGCCGCGCCCTGAAGCGCCAGGCGAAGAAGGTCCCCGAGCAGCTGGTCTGTCAGTTCGGCATCAACCTCCCGGCCATCGCCCGGCTCAGAGATGAGCTGAATGGCCTCACCCAACGACTCCGCGCGGCGAACGTGGACGAATCAGGAGAAACACCATGAGCACCATTCAACCGCTGTACACCGCCCACGCCACGTCACGCGGAGGGCGCGGCGGCAACGTGAAGTCTGACGACGGCCTCATCGACCTGAACCTCACCGTGCCGAAGTCGATGGGCGGCGACGGCAAGACCGGCTCCAACCCCGAGCAGCTCTTCGCGGCCGGCTACTCGGCGTGCTTCGCGGGCGCGGTCGGCGTGGTGGCGCGCTCGAAGAACATCCCCGTGGGGGCGTTCACCATCTCGGCCGACGTCACCATCGGGAAGGACGACACCGGCTTCGGCATCGCCGCGAAGCTCATCGGCAGCTTCCCGGAGCTCAGCCGCGAACAGGCGCAGCAGGTGATGGAGGCCGCGCACCAGGTGTGCCCGTACTCCAAGGCCACCCGCGGCAACATCGACGTGCAGCTCGCCGTCGCCTGAGAAAACGCCCGGGCATCGCGCTCCTGCAGGGCGGGCAGAAACATTCTACAAACCTTAGACATAAGGGAGGAATGAAACTGTCTGTCTTCAAGGAGCAGCGATGATCCGCGTAGCGATTCTGGGTTCTCAACTGGTCGGTCAGCTGGCGAATGAGGGCCTCGGCAGCGAGGTCGACGTAGTGTGGAAAGGGGTCTCTGCGGAGGCCTTCCGCCGCGAGGTGCCGCCGCTCAAGCCCGAGGTGGTGATCATCGACCTCGTCGACCTCGCGGGGTCGGTCGACCAGGAGGTGCGCACGCTGCTGGGCCTGACCGAGTTCGAGCTGGGCATCGTCACCTACTCCTTCGCGCGTCGCGCGCTGCTCAAGGAGCTCCGCAGCCCGAACGTGCGCGTGCTGCAGGCGCCGATGCACCTCGACACGCTGCGCGCGCACCTCACCCCGCTGGTGGTGAAGTCGGTGCTGGAGGCCGGGCGCCACCGCGACCCGGCGCCCCCGGCACCGCGGCCCGCTCCGGAGGCGCCGAAGCCGCTGCCGCCCGCGCCGGCGACCGGCTTCCGCTACAACCGCGCGCAGCTGGGCAAGCTGTTGACGGTGCAGAGCGCCATCGCCTGCGAGTGCCCCAACCACGTGGCGCAGCTCGTGGAGTCGCTGCAGCAGTTCGAACTCTACTCGCGCGACTGCGAGAACCGCGACGAGGCCGACCGCGCGATGCACACCCGCCTCGCCGAGGTCACCGGCCGCGCGCGCGCCGCGATGGAGCAGGTGCTCTCGGAGCTGCTGGTGCACGAGAAGATCGACGTCTGAGCGCCCGCGCACTTCTCGCGCGGATGGGGAATAACCCGCGCCATGACCTCTGGAGAGCTCGTCACCCGCAGCCCGGCAGATCTCGATGACGTCGTCTTTCGCGGCGCGTGGAGCCTCGCGCAGGCCGACACCGCGTTCGGCGAGGCGCGCGCCGCGTTCCCCGCGTGGCGGAAGCTGAAGGCCACCGAGCGCGCGGAGCTGCTGCGCAAGTACCAGGCGGCGCTCAAGGCGCGCCTCGATGAGCTGACGCACGCCATCTCGCGCGAAATCGGCAAGCCGCGCTGGGAGGCGAAGACCGAAGCGCAGGCGATGGTGTCGAAGGTCGACGTCACGCTGACCGAGGGCGCGGCCTTCACGAAGGACCACCGCGTCGAAGACCTGCCCGGCGAAATCCGCCACCGGCCGCACGGCGTGGTGGCGGTCATCGGGCCCTTCAACTTCCCCGGGCATCTGCCGAACGGGCAAATCGTCCCCGCGCTGCTGGCGGGCAACACCGTGGTCTTCAAGCCGTCTGACAAGGGGCCGCTCACCGCGAGCGTGATGGCCCAGTGCTTCGCTGACGCGGGCTTCCCGCGCGGCGTGTTCTCCGTGGTGCAGGGCGGCGTGGAGATCGCGGAGCACGTCGCCAAGCATCCGGAGGTCGACGCCATCCTCTTCACCGGTTCGCTCCCCGTCGGCCAGAAGCTCATCGCGGCGAACGCGCACCGCCCCGGCGTGCTGGTCGCGCTGGAGCTGGGCGGCAAGAACGCGTCGCTGGTCTTCGACGACGCCGACCTCGAGCGCACCGTGCGGGAGGTGGCGTTCTCCGGCTTTGCGACCGCGGGCCAGCGCTGCACCGCGACCTCGCGCATCTACGTGACGAAGGGCATCGCCGACGCGTTCTGCGCGCGGCTGGTGAAGGCCGCCAACGCGGTGAAGGTCGGCCACCCCGACGACGACGTCTTCATGGGCCCGGTCATCTCCGAGCGCGCGCGAGCGAACCTGCTCGCGGCGCGGAAGCTGGCGGTGAGCAACGGCTACGAGGCGCTGGTGCCCGGCGGCAGCATCGAGGCGCGCACGCGCGGCTTCTACGTGACGCCGTCGGTGCACCGCATCGCGGGCCGCGGGCACGTCGCGGGCTACTCCGACACCGAGCTCTTCGCGCCCGACCTCGCGGTACACGTGGTCGACAGCGAGGCCGAGGCCATCGCGCTCGCCAACGAGACGGAGTTCGGGCTCTCGGCCGCCGTCTTCACGCAGAGCGCCGAGGCCTTCGAGCGCGCGGCCGACGAGCTGCGCGTCGGCGTGCTGCACTGGAACAAGTCGAGCGCGGGCGCGTCGGGGCGGCTCCCCTTCAGCGGCGTGAAGGCCAGCGGCAACCACCGGCCCGCAGGCATCTTGATGGGCACCTCCTGCGTGTACCCGATGGGTGTGCTGCTCTCGCCGAAGACGCCGCCCGCGTTGCCGACGTGGCCGGGCATTTCGTTCGACACGTAATTCGCCGCCGCGCTTGCGCCCCGGCGCGCGCTGAAGTGAGTGCGCGCGCATGGGCAAGCTGCTGTTCGGGACCGACGAGAGCATCGAGTGCATCACCAACGTGGGCGTCACCGGCGGCGACGGTGAGCCGCTGTGCCTCGCGTACAAGACGCGCAAGGTCTTCTTCGGCGCGGGCGTGTGGTTCCACGACGACGGCTACGTGCTGCGCAACGCCACCAACGCCAACTCGTACTACCCGTGGCCCGACGCGGCGCAGGTGCAGAAGTGGCAGTCGATGCAGCTGCTGCCCTCGCCGCTGCCGGCGTACTCCATCCCCTGGTACGAGTACGCGTTCGGCTACTCGCTGTGGCTCATCCTCCTCGCACTGGGCGCGTGGGCGATGTTCCGCGGGTGGCTGACGAAGCGCCGCCACGCGGCGAACGCGCTGGTGCCCGTGAGCATGGGCCCGCCGAAGCAAGACACCGAGTACGACCGGCTCATCAGCGACGAGGCGAAGAAGCACCTGGGCGACGGCGAGCTGCTGCAGCACCAGGCGTGGGCGGTGAACGAGGGCGACCACTTCCACGCGTGGTACCTGGTGCTGACCAACCGCCGGCTGATGGTCTTCACCACCAAGCGCGCTGCGTTCTCGCCGTCGAAGGAGGTGACGGACACCGCGCTCATCCCCCGCGACGCGTTCACCAGCGTGACGGAGCACGACTACGAGTTCACCTTCACGCACACCGGCGGGAGCTTCGTGATGAGCGTGCCGAAGAAGTCGAAGCACTTCAGCAACCAGGAGGCCTTCATCCGCGACGTGCCGCGCCTGATGAACCGCGCAGAACCCGCGCTCGCGGGCGTGCAGGTGCTGGGTTAAGGCGCGCCGCCCATGAGCGCTCTGGAGTCTTTCGCCGGCCGTTGGTTCGTCGTCAAAATCGGCGGGGAGCTCGCGCTCGACGTGAAGAAGCTCTCGCGCACGGTGGGCCGCGCGGTGCGTGGGTTCCTCGACGCGGGTCTCAAGGTGGCGGTGGTGCACGGCGGCGGGCCGCAGGCCACCGAGCTCTCGAAGAAGCTGGGCCTCGTCACCAGGCAGGTGGCCGGCCAGCGCGTCACCGACGAGGCGACGCTGGAGGTGATGAAGCAGGTGCTGGGCGGCGTGGGCGTCAACGTCGCGCAGGCGATGCGGCTCGCGCAGGTGCAGGCGATTTCAACCTCGGGCGTCTCCGCGGGCCTGGTGGAGGCGACGCGGCGGCCGCCGGTGCGCGTCGGCGACGAAGAGGTCGACTACGGGCTGGTGGGCGACGTGACGAACGTGAACATCACGCTGCTCGAGGCGCTGGCGAAGGCGGGCGTGGTGCCGGTCATCGGCTGTCTCGCGGGCGACGCGCTGGGCAACGTCTACAACGTCAACGCCGACACGGTGGCCACGCGGCTCGCGGGCCGGCTGCGCGCGGCGCGCCTGTTCCTCGTGTCGAACGTGCCCGGGGTGCTGGCGGACAAAGACGACCCGAGCACGCGCATCGCGCAGCTGACGCCCGAGGTGGCCGACGCGCACATCAAGCGCGGCGCCATCGTGGGCGGGATGATCCCCAAGGTGCAGGAGAGCCTCGCGATGCTCGACGAGGGCATCGGCGCCATCCACATCGTGGGGCTGGAGCCGGAGAGCGCGATCCTCGACGAGGCGCTCGAGCCCGGCAGCCGCGGCACCGTCTTCGTGAAGTAGCCGTCAGCGCGCGCCGCCGGGCAGCACCAGCAGCGGCACGCGCGTCGTCACCGTCATCGCCCGCGTGTGGCTGCCGGTGGTGACGGACTCCCAGAACCCCAGCTCGTGCGAGAGCATCGCCAGCAGCCCGGTGGGGTAGCGGTGCACGCACTCGCGGATCCCATCGTCGACCTTCTGGTGCGTGAGGTAGCGGAACTCCGGCGTCACACCGGGGAGCGCGGCGGCGACGACCTGCTCCACGCGCTTGCGTCGCGCCTCGTCGCGGTCTCCCTCGAAGACGTGCAGCACGTCGAGCTGCGCCCCGAAGGTGGAGAGCAGCGCCCCCAGCAACGCCAACTCCGCGCCGGTCTTCAGCCGCACCGGGTCGCACGCGTACAGCACCCGCTTCATCGCGCCGAGGGTCACGCCGTTGGGCACCACCAACACGGGAAACTTCCGCAGCTTGATGACGGCCGTCGTGGTGTTGCCGAACAGCTTGTACTCCGGGAGATCGGCCTCGATGCCCATCACCACCAGGTCCACCGGGCGCTGCGACGCGTACTCCGCGAGGCGCTCGACGGGGCTGTCGGCGACGCACCTCCAGTGCACGGGGAGCGCGTGCAGCGTCGAGGTGTGCGCGGCCAGCTCCGCGAGGCGCTCCTCGTTGTGCTTCTTCAGCAGCGCGAGGCTCGCCGACGACGACCGCGAGTTGGCGGTGTGCACGTCGGGCTTGAAGGCGTTGAACAGCGTCAGCTCCGCCTTGAACTCACGCGCCAGCATTGCCGCGTAGGTCACGGCGTTGGTGGCGGCGTCGGAGAAGTCGGTCGCGACGAGGATGTTCTTCATGGGTGCCTCCAGCATGACGCTACTTGAGGGCCTTCGGGGGCACGTGCGTCCACAAGATGGGGTCGCCCTTGTGAAACGGCGCGATGGTGATGCGGCCGATGAGCCCGCCTTGCTCCTCCGCGCGCACCCACGAGTCCGTCAGCAGTTGCTCGACGCCCGCGCGCACCTCCACGTCGTCGGCGCTCAGCACCGCGCCCAGCGGCACCTCACGCGCGGCGAAAAGCACCGGCGTGGCCTTCTTCGTTTCGAAGTCACTCCAGCGCAGCGGGTCACCGGCCTGGAGTGGCACCAACACCTTCTGGTTGGCGATGTACGAGGCGCTGTCGGGCTTCACGACGCTCGAGGTGACGAACTGCTCGGGGATGGAGCGCTGCGAAATCTGCTCCATCGTCAGCGTCGTGCCTTCGGTCACGTCGACCGCGGCGACGATGACGGGCACAAGGTTCCACCCCTTGCGCGCGTCGGCCGCCCGCTTCTGGGAGTAGGCGAACATCGCCGCGCTGCCGAGACACAGCAGCACCACGCCCACCGCGACCCCGACCCCGAGCCCCACCACGAAGTTGTCCTTCGGCGCCGCTCCGTTTGCATTCATGGCGTGGAGAGTACCGCTTGAGCCACGACGCGCCTTGACCCATCGTGCGCGCCCATGAGCCACGCCCCCGGAAGCGTCAACCCCGCGACGTTGAAGCCGCTGTCTCCGATTCAGCCTTCGACGGTGGAGGCCGTCAAAGCCGCGGTGGCCGCCGCGCGCGCCGCGCAACCCGCGTGGGCCGCGCTGTCGCTCGATGAACGCGCCGCGAAGGTGAAGGCGCTCGGGCAGGCCATTCTCGCGAAGGCCGACGCGCTGGCGCAGACGATGTCTGACGAGACGGGCCGCTCCACGGTGGAAGCGAAGGCCAGCGAGCTCACCTCGCTCGCGCCGTACGTGGAGGTCGCGATCTCCGAAGCGCGCCGCGTGCTGAAGCCGCACAAGGTGAAGTTCTCGGCGCTCGACTTCCCCGGCAAGCGCGGCGTCACCGAGTCGGTGCCCCGCGGCGTCATCGGCGTCATCGCGCCATGGAACTACCCGCTCGGCAACTTCTGGAAGCCGCTCTTCCCCGCGCTGCTCTCGGGCAACGGCGTGGTGCTCAAGCCGTCTGAGTACACGCCGCGCACCGGCGCCGCGCTCGCCGCGATCTGCGCGGAGGTGTTGCCCAGGGGCCTCGTGGGCGTGGTGCACGGCGTGGGTGAGGTCGGCGGCGCGCTCATCGATGAGGTCGACGCGGTGACGTTTACCGGCTCGGTCCCCACCGGTCGCAAGGTGGCCGCGCGCGCCGCAGAGCGCCTGATTCCCGCGTCGCTGGAGCTCGGTGGCAAAGACGCCGCGTTGGTGCTGGCCGACTGTGACCTCGAGCGCACCGCCATCGGCGTCGCGCAGTGGGCGCTCCACAACTGCGGGCAGAACTGCGCGGCCATCGAGCGCGTGTACGTGGAGGACGCCATCGCCGACGCGTTCGTCGCGACGCTCACCCGTGTGGTGTCGAAGCTGAAGGTGTCGAGCGGCAACGACGGCGACCTCGGGCCGCTCCAGAGCGAAGCGCAGCTGAACATCGTCGAGCGCCACGTCGAACAGGCGAAGGCGAAGGGCGCGAAGGTCACCACCGGCGGCGCGCGCGTCGGCACCGGCTTCGGCTACGCGCCGACGGTGTTGGACTTCTGCACCGACGACCTCGACGTGGTGCGCGATGAGACCTTCGGCCCGGTCATCGCGGTGCTGCGCGTGAAAGACGCAGAGGAAGGTCTCACGCGCGCGAACGACTCGCGCTACGGGCTCAACGGCTCGGTGTGGACGCGCGACGTCGCGCGCGGTGAGCAACTGCTGCGGCGCATGCAGTGCGGCGTGGGCTACGTGAACAACCACGCGTTCGCCGGCATCCTCGCCGACGTACCGTGGACCGGCGTGAAGGACACTGGCCCGGGCATCGCGGCGTCGGGCTACTCGTACGGGCTCTTCACGCGGCCGCGCACCGTCATCGTCGACTCCGGCAAGAACCCCGACCCCTGGTGGATTCCGGCGACGCCGGAGCTGAGCGAGTTCGTCGAGGCGCTGCTCGCGCGCGGCCGCGGCGGTGGGCTGGGCGTGCTGCTGAAGTTGGGCGGCCTGGTGAAGAAGCGCGTCGCGGCCATCAAGGCGCTCGCGCAGTAGTCGTCGGCAACGGGAGGCGCGGGCGTGTTCTCGATGGTCGTGGTGCTGGTGTTGGCGGCGAATTGCGAGAGCACCAGTCAGTGCGAAGACGGTCTCGTCTGCGAAACAGGCCGCTGCGTGACGCCCGCGGCGCCCACGGTGACACCGCCGCCGCTGGTCTCGGAACCCGTCAGCGAGAGCGACGCCTCGAAGGTCTACCGGCTCAACGGCCAACTCTGCCGTGACGTCACCGACGCCAACGGCGTGACGCAGCACGAGTGCGTGTCAGAGACGCCGCCCGCGCGCAAAGCGCCGCTGATTCGCCCGCCCCCGACCGAAGAAGAGCGCAGGAGGTCGATGGCGCCCATCGGTCCTCCGCCGCTCGACCTCGCCTTCAATGTCTTCGCACACGGAGGCGTCGCCTCGATCGCCCAGGGCCGGAACGACGCGACCTTCGGCGTCGTCGGGTTCGGCACGAGCGTGTCGCTGGTGCATCACCGCAGCGGCATCGGGCTCGGCGCGCTCCTCTCGACGCACTTCAGCACCCTCCCCACCGGCGTCGCGCACCTGTGGACTGCGGGCCCCGTGGTGCGCTTCGGGCGCACGCACCACGTGAGCGCGGGGTTGATGATCTGCACTTCGTTCCTCCCGGTCACCGCGTCGGAGATTGGAGCCACCATCACGCCCGCGGTGACCGTCGAGGCCGCCGCCGAGTTCGGCCATCTCACGCTCGCCATTCAGCCCATCTTGCGCATGAGCCCCTACGGCGTCGTCTTCACGTTGACCGCCGGCGTCGGCTTCGCGCTGTGACCCCAGGAGAGCCCGCTTCTGGCGACCATTCGCGTTCGCTAGCTTGAGCCCATGTTCTCGATCCTGGTGGCGGCGGTGCTGGCGGCGGGTTGCGAGAACGACGCTGACTGCAAAGACGAACGCGCACGCCTGGTCGCAGACGTCGCCGCGCACGGAGGGTTCGCGACGACGAAGGCCGACACCCGCAAGGCGGCGGTCGGGCTCCTCGGCTTCAGCGTCAGCGCAGGCGCCGTCTTTCTCCGGCCGGGCATCGGAATCGTCGGCATCGTCACCGGCTTGTTCAACCCGCGCGCGGAGGGCGTCCTCCAGTGGTGGACCGTCGGGCCCGCGGTGCGCTTCGGGACCACGCATCACGTGACGGTGGGGCTCATGCCGACCATCTCCTCAACACCCCGGAGCGCGGCGAACTCCACGCCGCTGAGTGGAGCGGCCCCGCTGCTGGGCGTCTCCGGCGCGCTCGTCGTCCAGGCGGCCGCGGTGTGGGGGCACTTCACGCTGATGGCGCAGCCGGTTCTTCAATTCGATGTGTCGCGCTTTGTCTTCGCGCTGACGGGCGCGCTCGGGGTCGCCTTCTGATCAAGGCAGGTCTGAGCCGAGCAGCTCGACGAAGAGCACCTGACTCGCGGCCTCGAACAAGCGCCCCGACGCGACGAGCCCGCCGCAATGCGAGGGTTCGCGCGCGAAGGTGAAGCCGGCGCACTTCGCCAGCACGTCGCGCCAGAACGCGTCGCTCCCGCGCGGGAGCACGAAGTCGCGGATGAGCTCGATGGGCCACGGCACCACCGTCGTCGGGTCGGCGTCGCTCGGCGTGGTGAAACAGTCGAGGTCGACGTCGAGCACGATGCGCGTCGCGCGCCGCACCGCCGCGTACGCGCGCTTCCCTTCGGGCGTGGCGAGCGGCGTGCCCCACTCCGCCGAAATCAAATCGAGCGTCGCCGCGGAGATGACCTCATGCGTGCCCCAGTCGAAGGTCACCGCGCCCACCGGCTTCGCGCGCGCGATGACGATGGCGTCGCTCAGCACGCCGGCGTTCATCGCCGCGAGGATGTGGTCGAAGTTGCGATGGTCGAGCCGCTCGCGCGCGTGCAGGTCGAGCGCATCGGGAGACAAGCCGCGACCCGGCGCGTCCTTCGGCGTCACGGTGTCGAAGTGCCGGTCCAACGTGAGCAGCAGCGCCGGCCCATCGCTCGCCACGTCGGCCCAGCACGGCAGCGCGAGGCGATGGGGGTCGAACACGAACGCGCGACTGGGGCCCCGACCTGCAATCGACAACTCGATGATGCCCGCGCGCGCCATGCGCGGTGAGTGTAGCTTGCGCGCTCGATGCTGTACCTCGCCGTCGCCGCGCTGCTGCTGACCACGCCACCCGACAATCAGCCGCCGCTCCTCGAGGCCGACAGCGGTGACGGCGAGTTCGACCTGCCGTCGTTCGACAACGCGGCCGACGCGACCACCACGCCCGACGAGACCGAACCGGAGCCCGGCGCGCCCGGCCACAAGAAGCAGTCGAAGCGACGCTCACGCAAGAAGGTGGTGCCGGAGCTGCGGCCCGTGGGCCTCGTCGCGCTCGGCGCGGGCATCGGCGTGCAGACCTCGGCGACGGTGCAGTTCGACGCAGACCTCGTCGGTGCGGGTGGCGTGATGTTCCGCTCAGGCATCGCGCTGGTCGGCCTCGCGAACATCCAGCTCATGCCCGGCGCGACGGGCATCACGCAGCGCTACGGCCTCGGCGCCGGTGTCCGCTTCGGCCGACGTACCCACGTCACGGTCGGCACCACGGCCACGCTGCTGAACTCCCCGCAGACCGGCCCGGAGTTCGCGGGCACCGCCATCGTGCAGGTGTTCGGCCTCATCAAGAGCCGCTTCGGCTTCGTGCTGCAGCCCACCTTTACCTGGTCAGCGCACACCCTGATTTTCTCGGTCACGCTCGGCCTCGGCGTGAACTTCTGAAATTCGAAAAGTCAGGAATCAATTCGGCGCGCCGTCTCTCCTGTACAGCGTCCGGCCGAGCAGGCCTTACAAGCACAGGTTCGAAGTGTCCTCGGTTCGAATCCGAGATTCCCGACAACTCGGGAATTAGCTCAGCGGTAGAGCATTCGATTGCACATCATGGCTTGCACACTCGGGCGCGAACTTTT
>CAMLFP010000156.1 GCA_946479335.1 uncultured Archangium sp.
GCGTCTTCGTTCTCGGTGAAGTCGGGCGACGCGGTGCTGCTGGAGAGCGCCGGCGTGCCCGTGGAGACGCGTCAGGGCCGCGCGACGTACGAGATGCAGGTCGGCTCGTGGCGCATCACCGACAACGTCAGCGCGTGGAATGAAGGCACGGTCTTCACCTGGGCCGACGCCGCGCACGGCGTGTGGAGCGACGCGCAGAAGCACGAGGTGGCGCGCGTGGCCGCGTCGTCGTCGGGCGACGGCGTGCTGACGCTGACCTTCACCGCGAGCAACGAGGCCACCAACCGCTTCGCGCTCTCGTTCAAATGCGCCGACGCCGACCGCTTCCTCGGGTTCGGCGCGCAGGCTGACGCCGTCGACCACCACGGCCACCGCGTCGCGATGTGGACCAGCGAGCCCGGCATCGGCAAGCGCATGCAAGACGACGAGTACCCCGACCTGTGGGTCCTCGAGGGCACGCGCCACGCGTCGAGCTACGGGCTGCCGACGTGGCTGTCGAATCGCGGCTACCAGGGCCTCGTGGAGAGCGACGCGCGCTCGCTCTTCGACGTGTGCCAGGCCGACACGCAGATCTTCCGCATCGAGGTGTGGGCGCGCGAGTTCACGCTGCACGTGTACGCCGGCACGCCTCGCCAGGCCGTGGAGCGCGCGACCGCCGGCCCGCTCAAGCGCCCGGTGCGCCCGCCGCCGGTGGCCTTCGCGCCGTGGGCCGACGCCATCTACGGCAGCGACAACGTGCGCCACGTGGCGCAGGTGCTGCGCGACAACGACATCCCCTCGTCGGTCATCTGGACCGAAGACTTCCGCGGCGCGACCGACGACGGCACCGGCTACCGCTTGAAGGAGGAATGGGACCTCGACCCCACGCTGTACCCCGACGCGGGCGCGGTGGCGGCAGACCTCACCGCGGCGGGCTTCTCGTGGCAGGCGTACTTCAACACCTTCCTCGTCACCGACACGCGCATCGCCGCCGAAGCGTTGGACGGCGGGCACTTCGTACAGAACAAGGGCGGCGCGACGTATTGGTTCACCGGCGTCACCTTCAAGGACTCGGGCCTCGCCGACCTCTCGCGGCCGGAGACGCGCGAGTGGGTGAAGTCGTATCTGCGGCGCGCGCTCGACGTGGGCTTCACCGGGTGGATGGCCGACTTCGGCGAGTGGTTGCCGCATGACGCGAAGCTGGCCGACGGCGCCGACCCGCTGCTGGCGCACAACCGCTACGCGGGCGACTGGGCGCAGCTCAACGCGGAGGTGCTGGCGGAGCGCGCGAGCGACGGCGTGCAGCGCACCTTCTTCTCGCGCTCCGGGTGGGTGGGCTCGAACGCCGTCTCGCCCGTGGTGTGGGCCGGCGACCAGCGCACCGACTTCGAGCGTGACGATGGCCTGTTCACGGTGATTCCCATGGGCATCAACCTCGGCCTCTCGGGGGTGAACGCGTACGGCAGCGACATCGGCGGCTACCAGTCGAACACCAACCCGGTGGGCACCAAGGAGCTCTACTTCCGCTGGACGACGCTGGGCGCGCTGATGCCGGTGATGCGCACGCACCACGGCATCGACGCGCGCCACAACTGGCACTTCGACACCGACGCCGACACGCTGGCGCACTTCAAGCGGTGGTCGAAGTTCCACATGCGGCTCTACCCCTTCTTCGACGGGCTCTCGGCGCACGCGGAGGCGACGGGCCTCTCCACCATCCGCGCGCTGGCCGTCGAGTTCCCCGGGGACGCGCGGTCGTGGACCGTGAGCGACGAGTACCTGCTGGGCGACGGGCTGCTGGTGGCGCCCATCGTCGATGCGGGTGCGACGAGCCGCAGCGTGTACCTCCCGCCCGGCGAGTGGATTTCGTGGGACGGTCAAACCAACACAACGGGCCCTGCCGACATCTCTGTACAAGCCGATATGTCTGAACTGTCGCTGTTCTTGCGCAAGGGCACGGTGATTCCGCGCGTCTCCGACACGCTCGACACGGTGCTCCCCGCCGCCGCGCCGCTGGTGTCGCTCGCCGACGTCGAGGGCGCGCGGCAGTTGCTGGTCGCGGCGGGAGGCGATGGCGAGTTCACCGAGCGCGACGGCACGCACTACGTGGTGAAGAAGACCGGCGACGCGGCCTTCACCCTGCCCGCGTGCGCCAGCGCCGACCAGCGCGGCTGCGTCGATGGCCACACCGCGCGGCTCGACGGCCCCACCCTGACCTTCCCCGGAGGGACGCTCACCATCACCGGCGGCGCGGCGCGCACCTACGACGTCGAGGTGTTGTTCTGAGCAGTTCGGCAACTTCCGTTGCACGCAACTGAACGCACCTGCATATCCACCCGCATGCGCGCGCTCCTGTTCTCTCCGCGTCCACCGACGTCGCTCGGCCGCACGGTGTTGCGCGTGTTGCTGGGCGCCGGGCTGTTGCTGGCGGGCACCGGCCACCTCACGTTCCAGCGCCAGGAGTTCCAGGCGCAGGTGCCGCCGTGGGTGCCGCTCGACGCCGACTTCGTGGTGCTGGCCTCGGGTGTGGTGGAGCTGCTGCTGGGCGCGTCGCTGCTCTTCCTCGGGCGGTGGCGCGTGCCGGTGGGGCTGACGGTGGCCGCGTTCTTCGTGGCTGTCTTCCCGGGGAACGTCGCGCAGTACGTCGAGCACCGGAGCGCCTTCGGCCTCGACACCGACCAGGCGCGCTTCATCCGGCTCTTCTTCCAGCCGCTGCTGGTGCTGTGGGCGCTCTGGTCGACCGGCGCGTGGCGCGACAAACGCGCATGACGGCGCTAGGGGTGCGCGCGTGCGAACTCCGACCAGCACCGATGAAGAGCGCCTCGCCGCGGCACAGGCGCGACTCCCGCACTTCCTCCACGAGGCGCACCAGGCGTGTCACTGGCTGCTGGAGACCACCGACGCGGCGAAGGCCCAGCTGTGGATGGTGAAGCTCGAGCTGGCGCTCCCCGCGGTGAGCCAGCTGTTCGCGAACGAAGACCTTCCACCCGAGGAGCAGCGGGAGTGGCTCTTCCCGCTCACCGCGCTGCTGGGTGAGTACCTGAACCAGCAGTTCCGCGGCGCGTGGGTAGTCGACGACGCGCCGACGTCACACAGCTTCGCGCGCCCCATCGTGCAGTGGCAGCACCACGCGAAGGAGATTCATCGCCTCGACGTGATGGGCCGCGCGGTCGATTTCCTCGCGAAGCCGCCGCCGCGAGACCTCCTCGCGCTGGTGACGGACCCGCCCGACGCCGCGACCTAACGCTCGGTCGTCGCGCGCCAGCCGCCGTGCGTCGACTGCTCGACGACGATGGTGCCTTCCCACCCGGTGCCGTACAGCGCGCGGTTCTCGGTGAAGCGCTCGAACTCGCGCGGCCGCGTCGCCACCTCGACCTCCTTCGTCGCGCGCGCGCAGCCCAGCGCCTCGGTGACGGTGTCGACGGCCTTCTTGCGCGGGTGCCCGTAGGCCCAGGCGGTCCACTCCTCCTGCCGCTCGTAGTCGCCCATCGAGATGATGCCCATGCACGGCGTCACCGCCTTCATCAACGCGAAGGTGGTGCCGTTGTGCGAGCCGTGGTGGCCGACGAAGTAGACGTCGCTGTTCAAGGTGGTGCCATGCGCCGCCAACAGCGCGCCGATGGCCTCGGTCTCGAGGTCGCCGGTGATGAGAATCGGGTGGCCGTCGAGCTCCACCTTGATGACCAGGCTGTGGTTGTTGGCGTTGGCGAAGACGCGCGGCTCCCAGGCCTCGACGTTCTTGTCCATGCCGCCCCACAGCACCGAGAACTTCGGGTCGACGTCGGGGCACGCGACGGGGTCGATGAAGGCATCGGTGACGCCCTCGCCGCTGGGAATCTCGGAGCGCGACACGCGCCGCAGCTCCCCGCGCGCCTCGGCCTGCTTCTCGGCGTTCTCCTGCTGCTCGCCGCCCGACTCGAAGACCAGCCCGTCAGGCCCGCGCGGCCGGCCGTTGGTGACGAGGTGCTGCACGGTGAAGTCCTTCATCACCAGCGGCAGCCCGCGCGTGTGGTCGATGTGCGGGTGGGTGATGAACACCGCCGCGAAGGTGCGGTTCAGGTCGGCGCGGCGCGCGAAGAAGCCCTCGAGGTACGTCTTGAGCGCGCGCGTGCCGTCGAAGTGCAGCGTCGACTCACCGCCGGTGTCGATGAGCACCGCCGCGCAGGGGAACTCCAGCAGCGTGGCGGCGCCCTGCCCGACGTCGATGGCGTGGATTCGCATGCGCTGCGGCGCGGGCGCGTTGAGGCCGGGCAACCCCACGCGCGGCTTCGGGCCCATGCGCACCGCGGGCTTCGTCTCGGTGCACGAGACCAACATCAGGCACAGCAGACTCCAGCGCATCGTCACGGCGCGCAGCATGCCTCAAAGCGCCGGGCCCCACGCGGGGAGCTTCTCCGTACAAAAACAAATCGGCACCCCGAACGTCGAGGTGCCGATGCGGCATGACCCGTCAGTGGAGCCGTCGCGTCAGGAGAGCGCGCGGGTGTGGCCGCGCTCGCACTTGAGCTGCTCGCCGTCGCGCTTCATGCCCCGCCCGCACACGCGGCAGGAGGGCAGCGCCGCGGCGATGACCGGGTTCGGCGTGGGGCGCGGCTTCGCGACGACCGGCGCAGCCACCGCCACGGGCGCGGGCGCGGCGACCACCGGAGCGGGCGCGGGCATCGGCGTGGGCGCCGGCTGCTTGCTGTTGGGGTTGAGCCGCATCAACTCGGCGCGCACCTTGGCGAGCAGCTCTCCGCGCACGCCTTTGTACTTCGCCTGAATCTCCGCGAACTGCTCCATCATCGCCTCGAACTGCTGGAGGCGGCCTTCGTTCATCGCGTCCATCGTGGTCATGTTCACCTCTGTGTCGCTATTCCTGCGCATGACTGACACGGCTCGCAAGGGGTGTATTTCGCGCAGATCCACACCACGCCAAAACAACCATTCCCCTCGGGGGGATGTGTTGATCTGGATGATCCAGAAAAATGCACGAAGGCCGGTAAATCGGCCCGGGAGCGCGCGCTGATCGCATTTTTCCGGCTTTCAAAGCACCGGAGCCGCTCCGAGGGTGGCCCCCGGACCGGCTCCGTGTTCAACACAACACAACGGCGTCGATGTGCTGATCTGCGCGCTACTCGAGCACGCAGCCGCGCTTGTCGTCGACGTAGTGCGCGACGGCGGCGGTGCTCACGAAGGCCGACGACTCCACGCGCTTGTTGGCCCAGTCGATGTTCATCTTCGCGACGTCGGGCGAGGCCTTCACCCAGGCGCGGCAATAGGTCTCGTTCATGTTCATCACCCACAGGCAGCTGCAGCCCATGCGCGCGGTGTTGCCCACGGCGAGCTCCACGTCGTTGTTGTCGAACAGGCGCGGGTCGGCGTCGGGCTGCGCGCACGCACCGGCCAGAGACAGCACAGACAGCATCAGCAGCCGCTTCATTGCGCGACCTCCATGGCCAGCTTGATGAACGTGTTCAAGTCGATGCTCTCGTTGCGGTCGTCGCCGGTGCGCACGATGACCAGGTCGAGCGAGGGGATGACGACGATGTACTGGCCCCAGTGGCCGTTCGCGAGGAAGGCGTCGTCGGGCACGTCGGGGAACGGCTTCTCGCGGGGGAACGGCGGCGGCCGCGCGGCGTTGAGCCACCACATGTAGCCCGACGGCGTGTCTTCATCCTGGGGCGCGTAGTTCACGAACGGGTCTGACGGCGTGGTGGAGCTCGTCACCCAGCCGTCGGGGAGCAGGCGCTGGCCGTCCCAGCAGCCGTCGTTCAAGAAGAGGTAGCCGAACTTCGCGAAGTCGCGCGAGGTGGCGAAGATCATCGACCCGCCCAGCGGCGTGCCCGAGGCGTCGTACTCGAAGATCACATTGCCGGAGCCGATGGGGTCGAAGAGCAGCTTCCAGAAGGCGTCGCGGCCGTGCTTGGGCTCCAGCGCGCGCTGGGCGATGGCCGAGGCCAGCTCCGCGGTGCCGGTGGAGTACATCCAGTGCTTGCCGGGCGTGCCGATCATGTCGTGCCCGAGGATGAACGCGAGCTGGTCGCGGTGGCCTTCGCCGAACAGCATCGAGATGACCGACGACGTCTGGTAGCTCGCGTGCTCGTAGCCTTCCTGCCAGCGCATCGCGGGCGCGAAGGTGATGGTGTCGATGACGCGGATCGCGCAGACGGCCTTGCCCTTGTACTCGGGCAGGTAGTCGCAGATGGAGGCGTTCAAGTCGACCACGCCCTCCTTCACCGCCACGCCCATCAGCGCGCTGGAGTAGCTCTTGGCGACACTCCACGAGAGATGGCGGTTGTCCTTGCCGTAGCCGTGCGCGTACTTCTCGTAGATGAGCGTGCCGCTCTTGATGATGAGCACGCTCTCGGTGCGCAGCCCCTCGCGGTCGGCGTCTTTCCCGGTGAGGGTGAAGGCGTACTTCTCGAGCGCGGCGATCTGCGCGTCTTTGCCGGTGACCTTCTCTTCCGGCCAGCCGGCGGTCGGCCACGAGGCGCGCCCGGGGCACATCGTCTGCGCGAAGGCCGTCGAAGCGACGAGGGCGAGTGCGGGAATCAGCGCTTTCACAGAGCCACCTTCGCCAGCGGGATGAGCGCCGTGTCGGTCACGCCGGGCACGAAGCTGGTGATGGTGGGCGCCGCGACCCTGGTCTCCGTCAAGTGCATCAACCCCACCGAGGTGAAGCTCATCAGCAGGCCGGTGATGAGCGAGTACGCGAGCATGCCCGCCGGGTTGCTCCACGCGACGCCGAGGACGAAGCTCCCGAGCAGGAACGCGCCCAGGTTCACCACGAAGGCGCCCAGCAGCGGCAGCCAGAAGCCGAACCTCCCCGGTGAATCAGCGTTGCCCAAAAGCTGCCCCACCAGTGTGGTGATGATGGGCGCGAAGAAGACGTTGAAGAGCATGCCGACGATGGGCCCGGCCAGCGTGATGCCCAGCGACGAGAAGCCCGCGTCGATGATCATGCCCGTCACCACCGAGGCCACGCCGACGGCGGAGGTCTTGCCGAAGTGTTCCCCGAACGACATGCGCGAGGGCTGCGGCGTCATCAGGGGGTCGGTCGCGCCCAGCGACGCACCGGAGAAACGCACGGGCGCGTCACCGAGTAACGGGCCGGCCAGCGCAGGCGCCGCGAGCAACACGGCCATCAGCGTGAGGGTCTTCGTCATGCGGCCTTGTTCGCGCAAAAGAACGCGCTGCGCCACAACCCTCGACCGACGCAGCGCGGCGACAGTAAGCAGTCTTCCCCGATGCCATCCGCGCGCGAGCTGAGAGATGCGTCGGCCTCGGAGCTGCGAGCCGCCATCGTGAATGGGTTCCCCGTCGACCCGAAGCAGCTGGAAGGCTTCGCGTACCGCGGCACCAACCTCCTGCACCCGCGCTTCGCCCGCGCGTTCTCGTGGGTGACGTTCCAGAAGACGTTCTGGCGCGACCCGGCGAGCGGCCGCCTCTTCGGGTGGAACGTGCGCCTCGAGCAAGACGGCATCGACGCGCCCTCGCGGCCGAAGCTGAAGCACGGCGCGCCACGCGTGGAGTGGTTCTACGAGGTCATCGCACCCGACGGCGTGGTGATGCCGCGCGGGTTCGACCGGGGCCTCGTCATCGACTACGCGCGCGGCGCGAAGCCCAACGGGCCGTTCATGCGCCTCGCGAAAGACCCGCTGGTCTCGCTGTCTGCAGACTCGTGCGACGAGCTCATCGGCGTCACCTACCTGGTGGTGGGCGGCGTGGCGCTGGAGACGCCGACGTACTTCACGCTGGTGCGCGACGCGCCGCTGCCGCCCGGCGGTCACCCGTGAGCCTGCTGGCCTTCGAGCGCCGCTGGGCCGAGGCGCTGTTCACCGCCATCCTCGACGCGCCGCTCTCGCGCGCCGACGTGCTGTGGAGCCGCTTCGACACCGCCGCCGCGCCGCTGACGCGCTTCGGGCTGCGCTTCATGGTGTGGGCGCTGATCTTCCTGCCGCTGCTGCGCTTCGAGCGGCCCTTCTTCGCGATGGGCGCCGACGCGCGCGCGCGCTTCCTCACGCACGTCGAGGCGCGCGGCTCGTATTTCGCGCGGCAGTCGCTGATGACGCTGAAGATGCTGGCGTGCTTCGCGCTGTACGAAGACGACGCCGTCCGCGGGAGCGCGTCATGACTTCACTCGTCGCGCTCGACGGCCGCGAGGTGCGGACGGCGCATGAAGAAATCGCGGAGGTGATCATCGTCGGCAGCGGGCCCGCGGGCGCCACTGTCGCGCGGCAACTCTCGGCGCTCGGCGTTCGCGTGGTCGTCGTCGAAGAAGGCCACGAAGCGCGCACCACGTCGCCCAGCGGGCTGCAGGCGATGGCGGAGCTGTACCGCGACATGGGCACCTCCATCGCCTTCGGCAACGCGTCGATGCCGTACCTCCAGGGCCGGGTGGTGGGCGGCACCTCGGTCATCAACGGCGCCATCAGCTGGCAGCTCCCGCGCGAGGCCGTCGACGCGTGGCTGCAGCGCGACCCGGCGCTCGGTGAAGCCCTCGACTGGAGCGCGCTGCAGAAAGACGAGGCGTGGATTCTCGAGCGGCTCCACGTCACGCCCACCGAAGACGCGGTCGCCGGCGAGAAGAACCGCCTGCTGGGCCAGGGCGCCGAGGCGCTGGGCGTCGCGCACCGGCCGATTCAGCGCAACGTGCTGGGCTGCCGTGGCTCCGGGCGCTGCCTGCAGGGCTGCCCGCATGGCGCAAAGCTCTCGATGGACCGCTCGTTCCTCCCCGACGCGGTGACGGCGGGCGCGCGCATCCTCTCCGGGGCGCGCGTGGAGCGCGTGCTGCTCGAAGGTGGCCGCGCGGTCGGCGTGCGCGGCGTCTTCACCGGCGGCGGCGCCTTCACGGTGCGCGCGTCGCACGCGGTGGTGCTGGCGGCGAGCGCGATTCAGACGCCGGTGCTGCTGCTGGCCAGCGGCCTCACGCAGGGCCCCGTCGGGCGACACCTCACCGCGCACCCCGGCGTCTCCGTCACCGGCAAATTCCCGCATGCCGTGCGCAACTGGGAAGGCGCGACGCAGGGCCACGAGGTCACCGGTTACCGCGCGGAGGGGCTCAAGCTCGAGGCGCTGGGCTTCGACCGCTCCATCCTCGCGAGCCGCGTGCCCGGCGTCGGCCCGGCCTTCGGCGCGCGGCTGCACGAGCTGGAGCGCTACGCGGTGTGGGGCGCGGCGATGAAGGCGCGCGCCGAGGGGCGCGTGCGGCGCGGGTGGCGCAGGCCGCTCGTCACCTATTCGCTGACTCCGGAAGACGTGCGCCTCGCGCGACGCGGCGTGCGCGTACTCGCCGACATGCTGCTCGCCGCGGGCGCGACGGAGGTCTACCCGGGCCTGCCCGGCTTCGACCCCGTCATCACCACACGCGAACACGCCGCGCGCATCGAGGAGTCCGGCTCGTTGAACCCGCGCGACTACACGATGTCGATGACGCACCTCTTCGGCACCGCGCGCATGGGCCGCGACGCGCGCGAGAACGTGGTGCGCCCCGACTTCCGCCACCACCACGTCGACGGGCTGTACGTGGCCGACTCCAGCGTCTTCCCCACCAACCTCGGCGTGAACCCGCAGATCTCCATCATGATGTTGGCGTCGCGCTGCGCGGCCTTCGTGCATTCGCGTAAGTAGGCGCCCATGCAACGCGGAATCCTCGAGCCCGTTCCCCTCTTCGGTCGCCACCTCTTCTTCTCACTCGGCGCGGGTGATGCGCAGGCGGCGCTGCGGCGCGTGGCCGCGCAGGTCGATGGCGTGCAGACCATCATCGGCTTCGGCGCGAGCCTCGGGGTGAAGGTCGAGGGGCTGCACGAACTCCCGTCATTCGCTGGCGAGAAGGTGCACATGCCGTCGACACCCGCGGCGCTCTGGCTGTGGCTGCGCGGCGACGAACCGGGCGCGCTCCGGGAACGCGGCGACGCGCTGGTGAAGCTGGCCGCGCCGGAGTTCGTGCTCCTCGAGGCGACCGACACCTTCAAGCACGACGGCGGGCGCGACCTCACCGGCTACGAAGACGGCACCGAGAACCCGAAGGGCGAGAAGGCCACCGCGGCGGCCTTCGACGCGCACGGCGGCAGCTTCGTGGCGCTCCAGCACTGGGTGCACGACTTGAAGCACTTCTCGTCGCTCCCCCGCCCGGAGCAGGACGACATCATCGGCCGCGAGCGCGTGTCGAATGACGAGCTGCCTGACGCGCCGGCATCAGCGCACGTCAAACGCACCGCGCAGGAGAGCTTCACGCCCGAGGCCTTCGTGTTGCGGCGCTCGATGCCCTTCCGCGGCGCGCGCGGCGACGGGCTGCTCTTCACCGCGTTCGGCCACAGCTTCGACGCGTTCGAGGCTCAGTGCCGGCGCATGGTGGGCGCGGAAGACGGCACGCCCGACGCGCTGTTCCGCTTCTCGAAGCCGGTGACCGGCTTCTCCTTCTACTGCCCGCCGCGGCCGTAGCTCAGTTGTCGGCGCAGCAGCGGAAGCCGGTCGAGTAGTCCCAGTGGCTCACGTCGTGGGCCGTCGTCACGTAGAGGCAGCCGTTCCCGTTGATGACGGTGTCGACGTAGAAGCCGCCGCGGAAGGTGCCCGCGGGGTCGGCGGTCCACTCGTGGAGGTTGCCCATCATGTCGAAGAAGGCCGCCGCGGTGACGCAGCCCGCGTTGGCTCCGGAGAGGTCCAACCCCGGCTGCAGCTGATTCAGGCACGGGCTGTCGATGTGCGAATAAATCCACGTCGCGGAGGTGCCGTAGAGCTCGATGGCCGGGTGCACGCTGCGCGCGTCGTTGCACACGCCCGCCTGCCGCGTGTTGCCGTAGGGGTACGTGAAGGAGTTGGGCCCTCGACACGCGCGCAGCCACTCGGTGTCGGTGCACAACCGCTTGCCGGCGTTCGCGCACGCGGCGCTGGCCTGCGTCTGGTTGATGTAGCCCTGCGGCACCGCGCCCGGCACCGACTGCGCGCGCAGCGTGTGGCCCGCGGGGTTGAAGTACGGGCTCCAGGGTTGCGTGGCGCCGCCGTCGAGCACCTCGAGCACGCTCGCTTCGAATTGATCCACACAGAAGGTGTCGACGCGCAGCATGCCGGGCAACGCGCAGCCTCCGTCTGACGGGAGCGACGTCAGGCCCGCGTTCGGCTCGGGCACCACGTTGGGGTCGCAGGCGTTCGCGTAACGCGGCGTGCAGCACTGGATGTTGCTCGGCCCCGGACACAGGCCGGCGGTGTGCGTACGCGTGCCGTAACACTCCGCGATGTCCATGCAGGTGCCGGGGATGCCGCCGGCGGTGCAGGTGATGATTTCGCCCGCGTCGGGCACGCCGGAGTCGGTGCCGCCCGCGTCCATCGCGCCTGCGTCGTCGTCACCCGCATCAACCGCTCCCGCATCTTCACCGGCGTCCGGCGCGCCCGCGTCGACGGTGCCTGCGTCGTCACCGGGCTCGATGAGGCCGCCGTCTGCTCCGACGAGGTCGGGCCCACAGGTCACCAGCAACGCAGCGAAGAGGAGGAGCGCGGCCCGTTTCACCCGCGCGAGCCTAGCGCCAGGTGGTCATCGGCGGCTCCGAGCTCCTTCAGCTCGAGTTCCGGGGCGCAAGAATCGACCGGTGCTCGTGACCTCGTCGTCACCTGGTCGCGCCTCGAAACTGGAGCCCGAACGCGCCGGCACTTACGGTGCCGCACCACATGAGACTCCACGCACTGGCGACCGCGGCGATGACGCTGCTCTTCTCGGGCTGTGACCCCCAGCTGACGCTCAGCGCGGCCAGCTTCGTGCGGCTCGATTCGGTTGCCGGCGCCATCGAGCTCGAGGTCACGCCTGATGCCGTGTGCCCGACCTTCCCCAACGTGAAGGCGACCCAGAACGGCACCGCGCTGACGCAGTTCGAAAAGGGCGGG
>CAMLFP010000157.1 GCA_946479335.1 uncultured Archangium sp.
TCACGCCGCAGCCGCACCGGCATCAGCACCCCGCCGGGGAAGGGCTCACCGAAGCGGTCGGCGAGGCCCAGCAGCACGCGCGCCAGCCGCTGCGACACCGAGCCCGCCGAGAGCGACTCCACGCGGCGGGTCAGCTGCAGCACCTCCTCGGCCAACGCCATCGCCAGCGAGACCGCGGCGCGCGGCCGCGAGCCCCGCATCTGCCGCAACCGCGAGGCGGAGATGAGCGCCACCCGCGCCTTGCGCAGACACCGCACGTCGAAGTGGTAGCGCGCGCCCAACGCGAATGCGACCTCGCCCACGATGTCACCCGCGCCCACCACGTCGACGATGACCGCCTTGCGCCGCGTGCGCTCGACCGCGACGCGGCCCAGCAACACCAGGCCCAGCGCCTCGGCGCGCGCGCCCTCGCGCCACAGCAGGTCGCCCGCGCGGAGCTCCACCACGCGCGCGGTCTTCGCCAGCTCCGCGCGCTCTTCGGGCGCCATCGCCGAGAGCACCGGCGCGCGCGCAAACGCCTCCAGGAGCTGCGCCTGCCGCGGTCGACCCATGCGGCGCTTTCTACACGGAAGGCATCACCGCTTTGACGCCCATCAAAGTCTCCCCGGCGCCGATGCGTGAAAGCAGAGCGCATCGTGATTCGAACCATCGGCTTCCCCAGACCGCATCAGGAGCCCGGCGAGGTGCGCGACTTCCCACCGTCGGTGCTGGAGTTCCTCACGCAGTTCGACCTCGACGCCATCGTGCTGGAAGACGGCTACGGCGCCCGGCAGGGCATCGCGCCGGGCGAGTACGTGCACCCGAAGCTGCGCGTGGGCTCGGTGGCCGACTGCTTCGCGCAAGACCTGGTGGTCACCCTGCGCTGCCCGAAGCCGGAGCTGTTCCGCAGCGTGAAGCGCGGCGGCGTGTTGCTCTCGATGCTGCACTTCCCCACGCGGCCCGATCGCGTGCGGCTGTGCGACGAGCTGGGCATCACCGGCGTGGCGATGGACCAGGTGGCCGACGATCTCGGCCGCCGCATCATCGAGAACCTCGAGGCTGTGGGCTTCAACGGCGTGCGCGTCGCGATGAACCGGCTGCAGCAATCATGGCCGCCCTTCGCCTCGCCCGAGCGCGGCCCGTTGCAGGTCACGATTCTCGGCGGCGGTGCGGTGGGCGCGCACGCGGTGCGGGCGGCGGTGCGCTACGGCGACGACGTGGTGCGCAAGGCGCTCCACGCGCGCGGCGTGCCCGGGGTGGAGGTCACCACCATCGACTACGAGCTGGCGCAAGACGAGGGCTACCTCCGGCGCCGGCTGGCGCGCAGCGACCTGCTCATCGACGCCACGCAGCGCCGCGACAACTCGCAGGTGGTGGTGAAGAACGAGTGGCTCGCGCAGCTGCCGCCCCACGCGGTCATCGTCGATCTCTCCGTCGACCCGTACGACTTCTCGCGCGACCCGCCGGGCGTGAAGGCCATCGAGGGCATCCCCCAGGGGTCGCTCGACCAGTTCGTCTTCGCGCCCGATGACCCCGCGTGGGAGCGCCTCGACGCGCGCGTGCCGCACGCCCATCGCCGCGCGGTGTGCAGCTGCTACTCGTGGCCCGGCATCGAGCCCGCCGCGTGCATGCGCGTGTACGGCAAACAGATCGAGCCGGTGCTGCGTGCGCTCATCACCACCGGCCCCGAGAAGCTCAACCCCGTCGGCGGCAGCTGGATGGAGCGCGCCACCGCGCGCGCGATGCACACCCAATACCCACCACTCAAGGAGACGCGCTGATGAAGCAGCTGACGTTCGGTCTGCCCCGCATGCACAAGGAGGCCGGCGAGCGCCGTGACTTCCTCCCCGAGCTGGTCGCCACCATCGCCAACCTCGGCGTCGACGTGGTGATTGAAGAAGGCGTGGGCTCCGGCATGGGGCTGACCGCCGATGACTACCGCCGCCTGGTGCCCGGCCTGCGCGTGGTGAAGACGCGCGCCGAGGCGTGGGCGCAAGACGTGGTGCTGGTGCTGCGTTCACCGGAGGTGGAGGAGTTCGCCGGCCTCATCAAGCGCGGCTCGACGGTGGTGGCGATGCTGCACCTGCCGACGCGCCCGCGCCGCGTGAACAAGCTGACCGAGCTGGGCGCGCACGCGGTGAGCCTCGACTCGCTGCAAGACGACACCGGCGCGCGCACCGTGGAGAACACCCGCGCCGTCGGGTGGAACGGCCTCGAGACCGCCTTCACCGCGATGGAGCAGCTGCACCCGCAGCGCCTCGAGAAGGGCCAGCCGGTGCTGCAGGTCACCATCATGGGCGCGGGGCAGGTCGGCAAACACGCCGCGGAGGCCGCCATCAAGTACGGCAGCCGCGCGCGCTGGAGCGCGTGGAGCGAGCGCGGGGTGCCTCCCGTCGCGGCCACCGTCATCGGGCGGCGCATCGTGGGCGACCCGGCGCTGTTGAAGCAGACGCTCGCGCAGACCGACGTGCTGGTCGACGCCACGCAGCGAGATCAGTCTTCGGAAGCGCTGGTGCCCAACGCGGCGCTGGGCTGGCTGCCGCCGCACGCGGTGGTGTGCGACCTCAACGTCGACCCCTACGTGCCCACCGGCTTGCCGCCCACGGTGCGCAGCATCGAGGGCATCCCCCTGGGCACGTTGGACCAGTACATCTTCGCCGCCGACGACGTGAACTGGGCGAAGACCATCCCCGCGGGGGTGCCGACGCAGCACCGGCGCACGGTGGTGAGCTGCTACTCGTGGCCGGGCATCCACCCGCGCGAGTGCATGGAGCACTACGGCCGGCAGCTCACCCCGCTGCTGGTGCGGCTCTTCGAGCGCGGCGGCGGCGCGGGCCTCACGTCGAACGGCGACGCCCTCGACCGCCAGTTGTGGCGCGGCAGCCTCGCCGGCTTCCTCGCGGGCAGCGACTGACGAGCTTTCTCGCGCACGCGCTGGAGAGTGGAGTCAGTAACAACCAGCGCTGTAGGGCAAAGCGGGCAGGACGTCGCGCGTTGTAAATTTCTGCGCACCGCAGCCGCCCGAGCCACATCGGGAGCAGCTGTCGGCAACCCGCGCCGTTGCTGCGCTTTGATCTCGCCTCCTACCGTTCGCCGACTTCTCACCACGGAGGCAGGGCGAACCATGAAGCGACGGACATTCTTGACGGCATTGGCGGGCGCGGCGGCGGTGGAGCTCATCCCCAACCGGGCGGAGGCGGCGGTGGCGCTGGGGAACAAGGTGGCGGTGCTGGGCGGCGGCGTGGGCGGCATGAGCGCCGCGCACGAACTGGTCGAGCGCGGCTTCAAGGTCACCGTGTACGAGCGCCAGAGCATCCCCGGCGGCAAAGCGCGCAGCGTCGATTACCCGGGCACGGGCACCGGCGGGCGGCGCAACCTCCCCGGTGAGCACGGGTTCCGCTTCTTCCCCGGCTTCTACAAGCACGTCACCGACACGATGAAGCGCATCCCCTATGGGAACAAGAGCGCCTTCAACAACATCGTGCAGGCGGGCGCGCTGTCGATGTCGCTGGCGAACAACCAGCCCGACATCGAAGTGCCGCTGACGCTCTTCCCCATCACGCTCGAGAACGTGATCGCGGGCATCCAGGCGGTGTTCCAGCTGGCGCCGCAGCTGACGCCCCAGGAGATCACCCACTTCGGCACGCGCATGCTGCAGTTCATGACCAGCTGCGACGATCGCCGCATGGGCGAGTACGAGAACCTGAGCTGGTGGGAGTTCCTCGACGCCGACAGCTACTCCGACAACTACAAGAAGTTCCTCGCGGTGGGCCTGACGCGCAACCTCGTCGCGGCGCGCGCGGAAGAAGCGAACGCGCGCACGGTGGGCCTCATCGTCACGCAGCTCATCGCCAGCGGGCAGCCGCTCGACCGGTTGCTCAACGGCCCGACCAGCGACGTGTGGATCAACCCGTGGCTCACGTACCTCCAGGGCAAGGGCGTCACCTACAACACCAACTGCATGGTGGAGGGCATCACCATGAGCAGCGGGCGCATCGGCTCGGTGCAGGTGCGCATCAACGGCGCGGTGCAGAGCATCACCGCCGACCACTACGTCTTCGCGATGCCGGTGGAGCGCCTCTTGCCGTTGCTCAACCCCAACGTGCTGAGCGCCGACCCGAGCCTCGCGAACCTGTACCAGCTGAGCACCTCGTGGATGAACGGCATCCAGCTCTACCTCGACCGCGACGTGCCCATCGTGCCGGGGCACACCATCTACCTCGACTCGCCGTGGGCGCTGACCAGCGTGTCGCAGGCGCAGTTCTGGCCGAACTTCAACCTCGCGAACTTCGGCAACGGCAACGTGCGCGGCATCCTCTCCATCGACATCTCGAACTTCGACGTGCCCGGCATCCTCTACGGGTTGCCCGCGCGGCAGTGCACGAAGCAGCAGATCTACGACGAGGTCGTCGCGCAGGTGACGCTGTCGCTCAACCACTCCGGGCACACGGTGCTCGACCCGAGCTGGATCATCGACTGGTTCCTCGACCCGTCGCTCACCTTCGGCCCCACCGGCGGGCCCAGCAACGAGGAGGCGCTGCTCATCAACACCGCCGGGAGTTGGAAGTACCGGCCGAAGGCGGCGACCGCGATCGCCAACATGTACCTCGCGGCCGACTACGTGAAGACCAACGTCGACCTCGCCACCATGGAGGGCGCGAACGAAGCGGCGCGCGACGCGACCAACGCCATCCTCGACCACGCGCTGAAGATCTTCACGCCGCGCTGCCAGAAGTGGGCGCTGCAGGAGCCCGCCATCTTCTTGCCGGGCAAGGCCGACGATCAGCTGCGCTGGTCACTGGGGCTGCCGCACCTGCTCGCGTAGCGCCGCGGGGCTTCAGAACACGAACGACTGGAAGGCCTGGCCGATGGCGACCGAGAGGCCGACGTACACGTCGTTCGACACGCCGACCTGGTCTTTCCACGCGCCGATGCCGCCGGTGCGCACGTAGCGGAGGAAGACGTCGTACGTCGCGGTGAGCGAGAGGATCGAGAAGAGCGGAAAGAACAGGCGGATGCGCCCGCGCGCCTGCACCTGCGCGGGCCCGCCGATGTCGCGCGCGAAGACGTCGAGGTTGCTCTCCAGCTCCACCCAGCGCTCGCCGAGCTGCACCAACCGCGTGGGCTTGAGCAACCACCCGCCCACCAGCACGCCGGCCGCGGGAGGCACCGGCGGCGTGAGCTGATCGGCGCGCGCGAAGACCTCCCAGGTCATGCCGCCGCCGACGTACAGCGAGAAGGTCGGCACCAGCTCGAAGCGCACACCGCCCTGCGGCAGCAGCTGGAGGTGATGATACGGGCGCGTGTCGGGCCGCGTGAGCTCCGACTCCAGGTACAGGTCGGCGTACGGGCGCGGGAGGTACCACTTCGGCGGGCCGAACAAGGTGCGCGCGTAGGCCAGCGTGCGCGCGGTGAGCAGATCGACGTTGTTCTGCAGCCCGCTGTTGGTGCCGTCGGTGCCGATGGTGCGCGCGATGCCGTAGCGGAGCCGCGCGTCGTGGTCGATGGAGTACGCGGGGTGGTCGCCCAGCGCGCGGAACTCGGTCTCGCCCACCAGCGACAGCGACTGCCCGCGCGCGAGCTGCGTGTCGGTGAAGATGGTGGTGTCGGGGTTGCTGACGCTCACGCTCGTGAGGTCCAACTGCAGGCGGTAGGTGAGCGCCCAACGTGTACGCCGCGCGGGGTCGATGGGGCTGGGCACCGCCGCGTCGTCGCGCGCGACCGCGAGCCACCGGGTCACGATGTCGCGCATCGTGCCGCCTTCGACGGGCGAGAAGGTCGGCGCGGGCTTGCCGAACTCGTCGGCCAGCTTGTCGACCACGAAGTCGTTGGTCACCACGCGGTACTGCTGATCCGACTCCACCGCGCGGCCGTTGATCTTCCACCCGCCCTCGCCCTTCACCGCGCCGCGAATGAAGTAGCCGTGCGAGGTGGCGGAGCCCAGCAGCGACGTCAGCTTCGAGCCCTTGAGCGCCGTGGTGCGCAGCGTGTTGTCGAAGGGCAGCACCTGCATCAGGTCGAGCGGCGTCAGCGCCTCGCGCAGCGGCCACGGCGCGTTCGGGCTGATGGCCGCGGCGTTCACCAGGGCGACCTCCGCTTGCGCGTGCGCGCGCAGCACGTCGAGCACCAGCGCCGCGGCGTCGGCGCGCTCCAGCGGCTTCGGCAACTTCCCGCTGGCGAAGGGCACGTCGTAGCGCTCGCAGAGCGCGTGGTTGAGATCTCTCGCGTAGGCCACCACCTCCGGCGCGGCCTCCACCGGCGTGGAGAGGGTCAGCGTGTGCGTGTGCGCGTGGACGTCGCGCAGCTCGGCCACCACCACCTCCGCCGGGCGCGTGGCCACCAGCAGCGCGTTGCCGCCGGCGGTGAGCGCCGAGCTGAACCGGTCGGCCACGCCGGAGACGAAGATGACGTCGGGGGTCGACGCCGCATCGAGCGCGCGGGAGAGCGCGATGGTGTCGTCGAGCTCCGAGCCGGTCGCGGGGTCGTAGACGGCCACGACGCGATCGGCGCCCAGCTCGCGGGCCTGGCGGGTCGCCGCGGCGATGGTCTCCGCGGGCGGCTTGAGCGCGATGCCGCGGCCCGGGCCCTGCGCCAGCTCGCGCAACGCCGCGGGAGAGATGGCCGAGATGAAGGCCACGCGCCCGGCGACGGTGTCGATCAACAGCGGCGGCTCGTCGCCCGTCATCACCAGGTCACACAGCGCCGTGGCGTCACCCTCGCACCAGAGGTTGGTCAACACCGTGGGCACGCCGCGCTGGCCCATCGCGCGGGTGAAGTCGATGAGGCGCTCGCGGCTGCCCGCGAGATCCCTCCGGCCCAGCGCCCGCGCCTGGAGCCCGAGCGCGGCCACCGCCTCCGCGAGGCGCGTCACGTCGGCGTCGACCGCGAGCCGCCCGATGGCCGAGGTGCCGAGGAGATCGCCCGCGTCGAAGAGCAGCGGCGGCGGCCCCCGGCCCGACACCGCGCCGGCGAAGCGCGCGCTCAAGCGCTCGAAGGGTGACTCCGCCGCGGGGCGCTCGCAGGTGCTGCTCGCGAAGCGACCGACGAGCGCCTGGCTGATGGCGATGCGCAACGGCATCGCGAGCGGCGGCGCCACCGGCGTCACCTTGGGCGGCGCGGTCAGCGGCTCTTCACCCTGCTCGTCTCGCTGCACGACGACCCCGCCGTCGGCCGCGCCTGCGTCTTCAGCGAGCGCGCCCGCGTCGTCGCCGCCATCGACACCGTCACTGCCCGCGTCGAACGTCACCTCGCCCGCGTCGAGGTCGACCACGTGCGGCAGCCCGCCGTCCTCCGTCAGCGGCGGCAGGCCCCCGTCAGGGAGCAGCTCGAGCTCGGGCTCGGGCGTGGCCGGGGTCTGCGCGAGGAGGAGGACGAGCAGCAGCACGGCGCCTCACTGCACGTAGAGCGCGCTCGACATCACCCACGGGCGCTCGAGCCGGAAGAACTCCAGGTGTTGGTTGGCCCACGGGCGGAGGTGGCGCGGCACCATGCGCACCTCCGCGCGGTAGGCGCCGGCCTCGGTGACGGTGAACTCCAGCGAGCTCCCGGTGGTGCGGGCCACCTCGTCCCACCCGCCGTCGCGCGCCTTGTAGAGGAGCAACGTCAACGTCGGCTGTTCTCCCGCCGGGTCGAGGTCGCGCACGTGCGGCATCTTCGCGACCAACGTGACGCCAGCCGGGAGCGACGCGGTCTCTCCGAGTTCCTTCGTGGTGCTGCCTTCGCGCGCCGAGAAGTCGAAGCCGTCGGCGTACCCGAGGAACTCGAAGACGCCGAAGTTGCGCCCGCTGCGCAGCGCGTCCTTCAGGTCGGCGTCATCCCACGTGCCATCGGACTTCGGGCGCACGAGGAGGTGGTTCGAGAACGCGGCCATCATGCGGCGGTAGCTGTCGATGCGCTCGCCGTCCTGCAGCTTGTCGGGGAAGGTGTTCTGGTGGCAGTCGCTGCCGAAGGTGGTGACGCGGTGCTGGCCGCGCGACATCACCGTGCCCCAGCGCTGCATGTAGAGCGGGTCGTCGAGCGTGAATGACGCGAGGAACAAGTCGGGGTGCGGGAGCTCGTCGAGCTTGCCGGCCTCGACGTAGTTGAAGAGCAGATCAGCGGCGACGCCCGCGTTCTGCAGCGCCGCGCGGTGGAGGTTGAACATCTCGAAGCCGTCGAGGTGCATGTCGGTGAGCTGATCATCCGTCCAATCTTCGAGGTGGGGCACCAGGGTGACGCCGTTCGCCGCGCGGTACGCGTCGAGCTGATCATTGTCTTGCCGGCCGTACTCCCGCGCGCCGACGTGGCCCTCGAGGCCGACGGGCATGGTGCCGGTCTCGGTGCCGGCCATCACCAGCGCGGTGGAGCCCGACGGGCACTTGAGACGGTTCGCGACCGGGCCGCCGTTGCGCGTCAGCAGCGCGTCGCCCTTCGACGCGTCGTACAGCAGCACGTCGGGGAACTCGTTGGTCGAGAAGCTGTCGCCGTGGTCGGTGAGGAAGAAGAAGTCGTGCTGCGTGGTGCACACCCCGGCGCGGAAGTCGGCGAGGCACGGCTGGTTGTAGACGCCGTTCTCGTCGTGCGGCGCGCCGTCGCAGGCGTCATGCGAATAGATGCTGTGCGCGTGCACCAGCCCGCGGAGTTCCACGAACCCGCGCGCGTTCACCGCACGCGACTGCGAGAGCACCGTGCCGGGCGTCCAGTACGTCGGCGGGTCTCCCTGCTTCACGGGCGTGCACGCGGCGAGCACCACGCCACCGATGATGAGCGCACGCCTCATGCGTTCACCTGCTGCTCGGAGATCGCCCACACCTGCTCGACCAGCGCCTCGTCGCGCGCCAACTTGGCGGGCGTCTTCGGCTTGTTCTTCTCGAAGTAGAGGCCGGTCTTGCCCTCGACCTCCGGCGACGTCGCGAGGTACGTGATGGTCTGCGCGCCCTTCTGCGGAGAGATCATGAACAGGCTCTTCACCACCGCGAGGAGCGGCTGCGTCCACCCGGGCGCGCGGCTCCAGATGTTGGTGGCCACCGCGCCGGGGTGCAGCGCGTTCACGGTGACGCCCTTGCCTTCGAGGCGCTTCGCGAGGCCGCGCGTCATCAGCACGTTGGCCAGCTTCGAGCGCGCGTACGCGCCCATGATGGAATAGCCGCCCTTCTCGTAGCCGAGGTCGCCGAGCTCCATCGAGCCGCGGTAGTGGCCGACCGACGAGACCATCACGATGCGCGCCGGCGCGCTCTGCACCACGCGGTCGAGCAGCAGCTTCGTCAGCAGGAAGGGCGCGAGGTGGTTCACGGCCCAGGTGGCCTCGAAGCCATCCACCGTGACGGTGCGCGTGTCGTAGACGGTGCCGGCGTTGTTCACGAGCACGTCGAGGCGGTCGTACTTCGCGAGAAAGGCGGCCGCGAGCGCGCGCACCGACGCGAGCGACGCGAAGTCACCCAGCAGGTACTCGACGTTCGCGGCGCCGCTCTTCTGCTTCACCTCCGCGACGCAGCGCTCGGTCTTGGCCTGGTCGCGCCCGACCATCACGACGCGGTGCCCTTCGCGCGCGAGCACGATGGAGGCCTCGTAGCCGATGCCGCTGGTCGCTCCGGTGATGAGGATGGTCTTCATGCGCGGTGCTTGGCCGACCGCGCGCGCGCTTTCAAGCCCTAGCGGCGGCGCTTCATGATCGGCTCGAGGTGAACCGCGTCATCTTTGTAATCAAGGCACAACGCGTACATCGCGATGTTCAGCGCCAGCCGCGTCGCCAGCTCACGCTGCCGCGTCCCACCGGGTGACGGCTCGAACTCCCACGCGCCGCCCTCGTCGCGGTTGAGCGCGCCCAGCACGTCGTTCTGCGAGTACATGACCGCCGCGCGCTTGTTGAGGAGGCACGCCTCGAGCGTCGTCTTGTTGAGGAACCGCCCGGGCGCCATGTCGAGGAGGAAGAAGCTCTTGAACACCACGTGCGTGAGCGGCAGCGCGGTCAGCGGCGCCTGTGGCAACACACGCGCGAGCTCGCGGCGCACCGACGCGTCGAAGCCCGCGCCGTCGGAGCCGTCGTTGGCGTCAGCGAAGAGGAAGCCGCCGAAGGTCAGGTAGCGGCGGAGGTTCTCGACCTCCGTCGGCGAGAACGCGGGGAACGCGCCGTCGGAGGAGAGATAGAGGAAGGGATGCTCGAACAGCTTCGGCGAGTCGAGCGGCATCGGGCGCGCCTCGAGCACCACCTCGACCGACGTGCGGCGCTGCAGCTCCCACGCGAGGCGGCGGAGCCCCGAAGCGCGGGCGTCCCACCGGCCGCCATGCTTCACCACCGCGGGGATGAAGCGCGACGCATCACCGAACGCGCGCGCGGGCAACGACGACGCGGCGGCGGCGGCCAACAAGGTGCGGCGTGAGAACTCCACGGGGTCACCCTCCCCTGCGCGCGATGCGGGAACGGAGCGCGTGAAACCGGGTGGACCTGAACGCGTGAGGCATGGTGTGGAGCGTAGCCTCACTGAGCGCGCGTCAGTCAGTTACAGATGGCACACCGTTGAAGGGCCTCATCGAAAGGCGTAGTGGCGCGCGCATGTACGACGTCGCCATCGTCGGTGGAGGCCCCGGAGGTGCCGCGGCAGCGGTCGCTCTCGGACAACGCGGTATCAAGAACGTGCTGTTGATCGATCGCGACCCGTTCCCGCGAGACAAGACGTGTGGCTCGGGCCTCGGGCCCACGGCGCTCACGTTGATCAAGGAGCTCGGCATCGACGCCGAGGTGCGCAAGCTCGCGTACCCCATCGAGACGGTGCGCATCGTGACGCCCGGCGGCCGCGAGATGGTGATGGCCTCCAACGCGGCGGCGCTGGTGTTGCTGCGGCGGCACTTCGACAACCTGCTCATCGAGCGCGCGAAGAGCCTGGGCGTGGAGCTGCGCGCCCCGTGGCGAGTGAGCGAGCTGCTCGAAGAAGACGGGCGCATCATCGGCGTGAAGGGCTTCGACGGCGGTGAGGTGCGCGCGAAGTACGTGCTGTGCGCCGACGGCGCGAACTCCATCTTCTCGAGAGACCCGCGCCCCAAGCGCAACATCGCGACGCTGATGGGCTGGTGGGACAACGCGGAGGTCACCCGGGGGCAGCTCGACATGATCTTCGACAAGGACGTCGCGCCGCTCTACGGCTGGCTCTTCCCCGAGTCGGACACGCGCGTGAACATCGGCATCTGCGTCGACGGGCAAGACGAAGAAGGCAACAAGTCGACGAAGGATCTCCGCGCGACGTTCGATGGCTTCTTGAAGCGCCACTACGGCGAGAAGCTCAAGAACGCCACGCAGGTCGGCAAGCTCAAGGGCCACCCCATCGTCTACACGACGTGGATCGACAACATGTCGGCGCCGGGCGCGCTCTTCCTCGGGGAGGCCGCGCGCATCACGCACAACGCGACCGGCGAAGGCATCTCGCAGGCGATGCAGTCGGGCGTGTACGCGGCCGAGGCCATCTCGCGCGTGCTCAAGGGCGAGAAGGAGTCGAAGGTGTGGAGCTGGTACCTGAACCAGCACCGCAAGAAGTTCACGGCGAGCTTCCTCGCGGGGCACGCGGTGCGCGCGGCGGTCAACTCGCCGATCCTCGACACCATGGCCGACACCTTCAACAACCCGCTGGTGCGCAAGGCGGTGGTGAAGCTGCTCGGCTCGGCGCTCGCGGGCAGCAACGTTCAAGACACGCCGTCGGCGAACGCGAAATAGCCGACGGGCCGTGAGGGGGGCGCGGTCGGAAACCAGCGAACGTGGAGCACTGTTTCAAGCTCGCGGAGCCGGGGGCGGTTTGAGCCCGCTTGACGAGCTCAAGTCGCCCTGCCTCGCCGGAGCTCAGCTCACGCCGCCCACTCGGCCAACGCCCACAGCGGGAAGTAGTGCCGG
>CAMLFP010000158.1 GCA_946479335.1 uncultured Archangium sp.
GTCTTGCACTGCCGAATCAGCGCCACCAGGTTCTTCCGCGCGCGCGTGCGGATGCGCTCCACGCGGCCGTCCTGCACCGCCGTCGGCTTCTGTCGCTCGCGGTACAGGGCCGTCTCATTCGCCTCCGACGTGAAGAACGCCTGACTCCCGAGCGCGTTGAACGCCACGTAGTCGCCGGTGATGGTGCCCAGCTTCGACTCCCACATGAGGATGCCGATGATGACCTCGGGCTCCACGCCGGTCTTCGCCTGCACCGCGCTCAGCACCGCGTCTTTCTCTTTGCGGAAGGCGACGCCCGCCGCCACGCGCTCCGGTTGGAGAAAGCGCGCCATCAGGTCGATGTGCTCCTGCCGGTGCCGCTGCACCATCGAGGGCGCGACGATGGAGATGGTCTTCTCCGCGTAGACCAATTGCGCGCGCGGGTCGTCGAGCAGCGCCTCGGCTTCGGCCTTCGTCAGCGCGCTCTCGCCCACGCCGCCGCCGTCGCGGGTCAGCTCCGCAATCAGCGCCGCGCGCTCGGGTTTTCCAACGCCCAGCTTGTCGGCCATCGTCCACGCGGGGGTGCCCGCGTCGATGACGCCCGCATCAGGAGTCGCCGCCAGCACCGCGAGAAGCAGAGAAGTCATGACGGCCACCGTATGCACGCCGCGACAGCCCGCGCCAATTTGAAGCCCGCCGCGCGAGGAGTGTGCTTTGAATCACCGCGTGGCTGAGTCACACGGACATCTCGTCTTCGCGGTCGGCAGCAGCCTGTACGCGGTGCCGGCCGACACGGCGTCTGAAGTCGTCACCGTGCCGTCGTTGACCCGCGTTCCCGGCGCGCCCGCGCACCTCCTCGGCGTCTTCGCGCACCGCGGTGAGGTGTTGCCGGTGGTCGACCTCACGCGGCTGGTGGGCACGCCGATGGAGGGCGCCTTCCGCCGCGCGGTGTTGCTGCGCACGCCGAAGGGCGCGGTGGCGCTGACGGCGACCAAGGTGTTGGGCGTGGCGACGCTCGAAGGCAGCTTCGACCCGCTCGGCGAGAGCGGCGTGCAGCAGCACCTGCGGGGCCCGGCGCGCGCGCCGGCGGGGGAGGTGGCGGTCATCGACACCCAGACCTTCGTCGACTTCCTCGCCCAGGGCTGATGCTCCCCGAGACCCTCGAAGGCGTGGTGCTGTGTCACGCCGGCGTGCATCGCCTCGCGGTGCGCGCGCGGGAGGTGACCGACTTCGGGGCCTTCGACGCCGCCGCGCCGTACGCGGGCACGGGGTTCGACCCGAGCGCCGTCGCGCCGCAGACCGCGCGCGTGCTGCGACACCACGGGCGCGCGCTGGCCGTCGACTCGGTGGAGGTGCACGCCGAGCCGCTCCAGGTGCTGCGGACCCCTGCGGTGTTGGAGCGCGTGTGGGGCGGCGCGCTGGCCGGCTTCGTGGAGATTGGGGGGCGCCTCTGGCCGCTCGTCTCGCTGGAGCGCGTGCAGTGAGCGCGGTGCTGCAGGGGCGCGCGAAGTGGCTCGCGGGGCTCACCATGCCCGCGCAGGTGGTGGGCGGGGTCATCGCCGCCGGGTACTGGCTCATCGACGTCGGCTTCCCGCCCGGTACGCGGTGGTCGTTCGCGCTCGCGGTGCTGCTGGCGGGCGCGGGCTCGTCGGAGCTCATCAACTTCTCGCTGCGGCGGCGGCTGCTGACGTTGCGCGCGCTGGGCGACGGCGCCGCGCGGCCGACGGTGGAGAACCTCGGCGCCGCGGCCCTCGAGGTGGTGCGCCAACCCGAGAGCACCTTCTGGAGCGCGTGGGCGGTGATGGTGGTCGGCGGCGGGCTGACGGGCCTGGCGTGGGCCGGGTTCCCCGGAGTGCCGTGGGGCAGCGCGCTGCGCGTGGGCGCCATCAGCTTCATCTCGGCGCCGCTGGTGGGCGCGCTGGCGATGCTGCTGACGATGGAGCGCGCGCGCGTCGTGCTGCGGGAGTGCGTCGACGCGGGCCTGCCCGCCAGCACGCTGCACACCCTGTTGCCGCACCAGCACTTCTTCGCGCGCCGGCTGGTGGCGTACACGCTGGCGACGCTCTTCACGCCGCTGGTGCTGGCCTTCCTGCTCGGCTCCGCGCGCTACGCCGGGCTCCTCGAGGCGCTGCTGCACGGGCGCGACCAGACCTGGCCCGAGGGCACGTGGCCGTCGCTCGCGCTCCTCGGGCTGGTGCTGCTGCTGGTGGGCTTCTGCGCGACGAAGGCGGGCGCGCTGGCCGGCGAGCCCCTGGTGGCGCTGGCCGCGGCCACCGAGCGCCTCGCGCGCGGCGAGTACGGCGCCACGACGCTCATCGCCGCGGAGTACGAGACGTGGGCCGCCGCCACCGCCCTCGGCACGATGGAGCGCCAGCTGGGCGAGCTGCTCGAACGGCTCGGCGCGGCCGCGGGCTCGGTCACCGCCGCCGCCGCGTCGCTCTCGGGGCACGACGCGCCCGCCGAGAACTCGGAGCTGCAGCGCGCGCACCTCGGCACCACCAGCGCCACCACCGAAGAGCTGGCCCGCAGCGCGCGTGAAATCGCCGCCAACGCGCAGCGCGTGTCGGAGCTCGCCGCCGCCACGCTGACCGCCGCGCGCGCCGGGCGTGACAGCGCCGATGGCTTCCTCCGCGCCATGGGGCAGGTGCGCGAGGGCAACCAGGCCATCGCCGACTCCGTGGTGCGGTTGAACAAGCGCGTGCAGCAGGTCGGCCGCATCATCGAGTTCATCGACGGCATCGCCGACAAGTCAGACCTCCTCGCGCTCAACGCGGAGCTGGAGGGCAACAAGGCCGGCGAGGTGGGGCGCGGCTTCTCGCTGGTGGCCGCGGAGATGCGCCGCCTCGCGGAGTCGGTGATGACGTCGACGAAGGAGATCGGCGGGCTCATCGAGGAGATCCGCGACGCGACCAACGCGGCGGTGATGGCGACCGAGGCCGGGGTGAAGGCCACCGACGCGGGGGCGGCGCTCGCGCAGCGCGTGGGCGAGGGCTTCGCGCGCATCGTCGATGACGCCAACCAGTCGTCGACCGCCACCCAGAGCATCAGCCTCGCCACCTCGCAGCAGCAGGTGGGGACGGATCAACTCGCGGCGGCGATGCGCGACATCCTGGAGAGCACCGAGGCGTCGGTCACCGCGGGGCGCGAGATGCGCGAGGCGCACGACCGCCTCGTGGGGCTCGCCGCTGACCTGCAGCGCGTGGGCGAGGTGAAGGCATGAACCGCGTGTGGCTCCAGCGCCGGGGCGTGTGGTGGCTGCTGTTCCCCGTGTTCGCGGCGCACCTCGCGGGCGTGATGTGGCTCGTGCCGTGGGTGCTGCACGCGTCGCGGCGCTGGGGGCGGTCAGACCTGCTGCCGCTCTTCTTCGTCATCGGCGCGCTGGCCAGCGAGGCGGTGCTGCTGTGGCGCGCGCGGCGCAGGGTGCCGGCCTTCGCCGAGGTCGCGCTCGGCGATGAGACCGAGAAGACGGTGCTGCGCGCGCTGGAGGAGCTGCACGACCTGCCGCGGCTCACGGTGCGCCACAACCTCGAGGCGTGGTTCGCGCTCTCGCTCTTCGTCAGCGGCGCGCTGCTGCGCTGGGGCAACGAGACGTGGGCCGTCGTGCCGTACCTCGCGTTCATGAGCCTGCTGCCGGCGCTCCTGTCTGGCGGCTTCACGGCGGTGCTGGTCTCGGAGCGCTGCTTCAGCGCCCGCAACGCGCTCGCGAAGGGGCTGCCGCCGCACCGGGTGGTGTCGGTGCCGAAGCCGCGCGCCACGCCGGTGCGCGCGCTGGTGATGACCTTCACTTTGGCGCTGGTGCTGGTGCCGGTGGTGGCGGGCCTCGACGTGGTGCGCACCTCGCTCCTCGACGCGCCGGCGCGGCTGCGCGCGGTGCCGGAGGTGCAGCGCGAGGAGCTGGCGCAGGCGCTGCGCGACGAGCTGCAGCTCACGCTCGCGGAGCTCTTCGCCCTCTCGCTGGTCTTCGCCGGGCTGGTGGCGGCGTCGGCGGGGCGCTCCATCGCGCGGCCCTTGAGTCAGCTGGTCGACGAGGCGAACCGGCTCACGCGCGGAGAGCTCCTGCAGCCGCGGGTCATCGCTGCCGACAGCGAGGTGTGGCGCGTCACCAGCACCTTCGCCGCGCTGCAGGAGCGCCTCACCGGCCTCGTCGCCCGCGTCTCGCGCGCCGGCAGCGACGTGTCGGGCGCCACCAGCCTGCTCGCGCGCACCTCGCGGCGCTCCGAGACCACCGCCGCCGAGCAGGCCGCCGCGTTGAACGAGACCTCGGCCACCACCGAGGAGCTCGCGCGCAGCGCCCGGCAGATCGCCGCCAGCGCCGCGTCGGTGCTCGAGCTCGCCCTGCGCACGCAAGACGCCGCGCGCCAGGGCACGCAAGACGCCGCCGCCTTCCTCGCCGCCGTCGAGCGCATGACGCAAGACAACGTCAGCATCGAGAGCGCGGTGCGGCGCCTCCAGCAGCGCGTGCAGCAGATCGGCCGCATCGTGGAGCTCATCAACACCGTCGCCGACCGCAGCGACCTGCTGGCGCTGTCTGCTGAACTGGAAGGCACGCGCGCCGGCGACGTGGGCCGCGGCTTCTCGCTGGTGGGCGCCGAGATGCGGCGGCTCGCGGAGAACGTCCTCGAGTCGACCGCCGAGGTCGAAGGGCTCATCGCGGAAATCCGCGACGCCACCGTGCGCACCGCCGAGGCCACGCAGCGCGGCAGCGCGCTCACCGAGACCAGCGCCACGCTCGCCTCCGAGGTCACCGGCGCGCTGGAGCGCGTGGCGAAGCTCGCGGCGCAGACCGCCGACCAGGTGCGCGGCATCACGCTCGCCACGCAGCAACAGAAGAGCGGCACCGACCAGCTCGCCGAGGCGATGGGCGACGTCCTCTCCGGCACGCAGCAGGAGCTGGCCGTCACCCAGCACCTCGCCGAGGTGAACCAGTCGCTGGTGACGCTGGCGGGCTCGCTGCAGACCGTCGTCGCGCGCTTCTCCGCCGCGCAGGGAGAGACCTGACCGTGGCCAGCAGCCGAGAAAAGCTCCTCGCGCAGTTCCGCGGGCTGGTCGGCGAGCGCCTCGCGCGCGTCACCCACGCGTTGATGTCGCTCGAGGAGAGCGCCAACCCCGAAGCCGGCCGGGAGGCGCTGCGCGAGCTGCACGGGCTCAAGGGCGAAGCGCGGATGATGGGCTTCGCCGACATCAACGCGCTGGTGCACGACATGGAGGAGGTCGTGCGCCTCGCCGAAGGGCGCGGCTATGCGCTGCAGGCCGCGTCGGTCGACGCGCTGCTGGTGGTGTGCGACGCGGTGCAGGTGCTCTCGGGCGCCGTCGCGGGTGACGCGCCCGACGTGCCGCGGCTGTTGGAGTGGCTCAAGCAGACGCGCGCCGCGGAGACCACCCAGCCCGTCGCCGAGGCGCCCGCGCCGCCGCCGTCTGCGCCCGCGCCGCAACCCGCGAAGGAGCCCGCGAAGGAGCGCGTCGCCGACACCTCCATTCGCATCACCCAGCAGAGCCTTGAGGTGTTGACGGGCGCGGTGACCTCGCTCGCGCAGCGCGCGCGGCAGAACGAGTCGCTCGCGGCGCGCCGCCGTCAGCTGCAGCGGGAGCTGGTGGCGCTGCACCGTGAAGCCGAAGACCTCGGCCCCGCCGCCCAGGCCTTCGCCGCGCGCCTCGGCCGCACCAAGGAGCTCGCGTCCGAGCTCCACCGCCGCGCGGGCCTGGTGCACATCGAGGAGCTCAAGGAGCTCTCGGTGTTGACCGACGAGATTACGGCGCTGCGCATGGTGCCGCTCTCGGTGCTGTTCGAGCCGTACCCGCGCATGGTGCGCGAGCTGTCGAAGGAACTCGGCAAGGAGGTCGACCTCGTCATCGAGGGCGAAGACGAGCGCGTCGACCGTTCGGTGTTGGACGCGCTCAAGGACCCGCTGCTGCACCTGGTGCGCAACGCCATCGACCACGGCCTCGAAGACAAGGACACGCGGCTCGCGGCGCGCAAGGCCCCGCGCGGGGTGTTGTTGTTGTCGGCGCGACGTGAAGGCGAGCGCGTCGTGTTGCGCGTGCGCGAAGACGGGCGCGGCCTGAGCCCCGCGGAGCTGCGGCAGGTGGCGGTGCGGCGCGGGCTCCTCGATGAAGCGCTCGCGGCCCGGCTCACCGACGCGCAGGCCGTCGACCTCATCTTTCAGCCCGGCTTCTCGTCGCGCGACACCGTCACCGACGTCTCGGGGCGCGGCGTGGGGCTCGACGCGGTGCGCACGCGGCTCGTGTCCGTCGGCGGCGATGTCTTCGTCGAGTCGGCCCCCGGGGAGGGCAGCACCTTCGAGCTGCGCGTGCCCATCAGCCTCACCGTGGCGCCGGTGCTCTTCATCAAGGCCGGTGACGAGACGCTGTGCCTCTCTGCCGCCAACGTGTTGCGCGCGCTGACGGTCGAGCCGGAGCTGGTGACGGAGGTCGCTGGCCGCCCCGCGCTGCGCGTCGACGGTGACGTGCTGCCGTTCTCCAGCGTGGCCTCGCTGCTCTTCGCGGCGCCCGAGCGCCCGCCGGTGCGCGACGAGCTGGTGCTGGTGCTGCGCGGCCGTGGCCAGCTGGCGGCCGTGGCGGTCGACCGCGTGCTGGAGGAGCGCGTGCAGGCCGTGCTGCCGTTGAAGGGCCTGCTCTCGCGCTACACGTACCTCTCCGGCGCGACGCCCATGGCCAGCGGCGAGCTCGCGTTGGTGTTGTCGGCGCCGCACCTGGTGGCCACCGCGCACGGTCGGGAGCTCAAGCTCCACGCCGCGCCCCGCGCCGCGCACCAGGACCAGCGCCGCCGCGTGCTGGTGGTCGACGACTCGCCGCTCACCCGGGAGCTGCTGGTCTCGCTGCTGGAGGCCGTGGGCTACGTCATCGTGCAGGCTACCGACGGCGCGCGCGCGCTGGAGGTGCTGGGCCGCGAGCGCGTCGACTGCGTGGTGACCGACCTCGAGATGCCCAACGTCGACGGGCTGGAGCTCACGCGGCGCTTGAAGAGCAATCCGTCGTTCGCGCGCCTCCCGGTGGTCATCGTCACCACGCGCGGCAGCGAGCAAGACCGCCGCCGCGGCATGGAGGCCGGCGCCGATGGCTATGTCACCAAGGGCGACCTCGTGCGGCAGGACCTGGTCGACGTGGTCGGCCGTTTGATGTCATGAGGAGCGCGATGACCATGGCTGGCAAAATCGGGGTGCTGGTCGTCGACGACAGCCCGCTCATTCGGCAGCTGATCGTCGACGCGCTCCAGCGCGACCCTGACATCGAGGTGCTCGGCACCGCCTCCAACGGCGAAGAGGGCGTCGCCATGACCGCCAGCCTCAAGCCGCAGGTCATCACGATGGACGTCGACATGCCGGTGATGGACGGGCTCTCCGCCGCCGAGAAGATCATGGCCGAGTACCCCACGCCGATCCTGGTGCTCACCGCCGACCCGCGAAACCAGGCGCCGGAGCTGACCCACCGCGCCCTCGCCGTCGGCGCGCTCGCGCTGCGCGTGAAGCCCGCGGAGCACGAGATGGCCTCCATCGCCCGCGAGGTGAAGCTGCTCGCCAGCGTGCGCGTGATTCGGCACCTCAAGGGCGCTCGCCGCGCGCCCACCGCCACCAGCGTCACCTCGTCGTCGCTGACGCCGCTCCCCACGCCCGCGTCGCAGCCCGCGCCCCTCGCGTTCGGCAACGTCGGGCTGGTGTGCATCGCCAGCAGCACCGGCGGGCCGCAGGTGCTGCAGAAGCTCCTCGCCGACCTGCCCGCCGACTTTCCCGCGCCCCTCGCCGTGGTGCAGCACATCAACGCCGCGTTCTCCGACTCGCTGGTGAGCTGGCTCGCGGGCACCTCGAAGCTGAAGGTGAAGCTGGCGAAAGACGGAGACCTGCTCACGCCGGGCACCGTCCTCATCGCGCCGGCTGACGCGCACCTCACGGTCGCGGCGCGCGGTCGCGTGGCGGTGACGGCGGGCCCTCCGCGCGAAGGGCACCTCCCGTCGGGCTCCGCGCTGCTGGAGTCGGCCGCGAAGGTGTACGGCAAGCGCACCGTGGGCGTCATCCTCACCGGCATGGGCACCGACGGCGTCGACGGGCTCGCGGCCATCCGCGCCGCCGGAGGCCGCACGCTCGCGCAGAGCCAGGACTCGGCCGTGGTGTTCGGCATGCCGGGCGCGGCCATCGCGAAGGGCGTGGTCGACCTGGTGGTGCACGGCGACGACGTGGCGGGCGTGCTGGTGAAGCTGGCGCGCGGCGACGCGAAGTGACGGCGGCCTTCGAGGCGCTGCTCGCGCGCATCTCGGCGCACACCGGCGTCGCGCTGTCAGACCAGCAGGCCGCGCGCCTGGTGCGGGAGCTGCGCAAGCGCTTGAGAGACGACGCTGCGCTGGCCGCCCGCTTCACCCAGCGCCTCGAGGCGCGCGAATCGTCTGACGAGCTCAACGCGCTCTTGTCGGTGGTGTCGGTGCACAAGACCGACCTGTTCCGCGATGAGGAGCAGCTGCGCGCGCTCGCGACGTACGTGCTTCGGCCGATGGTGTCAGAAGCGCGGCCGCTGCGGCTCTGGAGCGCCGGGTGCTCGACCGGAGAAGAGGTCGCCACGCTGTTGTTGATGCTCGCCGAGGCGGGCGCGTCACCCGAGAGCACCGTGCTGGGGAGTGACCTCGCGCCCCGCGCGCTGGAGCAGGCACGGCACCTGAGCTTCACCGCCGACGCGCTCACCCGCGTGCCGGCGTCACTGGTGGAGCGCTTCTTCGTCTCCACCGGGAAGCGGGACGGCTCGCGCACGCTCGCGCCGTTGCTGGCGCGCCAGGCGCGCTTCGAGCAGCACAACCTCAACGACGCGCACTTCCCCGAGGTGCACGGCGGCTTCGACGTCATCGTCTGCCGCAACGTGCTCATCTACTTCTCGCCGCAGGTGGCGAAGGCGGTCATCAACCGGTTGGTGGCGCGGCTGCGCGTCGGTGGAGTGCTGGTGCTGTCGGCCGCCGAACCGCTGCTCGAGCCCGTCGCGGAGTTGACGACGCTCATGGTGCCCGGCGCCTTCTTCTACCAACGCACCCGCCCCACGCCGCCGCCCGCGCCGCTCCCTCGCCCCAGCGCGCCGCCGGTGCCGGTGCCTCGTTCGCGGTCTTCACCGCTGCCCCCGCCCAGCTCGGCGGAAGAGGAGGGCGCGCGGCTCTTCGAGCAGCTGCTCGCGGTCGAAGGCGAACACCCCGCCGCGGAGGCCGACCTCCGCAAGGTGCTCTACCTCTCGCCGAAGCTGGCGGCCGCGCGGTACCTGCTGGGGCTGCTGCTGGAGCGCCGCGCTGCCCGCGCAGACGCCGTCACCGAGTACCGCCGCGCGCAGTCGCTCCTCGAGGCCGGAGACGCGCAGCTGGTGCCCTTCTTCTTGAACCGCGAGCGCCTGCTGGCCGCCTGCGCGCAGAAGCTGAGGTAGAAGGCGCCCTCGTTTGCGCGCGCTCTACGTCATCGCCACGTGGCTCTTCTTCGCGGTGGCGTTCCCCGTGTTGACGCTGATGCGCAAGACGCGCGACGGCTTCTGGCAGCGCTTCGGCTTCGTGAAGCTGCCGCCGTTCGACGGGCCGACCCTGTGGTTCCACGGCGCGAGCGCGGGCGACCTGCTGGCGCTCTCGCCGATGATTTCGCGGCTGCGCGCGCGTGTCCCCGGGGCGCGCATCGTGGTCAGCACCATGACCAACACCGGCGCGTTGATGGCGCAGCAGCGCCTCCAGGGCCAGGTCGACGCCGTCATCTACGCCCCGTGGGACCTCTTCTTTTCCACGCGCCGCGCGGTGGCCGCCGTAAAGCCCGCGCTGCTGGTGCTGGAGTACACGGAGATCTGGCCCAACCTCATCCGCGCGGCGCACGCGTCGGGCGCGAAGGTGGCGCTCACCAACGGCCGCTTCTCCGCGAAACACCTCGGGCGCTACGAGGCGCTCTTCGCGGCCATCGAGAACCCGCTGCTCGACATCGACCTCTTTCTCATGCGCGAAGACGACGAGGCCGAACGCGCGCTGCGGCTCGGCGCACCGAAGGCGCGCGTGCGCGTCACCGGCAACACCAAGTTCGACGCGTTGGTGCCTCCCGAGAGCGCGGTCGACAGCGGCTTGAAGCAGGCGCTCGGGTTGCCTGACGGCGCCCCGGTGTGGATCGCGGGGAGCACCCACGACGGCGAAGAGGAGGTGCTGCTCGCGGCGTACCAGCAGCTCGTCGCGCAGTTCCCCACGCTGCGGCTGGTCATCGCGCCGCGCTACCTCGAGCGCGCCGAGCGGGTGGCGCAACTGGCGCGTGAAGCGGGGCAGCGGGTGGCGTTTCGTTCGAAGGGCAACGTCGACGGCGCGCCGGTGGTGTTGCTCGACACCATCGGCGAACTCGCGCGCGCCTACGCGCTGGCCACCGTGGTCTTCGTCGGCGGCAGCTTCACCACGCGCGGCGGGCAGAACATCCTCGAGCCGGCGGCGCAGGGAAAACCGGTGCTCTTCGGGCCGCACATGGAGAACTTCCGCGACTCGGTGGCGGTGCTCGTCGGGCGCGGCGGCATCCAGGTCAACGACGTCGAACACCTGGTGCGCGTGATGAGCGACCTGCTGGCGCGCCCCGGCAGCGTCGAGTCGGTGGGTGAGCTCGCGCGGCAGGCGGTGCGGCAGATCTCCGGCGCCAGCGACCGCAACGTCGACGCGCTCGCGGAGCTGCTGGCGTGAAGATCCTCCACCTGCTCGCTTCTCCGTTCTTCACCGGCCCGGCCGACACGGTGCTGCAGCTCGCGCTCGAGCAGCGCGCGCTCGGTCACGACGTCAGCGTGGCGGTCGACCGCAAGCGCACGGTGACGACCAGCGAGGAGCTCATCGTGCCGCGCCTCGAGGCGCACGCGCTGCTGTCGACGCTCCCGCTCGAACTCTCGGTGAAGTCGACACCGGTGGCGATGGCGCGCGACGTGCTCACGCTGCGCCGCGCGGAGGCCGACGTGGTGCACGCGCACTTCTCACACGACCACACGCTGCTGCGCTTCGGCCGCCCGCGCGGAGCGGTCACCGTGCGTTCGATTCACGCGCCGCGCTCCGTGCGTCGCTTCGTGCCCGCGGCCGATGGCTTCACCGTGCCGTACGACGCGCTGACGCGGCGACTGCTGGGCCAGCGCGTCTTCATCCTCCCGGCGCTCATTCCAGACTCCCTCTCCCCCGGGGAGAGGGTTGGGGTGAGGGGCGTGCGCCGCATCGGCATGGTCTCGACGTTCCAACCTTCGCGCCGCCACGAGTTGGCACTCAAGGCGTTCAGCAAACTCAAAGACGCGGAGCTCATCCTCATCGGTGATGGCCCGCTCGAAGCGCAGCTCAAAGCGCAGGCCGACGCGCGCGTGCGCTTCACCGGCTACCTCTCGGGCGACGCGTTCTTCGCGCAGCTCAAGACCCTCGACGAGGTGTGGATCCTGGGGCTCGGCAACGACTGGAGCGCGCGCGCCGCCGCGCAGGCCCGCGCGTGTGGCGTGCGCGTGGTCGCGGTCGACGAAGGCGCGCTGTCGCTCTACGCCGACGAGCTCATCGAGCCGACCGAAGCCGCGCTCCTTTCACTCACCGGTGCGCGCCGCGCGCTGCAGCTCGAACGCGCGCCGGCCATCGCGCAACGCGTGGTGCAGTTCTACGAGTCGCTCCGGGAGCGCGCGTGAGCTGGTGGTACGGCCCGCCGACGTGGCGCGCGTGGCTGCTGTGGCCGGCGTCGCTCGTCTACGGGCTCGTCATTCGCGCGTGGCACGCGCTCTTCGACCTCCGTCTCGTCGGTCTGCTCGGTGCGCTGGCCCTTGCGGGTCGACAGCAACAGCCA
>CAMLFP010000159.1 GCA_946479335.1 uncultured Archangium sp.
CCGACGAAGCAGCGCGGCGTTCTGGCGACGGGAGAGGTTGTGAGATGCGCTCTAGTTCACGCGGGCGCGCTGCTTCGCGGCGTCGGTCACCGGCGTGAAGCAGTTGAGGAGATTCCCGTCGGGGTCGCGCACCAGCAGCGAGCGATTGCCCCAGGGCATGGTGGTCGGTGGCTGCAACACGTCGGTGAGGTGCGGCCGCGCGCGCTCGAAGGTCGCGTCGACGTCGTTATCGAGCCACTCGATGATGAGGGAGCGGTTGCTCCCGGGTTGAACCACGCCCGCGCCGAGCGCCTTCAGCGTGCGCTCATGCGCGAGCGCGAGGGTGCCGCGCGCGGTGACGAACTCGGCGAAGTCGTCGGTGTGCCAGGTCGGCGTGAGCCCGGTGAGGTGCGCGTAGAACTCGGCGAGCCGGTGGACGTCGGTGGTGACGATGCGGATGGAAGCGAAGTGCATGGGAACTCCGTGAGGTCGCCGCGTAATTGCGGCGGGCAGATGCACCCTCTCCCAGAGCTGCTGACATCGTGCTGACAGCAACGTGGGCTAGGTTGCGCGGCCATGCGTCGCACCGACAGGCTCTTCGCCATCATCCAGCGGCTGCGACGCAGCCGGCAGCCGGTCACCGGGCGCGCGCTCGCCGGCGAGCTCGAGGTGTCGCTGCGCACGCTCTACCGAGACGTGGCGGAGCTCATCACGCAGCGCGTACCGATTCGCGGGGAGGCGGGCACCGGCTACGTGCTCGACGCGGGCTACGACCTCCCGCCGTTGATGTTCACCGCCGACGAGCTGGAGGCCGCGATGCTCGGCGCCGCGTGGGTCGCGCAGCGGGGTGACGCCACGCTGGTGCGCGCCGCGAAGAGCCTCACCGACAAGCTGCGCGACGTGGTGCCGCCGGCGCTGCGGCCGGTGTTGCTCGACGCGGTGACGAAGCCCGCGCGCCCGCGCAGTCGCATCGCTGACTCCGTCGACCTGGCCGCCGTGCGCCACGCGACGCGCGAGGGCCGCAAGCTGGAGCTCTCGTATGTCGACGTCGCCGGGCGCGTCACCACGCGCGTGGTGTGGCCGGTGGTGCTGGCGTACACCGAAGACGTGCGGCTGCTGGCGGCGCACTGCGAGCTGCGCGGCGACTTCCGGCACTTTCGCGCCGACCGCATCAAGCGCGTGCGCGTGTTGGAGCAGCGCGTGCCCGAGTCACTGGCCTCGCTGCGTGCGCGGTGGCGTGCCGCGCACCCCGGGCGGGAGTAGCGGCGCCTCCGTCGTCACTGCACGCGCTCATCGCCTGCGGCGGCGGCGCAGCGCCACCACCGCCGGCAGCAGCCACAGAACCGGTGCCGAGGAGCACCCGATTTCCTTCACCGGCGCGGGCTTGCAGCTGCCGCTGACGCACTCGGTGGCGCCGAGGCAGTCACGGTCGCTGCGGCAGGCGCCGTTCGGGTCGTTCTCCTCGCTGCCTTGATCCGCGCCGCCCTGACCGACGGAGGCATCGGGCAACCCGGCGTCGGGCAGATCCTGCGCGAGTGAAACTGAGGCACCGGTCAGAACGAGGAGGAGAAGAATGCGTGCCATGAGAGCTTTCCTTTGAGAGCGCCCGCGGGGCGAGAGTAACCTGCCGCCCCAAGATGTCGCCCGCGATTCTCGTCGTCGATGACAACAAGGAGCTCGTGGCTCTGCTGACCTCTCTGTTCGAGGAAGCGGGCTACACCGTCATCGGGGCCAACAAGGGCAAGGTCGCGGTGGAGCAGGGCAAGACCGCCGCCATCGGGGTCGCCATCATCGACGTGCTGCTGCCCGACATGATGGGCTACCACGTGGCCGAGGGGCTGCGCGCGAGCAGGCCGGAGCTGCCGCTGCTGTTCATGAGCGGCGTCTTCAAGGGCACCAAGCACTCCACCGAGGCCACCACGCGCTTCCCCGGCGCGCGCTTCTTCGAGAAGCCCTTCGACGCCAAGCAGCTGCTCGAGGCGGTGAAGCACATCGTGCCGCCGCCGGCGCGCCCTGCGCCCACCTCGCCGCCCGCCGAGGAGTCGTGCGACGTCGAGCTCGACATCGACGTGGAGGAGGGCGACTCCGACGAGCCGATGGAGCTGACCGGGAAGATCCGCGTCACCGGCGGCGGGAACATCACCGCTGAATTGCAGGGCGCCACGCTCACCGCGCAGCGGCACGTCGCGGGGCCGGTGTCGGGCACGCGGCCTCCGCCGTCGATGGCCAGCGGCATCGTCGCGCCGTCGCGCACCGCGCGGCAGGGCGAGCTGCGCGACAACCTGCCCGGGCTGATCAGCGCCTTCTACCTCTCGAAGGAGACCGGCGAGCTCTACGTGCAGAAGGGCAAGGTGAAGAAGGTCGTCTACTTCGAGAGCGGCCAGCCGGTGTTCGCGCTCTCCAACCTCGCCGCTGACCGCTTCGGCCAGTTCCTGGTGCGCGTGGGGAAGATCAAGCCCGACCAGCTGCAAGACGCGGCGGTGGTCGCGGCGCAGAGCAAGCGGCGCACCGGCGACGTGCTGGTGGAGCGCGGCCTCCTCAAGGAGACCGAGCGCCTCTATTACGTAGGCCAGCAGGTGAAGGCCATCATCTACAGCTTGTTCGGCTGGGAAGAGGGCCAGTTCACCGTCACCTTCCGCGAGAAGGCGCGCGCGGAGAGCATCAAGCTGGACCTCTTCCCCGGCAACCTCACGATTCGCGGCATCAAGAAGCTCTACAAGCCCGAGCGCCTGAACCGCATCATCAAGCCCGAAGAGCGCCTGCTGCCGAGCCAACAGCCCGCGTACCAGCTCCATGAGCTCGAGCTCGAGAAGTGGGAAGCCCAGCTGCTGCCCCGCGTCGACGGCACCCGCACCAACGCCGAGCTGATTGCCCTGGCCGGCCGGCCCGAGCACCAGGTGAAGGCCTTCCTCGCGGCGATGATGGGCGTGCAGATCCTCGAGACGCGCGAGGCGTAACCGCGCTGCCCGCGTGAAATGACTCGCCCTCCACCGGCGCGTGACCGGAGGAGGGCGAGGGCCCGACGAAGCGGCGCGTGCGTCAGTTGCCTGACACGGTCAACGCCGCCGGGAGCGGAGCGCAGCGCCCCGCGGTGCTGGTGATGGACACCGTGGCCGACTGCGGGCCGCTGAGCAGCGGCTTGGAGTAGGTGACCGACTCCGTGACGCTGTTGCCCGCGTTCGCCGTGCCCGAGGTCGGGGTGACCGCGAAGCTGCCCGGGTTGTTGCCGCCCACCGTCAGCGTGTACGGCGCCGTGACGTTGCCCGAGTTGTTGACGGTGAAGTTCTTGGTCTGCCCGTTGGTGAAGGCCAGCGAGGTGGGGTTGAGCGTCAGCACCGCGCCCTGCGCCGTCTCGTGCAGCGACACGGTGTGCGTCTCGTTGATGGGGCCGCCGGTGCCGGTGATGGACAGCGTGTCGGCGAAGCCGTCAGCGGCGGTCGACGACGTGGCCGGCACCATCTTCGGGGTGACGGTGATGGTGGCGGTCGCGCCCGCGGCCACCGTGGTGGGGCCCGACACGGTGTACGGCGAGCTGGCGCCCTGCTCGAGCGCGAGGGCCAGCGTCAGCGTCTGCGCCGAGTTGTTGGTGACGCCCACCGTCAGCGCGCTCGCCGTCGAGCCGCACGGCACCAGGCCGCCGGCGCCGAACGTGAGGCTGGAGGTCGAGAGCGCCATCACGTTGCCCGAGGTGCCCGCGCCCGCGAGGCTCATGGTGGTGAACGGGAGTGGCTGGCACAGCACCGTGCCGCTGGCCGCGGCGATGGTGGCCGTGTCGCTGTAGCCCATGGCGCCCATCGGGGTCATCGTGCCGGTCTGGCCGCTCGAGGTGTTGGGGTTCACCTGCGCGTTCGACGGCAGCCCGAAGATGGTGGGCTGGCCGGGCGTGAAGACCAGGCCGCCGGCCGCGTTGCCGTCGTTGGTGACGGTGAACTGCGAGCTCGCCGTCGTGCCCACCGCCACCGAGCCGAAGTTGATGCTGTTGGTGCTGATGGCGAAGATGCTGCCGCGCGCGGTGAGGCGGAGCGGGATGTCGCGCGGTGAATCTCCCACCACGTCGGTGCTGACGGTGAGGGTGTCGCCGTAGAGGTCGGGCGTCACCGCCGACGTCTGGGGAATCGCGTTGGGCGCGACGGTGATGACCACCGTGCCGCCGTCAGGGTCGACCACGCCGGTGGGCGGCGCGAGCGTCACCGCGAACCACGAGCCCGCGTCGTGCCCGAGCGTCGGGGTGATGGTGTACGCCTGATTGCCGTCGTTGCGGAAGGTGATGGTGCGCGCCGCCGCGGTGGTGCCGCAGTTCACCGCGCCGAAGTCGAGCGCCACCGGCGAGAAGCTGACCGACCCGTTGGTGCCCTGGCCGCTCATCGGCAGCGGGCCGGGGAGCGCGCCGCACAGGGGCTCCGTGGGGTCGAGCGTCAGCGCGAGCAGCCCGGTCTGGGGCAGCACCGAGGTGCCGGGCGCGAAGGTGCCGGTGAGCTCGGTGCTGCTGGCGCCCGTCGCGGCCAGCGGGCTCGGCGGGTCGATGGTGAACGCCGCGTTGTCGGAGGTCAGCGTCACCATCGGGCTGGTGTTGCCCGCGTTGACGAGCCCGATGGGCGCGCTCGCCGTGTTGTTGACGGGCACCTGGCCGAAGTCGACCGAGTTCTGCGCCCAGCTCAACACCGCGCCGTTCGCCGTCTGGTGCAGGGTGATGGGGTGCGCCGCGTCGTTCGCGATGTCGGTGACGATGGTGAGGATGTCGCCGAACGCGTCATCGGCGGTCGACGCCTCGGGGGGGATCGCGCTGGTCGAGATGTTGATGGTGACCGTGCCGGAGTTGGCGGGCAGCGTGCCGCTGCTCGGCGAGAAGGTGAACGGCGAGCTCAGCCCCTTGCTCAGCGTCGCGTTCCACGCGAAGGCCTGGTTGCCGGTGTTGGTCAGCACCAGCGTCTGCATGCCCGCCTGCGTGCCGCAGTTGACGCGCCCGTTGGTGCCGAAGAACACGTCGGTGGTCGAGAGCATCAGGCTGCCGTTGGTGCCTTGCCCCGACATCGCGATGGAGGAGACCGAGGTGCCGCACACCGCCTCCGCCACGGTGAGCGCGGCGGTGCTGGTCGACGGCGTGATGGTCGACGGCGTGAAGCCCGCCTGCAGCCCGGGGAGCGTCGCTCCCGCCGCCACCGTCACCGCGTCGGGCGCGCCGGTCCACGCGAGGGAGAACTGCGCGTCAGCGGGCTGGGTGAACGAGACGGTGGCCGCCACGTTGCCGGTGTTGGTGAGCGTCAAGGGCAGCGCCGGCGCGACGGTGTTCACCGGGAGCACCCCGAACGTCGCCACCGACGGCGTCAGCGTGAGGGTGACGCCCGCCGACTTCGCGGTCAGCGCCACGGTGTGGGCGGCGACGGCCTCGTTGGTGGTGAACGTCAGCGTGCCTGTGTAGTCGGTGCCGGCCGCGGCGCTGGCCGAGACGGTCGCGGTGACGGTGAAGGTGGCGCTGGCGCCCGCGGAGACGGTGGCGCTCGCGGGCGACACCGAGAACACCGTGGAGTTGGCGATCGCCGCCGCGACCGTGAGCTCGCCGGTGCCGGTGTTGCTGACGACCACGTCCTTCGTCGTCGCCGCGCCGCAGAACGCCTGCGCGAAGTCGAGGCTCGCCGGCGAGATGGACGACGCGGGCGTCAACGCCACGCCGGAGTCACTCCCTCCGTCGGCGGTGTGGCCCGCGTCAGGGAGGACGATGTTGGGGGTACAGGCGCTGAGCATGATGAGCACCAGCGAGGCGCAAAGCGGTCGGACGTTCACGTGGGGGGTCTCCAGTCGGGTGGTTTTTCAACTCGGCTGCAGGGTGTTGCGCCCTGCCCACCACGTGGATCGCCCCAGCGCACTTTTCGCGATGACGCGCGTCAGGCCCGCGCGGTGACCGCTCAGTACACGGTGAGGCTCAGCGCCTGGTTCTGCGACTGCAGCACGGAGTCGACGCAGCGCACCGTGAACGGGAAGGTGCCCGTCGCGGTGGGCGTGCCGCTCAGCGACCAGTCGCTCCCGGCATTCGTCAGCGCCAACCCTGGCGGCAGGGAGGCGGTGCCCGACTGCACCGACCAGGTGTACGGCGGCGTTCCCCCGGACACCTTCAACGGCAGCGCGTACGCCGTACCCACGCGGCCATCGGGCGCGCCCGCGGTCGCGATGTCGAGCGTCAGTACCAAGGTCTTGATCTGCACGCTGAGTTGCCGGCTGGCGCGCTGCGGCGGCGAGGCCGAGTCGCTCACCGTCACGCCGAAGGTCACCGCCGCGCCGCTGGTGCTCGGCGTGCCCGACAGCACCCCCGCGTCGGAGAGCGAGAGCCCCGTCGGGGGCGCGCCTCCGTCGAGGCTCCAGGTGTAGGGCGGCGTGCCGCCGGTGGCGCTCAGCACTTCGCTGTACGCCTGCCCCTGCCGGCCGTCGGTCAACACGTTGCTCGCCACGCGCAGCAGCGGGCGCACCTCGAGAGAGAAGGGCGTGGTGACGGTCGCGCGCGGCACCGCGTCGTCTTCGACCGTGATGGAGAAGGGGAAGGTGCCCGGCGTCGGCGCGGCGGCCGTCGACAAGGTGCCGGTGACGCTCAAGGTGAACCCCGGCACGCCGCCGTCCATCGAGAAGTGGTGCTGCCCCACGCCGCCGGTGGGCATGAAGTCGACGGCGTACGCGGCCGTCTCGATGGCCGCAGCCAACGCCTGCGCCGGCAGCGCGAGCGGGGGCCCCGCGTCGGTGCCTGCATCTTCAACACCCGCGTCGTCGTCGCCCGCGTCGGGCCCGGCGTCTTCCACGCCTGCGTCGTGGTCGCCCGCGTCGGCGCCGGCGTCTTCAACACCCGCATCGTCGGTGCCCGCGTCGTCGGGCGGAGGGCAGTCTTCTCCACACTCGGGCACGCAGCGGCGCGCCTCCGCGAGACAGAGGAACCCGGTGGGGCACTCACCGCTCGCGGTGCACGGCTCGTAGCGCGAGAGGTCGGGCGCGAAGACGCACGCGCTCAAGCTGGCCAGCGCCACGGCGATGAAGGCGCGCGCCGTCACGGGAGGTCCACCACCCAGAGCACGACGGCGCCCGTCAGCAGCGCGCCCGCGACGCCGAAGAGCACGTTGGCAGCGGTCGCTTCGCTCTTGCCCGTCTTGAGCTGCGCGTCGAGGCAGTCGCGGTAGCCGGTGCCACCGCCGCCGCAGCCGGTGGTGCCGTTCGAGAGCTGCTGCTGGTGGTGCCGCGCGTCGAGGCCCAGCGCGACGCCCACGCCGGCGCTGGTCACCGCGGCCGCGCCGAGCGCCAGCGAGGGCCAGCGGGTCTTCTTCGCCGGCGCCCGCGTGTCCCACTGGTAGAGGACGCCCAGCGCCGTCGCGAGCTCCACTTCCGCGGCGGTGGCGCGGGCGGTGCGCGTCGCGGTGGCGCGGAGGAGGTCGACGTTGTGGTGCGCGCCGGCGCCGACGACCACGCCGCTGACCACCTCGTCGGCGTCGAGCGCGGAGAGCTGCGCGGTGACGCACGCGCGATCGAGGCACGGCGGCAGCGCACGCCGGGGGAACTTCGCCAGCTTCTCGATGGTGGCCGCGCGTGGCTCGACGCACAGCCCCGGCCGGGAGGTCAACGCGCCGCGCACCTGCTCCTCGAGCGCGCGCGCCACGGCGGGCGAGGTGGCGAGCGGCTCGAAGGGCGTGACCACCACGCGCACGCACGGCGCGGCCGCCAACACGAAGGTGAGGAGCAGGGGCGACGTCACGGGGAGGTCAGGGCGAGAGGTCCGGCTCCGGGGCGGGGCGCACCGGCACCTCGCCGCTGCTGGCGACGAAGCCCCCGTAGAACGTCGGCCCATACGGCGACCCGAAGAGGTGCTCGCGGAAGCTCTGGTCGAGCGAACCACCGCGCGCCGCGGTGCTCGAGGGCGCCCACGCCAGCTGCGCGACGTCGACCAGCTTGCCGGCGCGCGGGCGCTCGAGCCGCGCCTCGCTGGCGGCGGTGCGCACGAAATACGTCTCACCGGGCGGCAGCGCCAACAGCAACGCGCGCGCGGGCTCCTTGTTGAAGTCGGCGAGGCGCACGCCGTGGCTGTCTTCGACCCAGTGGTGCCCCTCGACGCCCGCGGGCAACAGGAGGAACGCGTTGCTCGATGGCGCGGTGAGCTCCGCCAGCGGCGCCGAGCGATCTCTCGCGGGCGGGCGCGCGAACATGTCCACCTTGCCGCGCGGGTCGTCGACCTGCTGGTTGGCGGCGGCGACGAACGCGCGCAGCTCGGAGTACTCAATCTTCCCGTCGGCGTTGACGTCGGCCGCGCCGAGCAGCGCGGAGATGACCTCATGCGAGAAGACGCCCGCGTTGATGGCGGCCCACTCGTGGCTCTCCTGCTGGCTGCTGGTGGAGAGCACCACGCCCACGTCGGGGAAGCGGTCCAGCGAGCGCTCCTCGAGGAACTGCGCGACCGCCACCCGCTGGCTCGCGGCGACCGGGAGCCCGCCGCGCTGGTTGACGAAGAAGTACGAGTCGCACGCGTCGATGATGAGGTGCGTGGTGCTGGCCTGCAGCGGCGTGAGCACCTCCTCGAAGAGCTGCGTGCGCGTGAACTGCTCGCCCAGCAGCGCGATGGAGCCCTCACCCGCGTCGCCGCGCTGCCCGTGCCCGGTGAAGACGAAGAAGAACACCGGCTGTTTCCCCTCGGCGCGCGCCTGCTTCATCTGCGCGTTGAGCTGGCCCAGCGCCTCGCGCAGCTCCTTGCGGCTCGGCGGCCGGGTCTGCGCCGCCAACCCGGGGAAGCGGCGCTGCGTGTCGTCGTCGAGCACGCTGAGCAACCGCACCTGCTCCGCCATCGGCTTGAGCACCGTGAAGTACCGCGCGCCGTCGTCGTCGGCGAACTTGAGGTTCGCCTGCTTCGGGTCGTTGCTCTGGTTGTTGGCGATGATCAGCGCGTAGACCGGTGAGCTGGCGCCCAGCGAGGCCGCCACCACGAGAGAAAGAGCGAGCACGTGGCGAAGAGTAGCCGGGCGACGAGCCACCGTCGCGGCCCGGGGCAATACAGACAAAAGCCAGCGCTGGTGTCGGTCGGGGCTGGGCGGTAGTCAGCCGCGCGTGGGGTTCGACCGGGCGCTTCTGCAGCAGTTTCGGGCCGGCGACGCCGCGGCCCTGGCAGAGGTGTACCGGAAGCACGCCGACGCGCTCACACGCATGTTGCGGGCCGCGGCGTTCCGCGGGCAGTCGTTCGCGGTCTTGAGGTCATCGATGGAAATGGAGAACGCCATCGTCGAGGTCTTCACCCGCGCCTTCGAGCCGCGCGCGCGGCAGGTGTACGACGGGCAGCGGCCGTACGAGTTCTTCTTGATGGGCATCGCGCGCAACTACCTGCTGGAGCTGCTGCGCAACCGCGAGCGCCCCGTGGGTCTCGAGCTCTCGGCGGAGGTCGACGCGGCGCTCTCGCTGGACCGCGCCGACGTGCACGAGGAGCTCGAAGATCGCGAGGTCGGTGAGCTGATGGCGCGCTTCCGCGCGGAGCTGGGCGAAGAGGAGGGCCGGCTGTTCGACCTCCGCTACGTGGAGGGGCTGACCCAGAACGTCGCGGCCGAGCGTCTCGGGCAGACCCGCATCCAGCTCCGGCGGCGCGAGCACAAGCTGCGCCTGCGCGTGCTGGAGTACCTCAAGGCGCACGGTTACCTCGGCGCGCTCACGCCGACCGGTTGGTCGTTCATCACGGAGCCCACATGACCTGCGATGACGCCCGCGCCGCGATGGACGCCGAGTTCGCCGGAGACGCGCCCGCCGAGCGCGCCGCGCCGCTGCGAGAACACCTGCGCGAATGCGCGAGCTGCCGGGAGCGCTACGACCGCCTCGCGCGCGTCGAGGCGCGGCTCTCGGGCGGCGGGCTCTCGGAGCAGAAGCGCGACGTGCTGCAGGCGTTGATCCTCGCCAGGAGCGCGCCGGTGCCGTCGGTCGTCGCGCCTCCGCCGCTGGTGCCGCGCCGCTGGGGCCTGCTGCTCGCCGCGGCGGCGGTGCTGGTGGTGTCGACCGTCGCGGTCTTCAGCTCGCGCGCGACCCGGGAGGACCCCTTCACTCCGCGCGGCGCCACCGGGAAAAGCTGGGGCGTGCGCGCCTTCTGCGTGAGCGAGGGGCACGTCACGGGCGAAGCGCTGGCGGGCGGCACCCTGGTGTGCGGCGAGGGCGCGCTGGTGCAGTTCACGTACACCGCGCCGCAGCCCGCGACGTTGACCATCTCGCTCGACGGCACCGCGCAGACCTTCGTCTCCGGGGTGCGGGTGAGCGACGGCACCGACGTCGCGCTCCCGACGAGCACGCCGGTCGGCGCGTGGCTGTCGGGCCCGACGCGCGTGACCGCGCGGTTCACCGATGACGCCGGCGGCACGCTCGCCGAGCGCACGCTCTCCCTCACTCCACGCTGAGGCGGGGGCTCAGCGCGCGCGCTGCCCGTGCGGCGGCGTCATCGTACCCTCGCGCGTGTCGGTGGTCGGCGGCAGGCGCACGGTGAAGGTGGTGCCCGGGCCGTCGTCGTTGTTGCGCGCGACGATGTCGCCGAGGTGCGAGTCGACGATGCGCTTGACCACCGCGAGGCCGAGGCCGGTGCCGGTGGCCTTGGTGGTGAAGAACGGCTGGAACATCTTCGCGCTGGCCGTCTCGCTGAGGCCCACGCCCTCGTCGCGCACGCGCACCACGAGCCACGGCCGCCCGCCCTCGGGAGGTGTCTCGGTCGTGGCGTTCACCAGCACCCGCCCGCCGCGCGGCATCGACTGCGCCGCGTTGACGATGAGGTTCATCAGCGCCTGCCGCAGCAGGTGCGCGTCGACGGGGAAGGGCGGGAGCTCCCGGGGGAACTCGGTGAGCACCCGCACGTTGCCGTTGAGCACCGAGAGCGACGCCGCGTCGACGGCGTTGGCGATGATGGGCTCCACCGCCGCCGGCTTCTTCACCAGCTCGTAGGGGCGCACGAAGTCCATCAGGTCGCCGACGATGCGGTTCAACCGGTCGGCCTCCTCGCCCACCATGTTGAGCATCATCTCCACGTCGCCGTCGTGCCGGCTGATGCGCTTGATGGTGGTGAGGCAGTTGAAGATGACGCCCAGCGGGTTGCGCACCTCGTGGGCCATCACCGCGGCCAGCTCGCCGACGGCCGCGAGGCGCTCGTGCCGCACCAGCTCCTGCTGCGTGCGCGCCAACTGGTCGTACGACGCCTTGAGGTCGTCGTAGAGCTGGCTCATCTGCTCGTAGAGCCGCGCGCGGTCGAGCACGGTGGTGAGCTGCACGCCGAGGATCTCCGCGGTGCGCATCTCCGCTTCGGTGTACGGCGTGTCGTGGTTGCGCGCGAGCGTCAGCAGGCCCACGGGCGTGCCGTCGATGGTCAACGGCACCACCGCCAGCTGCACGAAGCCCTGTTGGCGCAGCAGCTCGGGGGCGTGCTCCACCTCGGAGACCGACATCGCCGTCGGCCCGCGCATGCGCTGCAGCCGCGGCGGGAGCCGGAAGCGTCGCCAGCGCTCCACCACCACGCCCTCGGTGCCGTAGGCGTCGCCGGTCTGCGTGTACTCGCCGGCGGAGTCGCGGCGGTGCAGCACCGCGGCGTTGGTCTGCGTGGTGCTGCACAGCGTGGCCAACGCGCGCGCGCACAGTTCGCGCGAGTCGAGGCTGGTGCCGGCCGCGGCGAGCTCGTGCACCAGCTCCAGCTCGATGTTGCGGCGGTCGAGCTGCGC
>CAMLFP010000160.1 GCA_946479335.1 uncultured Archangium sp.
GCGAAGATACTGATCTGGGTGCGCTTGCTGCCAAAGCCGACTATGAGGCCGCAGTCGCGCAGGTGGAAAAAATCAAACTCGATCTGGAGCGCACCGTGGTGCGTTCTCCGGTGGATGGCGTGGTGCTGCGCGCGCTGCGCGGCCCGGGCGACCTCGTCGACGGCACGCCCGCGACGCCCATCGTCGACGTCGGAGACCCGTCGCAGCTCAACCTCCTCATCACCGTCACGCCGGCGCAGCTGCTCGCACTGACGTTGGACCAACGCGGCGAGGCGCGCTTCGACGCGCTGCCGGGCAAGGCGTGGCCGGTGCAGGTGTTCTCGGTGAGCCCCGCGGTCGACGCGGTGACGGGGTTGGGCCAGGCGCGGCTCCGCTTCGACGCGGCGCCGGTGCTGCCGCCCATCGGCCTCGCCGGAGAAGCGCGCGTCGAGGTCTCGTCGCCGACGGAGGTGCTGACCATCCCCGAGACAGCGCTGCGGGGCTCCGCGTCGGGCGGCTTCGAGGTGCTGCGCTGCGAAGGCGGCGCGGCGCACGTCGTCGAGGTCCGCATCGGTGAGCGCTTCGGCGCGCGGGTCGAGGTGCTCGAGGGCCTCGACGCGGGCACGCCCATCGTCTCGGCGGACGTGTTGGGCCTCGACGACGGCGTCACGGTGGAGGCGCCGCGATGAACGTCGGGCGCTTCGCGCTGCGCAACGGCACCGTGTTGGTCGCGGGCTTCCTCGCGCTCTCGCTTGGCGGCGTCTTCGCGGCGAGCGCGCTGCCCTCGGGCGTGTACCCGGAGCTCGAGTTCCCGCGCATCGTGGTGGTCGCGCGCGGCGGCGATGCCCCGGCCGACGTCTTCGAGACGCAGGTGACGCGCCCGCTGGAGCAGGCGCTGGTGACGACGCTGGGCGTGCGGCGCGTGAAGGCGCGCACCATCCGCGGCAGCGCGGAGCTGTCGCTGGAGTTCGCGCCCGGCAGCGACATGTGGCGTGCGCTGCAGCTGGTGCAGGCGCAGCTCTCGAATGTGCGCGGCTCAATCCCCGCGACGGTGACGTTCGAGACGGAGCGCCTCACGCCGACCGCGTTCCCCGTCGTCACCTTCAACCTCTCCGGCGCGGCGAGCCCGACCGAGCTGCGCGAGCTGGCCGACTTCGTGGTGCGCCCGGCCATCGCGCGCGTGCCCGGCGTGGGGCTGGTGCAGGTGCTGGGCGGCGACGTGCGCGAGGTGGAGGTCGTGTTGGAGCCGGAGCGCGCGGCGGCGCTGGGCCTCAAAACCACCGACGTCGCCGCGAAGCTGGGCGGCGAGGTGGCGTTCGGTGCGGTGGGCCGCCTCGACGCCGACCGCATGCTGGTGCCGGTGATGGTCTCCGGCGAGGTGCGCAGCGTCGAGGCGCTGGCGCAGGTGCCCATCGCGACCACGCCGTCGGGCGTGCCCGTTCCGTTGTCGGCCATCGCGCAGGTGACGGAGGGCGCGGTCGACCGCACCTCCGGCGTCGGCGGGCCGCATGGCGAGACGGTGCTGCTCTCGGTGTCGCGCGCGCCCGGCGCCAGCACGCCCGAGGTGGTGCGCGGCGTCGAGGCCGCGGCGGCGGAGGTCGCGAAGAGCTTCCCCTCCGGCGTCAGCATTCGACCCGTCTACGACCAGGCGTCGCTCGTGGAAGACAGCGCGCACAGCGTGCGCGACGCGATTCTGGTCGGCGTGCTGCTGTGCCTCGTGGTGCTGGGTGTCTCGCTGCGCGACGTGCGCGCCGGCCTGGTCGCCGCGTCGACGGTGCCAGTGGTGCTGGCGTCGACCTTCGTGGTGATGAAGCTGCTGCACCAGACCATCAACCTGATGTCGCTGGGCGGGCTCGCGGTGGCCATCGGCCTCGTCATCGACGACGCCATCATCGTGGTCGAGGCCATCATGCATCGGCTGGAGCGCGGCGCGTCTCCGCAAGACGCCGCGGAGTCGGGCACGTCAGAGCTCTTCGCGGCGGTGGTGGGCACGACCGCAACCACCGTCATCGTCTTCGTGCCGCTCGCGTTCGTCGATGGCCTGGTGGGCGACTTCTTCGCGGCGCTGGCGGTGACGCTGTCGACCGCGGTGGTGCTCTCACTCGTCGTCTCGGTGACGGTGGTTCCAGTGCTGGCCGCGCGCTGGCTCTCGACGCGCCCGAAGACCTCGGAGCCGTCGCGGCTCGACGTGTTGTACCACCGCGTCGCCGCGTGGGGCGCGCACCGCCGCTGGTTCGGTGCCGCCTTCCTCGCGTTGGCGTTGCTGGCGAGCGTCGCGTTGGCGCGCACCGTGGAGACCGGCTTCCTCCCCCCGATGGACGAAGGCGCCTTCGTGCTCGACTACTTCCTCCCCGCGGGCACGTCGCTGAACCAGACCGTCGCCACCGCGAAGCAAATTGAAGCCGTGCTGCGCGAGACACCCGAGGTCGCGTCGTTCTCCCGGCGCACCGGCGCGGAGCTGGGGCCCGTCACCTCCACGGTGGTGAACCGCGGCGACATCATGGTGCGCCTCAAAGACGCGCGGAGTCGCTCCGTCGACGAGGTCATCGCCGAGGTGCGCGGCCGGCTGGAACACCAGGTGCCCGCGGCGCGGTACGAGTTCGTGCAGGTGCTGCAGGACGTGTTGAACGACCTCTCCGGCGTGCCGCGCCCGGTGGAGGTGAAGTTGTTCGGCGAAGACCGAGCGCAGTTGACGCAGCTCGCGCAAGCCATCGTCGGACGCCTCGAACACGTCGACGGCCTCGCCGACCTCTACCAGGGCGTGGAGCCCGACACCGCGACGCTGGTGCTGCGCGTGCAACCGAGCGCCGCACTGAAGCTGGGGCGCTCCTCGGGCGACGTGTTGAACGAAGTGCAGGCCGCGCTCGCCGGCGCGTTCGGCGGCACGCTGCGCCGCTTCGACCGCTTGCTGAACGTGCGCGTGCGCTACGCCGACGCCGTGCGCTTCCACGAGGAGCGCCTGCCGCTGCTGCCCTTCCCGTATGTGAGCGCGAGCGGCGTCGCAGGCATCGTGCCGCTCAGCGCGCTGGTGAACCTCGAGCGCGTGCCGGTGCCGTCGGTGCTGACGCGCGAGGGGCTGCAGCCGGTGGTCTCCGTCACCGCCGACCTCGAGGGCCGCGACCTCGGCAGCGTGATGAAGGACGTGCAACACGCATTGAGCGACCTCCGCGTGCCGCCCGGCGTGCGCCTCGAGCTCGGCGGCCAGTACGCCGCGCAGCAAGACACCTTCCGTCAGCTCGCGCTCGTCGCGACGTTCGGCGTGCTGCTGACGCTGCTGGTGTTGGTGGCACAGCTGCGCTCGGTGCGCCCGGCGCTGGCAGTGTTGCTCACCGTGCCCTTCGCGTTGTTGGGCGCGCTGCTGGCGCTGTGGCTCACCGGCACCGCGCTCAACGCGTCGTCGCTGATGGGCTGCGTGTTGCTGGTCGGCCTCGAAGTGAAGGCCGGCATCTTGCTGCTGGAGGTCGCGGAGGCGCGCGCGGCCGAAGGCGTGCCGTACCTCGAAGCGCTCGCCTCCGCTGCCGAGCGGCGCATCCGCCCCATCATGTTGACCGCGACGGCCACGATGTTCGGTGTGCTGCCGCTGGCGTTGGGCATCGGCGCGGGCTCGGAGCTGCTCCAACCGCTGGCCATCGTGGTGCTGGGCGGCATCGTGTTCTCGAAGTTCCTCACGCTGGCGGCGCTGCCGTCACTCGCGGCCGCGCTGCGCGGCGCAGGGAGGGCGTCATGACCGCCGCGCTCCTGGCGCTGGTGCTCTCGGCCGATGGCGTGTCGTTTGAGCGCTACCTGACCGACGTGGCGCAGCACAGCCCGCAGCTGCGCACGCAGCGCGCGCTGGTCTCACAGGCCGACGCGCAGGTGGTGCTCTCGCGCGTCTTTCCGGAGCCGACCATCACCGCCGGCCTCGCGTCGTTCGACGTGTCGTTCGTCGGCGCACAGAACAACGCCGCGGCGTCGGTGTCGCAGCCGCTGGAGTGGCCGGGTAAGCGCGCCGCGCGCATCGACGCATCGAGCGCGTCACGCGACGTGGCGATGGCCGACCTCGAAGACGCGGCGCGCACCGTCCGCGCGGCCGCCGCGCTGGCGTGGATTGACGCCGTCTCCGCGCAGCGCGTGGCGCAACGACAACGCGCCGCGCTGGACACGCTGCAACAACTCGTGGAGTTGAATGAACGTCGCCTGCAGGAAGGCGCCGGCTCGGAGCTGGCGGTGCTGCAGGCGCGCGTCGAAGCACGGCGGCTCGAGGGCGATGTCGTCACCACTGAAGCCTTCGCGCGCGGGCTCCGCGTGGCGCTCGAGTCACTCGCGGGTCGCGCGGTGCAGCCGGGCGAGGTGCTTCCGCCGTTGAACCCCGAGCTGCCACAGGGGCCGCGCGTCATCGACGGCGCTGCGCTGCTCGACCACGCGTTGTCTCATCGCGCCGATGTGCTGGCGCGCCGCCGCGCGGTGGAGGCCGCGCAGAAGCTCGTGCAGCTGGCACGGCAGAGCGCTGTGCCCGACGTCACCGTGGGCCTCGGCTGGCTCTATTACACGCCGGGCAAGGCGGGCACCGCGTACCAGGGGCCGCCGTACCACACGGTCAGCGCGATGCTGTCGTTGCCCCTGCCCATCACCGGTCGCGTGGGCGCGGAGCTGAAAACGGCGCAGGCGCAGGTCGACGGCGCCGAGGCGACACGTGAGGCGCTTGAACTGCAGGTGCGCGCCGACGTGCAGGCCGCGGTGCTGCGCTACGACGCTGCGCGCGCACGCCTTGAACTCTTTGACGACGCGGTGCTGGCCGACGGAGATCGACTCCTCGCGATGGCGCGCACCTCGTACACCGAGGGCCGCGCGCAGCTCTTTGAGCTCCTCTCCGCGCAGCGCTCGTGGAGCGACCTCCAGCTCGCCGCAGAAGCGGCCCGTGCCGAGAGCGCCCGCGCCACCATCACGCTCGAGGCCGCGGCCGGCTCGCTCTCATCGCAGTGATGAGGCGCCGCGAACTGACCAAATAGACCGACGGAACGCGGCGCTCAGCGTGGAGTCGCCGACGCGCCAGCGCCCTGCTCCCGACACGTCGCGCTGCATCGGCGCCCCTTCACCCCAGCAACGCCTTGCGCCGCGCGAGGCTCTCGGGCGGCCACTCGCGGTCGATTTCGTAGAACTCCTCGAACGCACGCGCATCGCGCGGCAGCGTGAGCCACGGCACCTTGCTGCGCGTGAAGATGTGCACGTCGGGCGGCAGCTCCGCGCGGCGCTCCAGCGTCGAGACGCGCACGAAGAGCAACACCTTGCGGCGGCGGTAGTCGCTCCACACCGCGACCTGACAGCGCGGGCACCGGTAGACGTCGTGCGCGAGGCCGCTCTCCGTCGGCATGGAGATGGCGACCGGCGCTTCGCCGAGCTGCTCGATGGCCGACGCCTCCCACAGCCCATTGAGCACGAACGCGCTGCCGGTCTGCCGCTGGCACAGCGTGCAGTGACAACAGTGGATGAACATCGGCGGGCGCGTGACGCGGAAGCGCACCAGCCCGCACGAGCACGCCCCCTCCGAAGTGAAGTCGTCGCGCATGCATCGCTTCCTACAACGTGAATGAGGTTGCATTCGCGCGGTGGTGCTGAAGGCTGCGGCCATGTCCGCTCTGCTCCTCTCGCTGCTCGCCGCCGCGCCGGTGTCCATCGGCCCCGACTTCCAGGGCTTCGAACAACGCTTCACGCTGAACACCGACTCCGACCTCGGCGAGAAGCACATGAACGACTGCGGCTTCAAGGGCACCACGAAGGCCCCGGCGTTGACGTTCACCATCGCGGGCGTGAATGACGTGGTGCTCGAGCTCGGTCGCACCAACGCGGGCGGCGTGCTGGTGCGCGGGCCGCAGCACCGCTGCCTCAAGCCCGGCGTCACCGACGTGGAGCCCGGCAGCTACGAGCTCTACCTCCTCGACGGGCAAGACCACCCGTCTCGCACCAACGCCACGGTGCGGCTCTTCTCGAAGGCCGCGCAGGCGAAGAAGCTCCGTGAAGCGCTGCAGAAGGTGCCGGTCAGCGGGCAGGGCCCCAACCCCATCGCGGTGCGCACCAGCGGCAAGACCGCGGCGTTCGACGCGTCGACCATCGGCGTGCCGTGCGCGAAGGGCAGCGTGCAGCCCGTCGCCGAGCTCGTGGTGAAAGACAGCTCCCGGTACACGCTCACGCTCGAGGGCGGCGAGCGCGACCTGTTCCTCGTCTCGAAGTCAGGCTGCGAGGCCCTCGAAGCCGACGCGGTCGACCTCGAGCCCGGCGCGTACACGCTGTGGATGGAGACCGCGGAGTTCGACGCGCTGGTGAAGCTCACCGACACCGAGCGCGGCCTCGCGATGGGCGACGAGCACACGCTGCGCGTCTCGCTGACGAAGCTGCCGATGGTGCTGCGCGTGCCGGTGCAGGCGACGGCGCCGCGCGACGCGTACGCCGACGTGAGCTTCATCGGCCGCACGCCCGCGTTCATCCTCGAGCCGGGTGGTGCGGCCGCCGAGGTCCACGTGCGCAGCGTGGCCGGCTCTCGCGACCTCCGGTGGGACGCGACCGGTGACCTCGGCACCATCAAGCGCGCGGGCCGGCTGCAGCTCGCGACGAAGAAGCGCTGGTTCGTCTTCGCCGACGCTCCGGTCGCGGGTGAAGCGGTGGTGGCCTTCACCGACCCCGCGAACCCGGAGCTGCCCGTGTTCTGGACTCCCGGTGACCCCGGCACCTCGCTCGACGCCCGAGAGCGCGTGGTGGCCATCCATTTCCCCTTCTGGCACCTGCCTGACTACGAGCTGCCGCCAGCGCTCCCGCTCTTCGCGACCGCGCCGGCCGGGCTCTTCGTCTTCCTCACCAAGGAGGTGAATGAAGTGCCCACCACCGAGCCGCTGCTGGTGCTCGCGCACGACGGCAAGTCGGCCACGCTGCTGCGGCTCAACGGCGAGCAACTCACCACGCGCGCGGCGCTGCTCAGCACGGAGGTGCCCGCGTCACTCTCGTTCCCCAAAGCGAAGACGCCGCCGCCCGCGACGACCACCGATGACGCGTGGGCCGACGCCGGGCCGTTCGAGAAGCCGCGCGTCGACGCGTGGGTGAAGCGCCAGAAGCAGTGGACCGACTGCATCGAGAAGTACATGCAGAAGAACGACCCCGCGTGGGGCAAGAGCTACGAGCTCATCTACGTGCGCAGCGGCCTCAACGTGAGCGACGTGGTCTACGCCGGCGCGCGCAAGGCGTGCGGCGAGTCGAAGTTCAACGCCGACGAGCAGGCCTTCATCAAGGCCATCAACGGCTCGCACGCGAAGCTCGCCGCCAGCATCGAGGGGATGCTCAAGAAGCGCCTCGGTCGCTGAGCGTCACAACGCGTAGAGCTTCGTCAGCGCCCAGTCGAAGACGCGCGCCGGCAGCAGCGCGCGGAGCAGCACCGCGTACCGTTGGATGAACTGCCCCACGAGGATGCTCGCGGGCGGACGGCGCTGGTCCAACACGCGCGCGATGCGCTCCGCGACCTCATCGGCGGGCGCAGCGCTCGTCTCGTCGCGGGTGATGACGGCCAGCGTGCGCGCGAAGGCCGGGTAGGCGCTGCGCTCCACGGGCACCGCGAGCTGCCGCGCGGCGGTGATGCCGGTCGCGAAGTCGCCGGGCTCGACGCTCACCACCTGCACGTTGAACGGTGCGAGCTCCAGCCGCAGCGCGCGCGTCAACATGATGAGCGCTGCCTTGCTCGCGGAGTAGTGCGCTTGGAACGCCATGGGGATGTGCCCGGCGACCGACGCCACGTTGACGATGACGCCGTGGCCGCGCGCGCGCAGGTGCGTCGCCGCGAGCCGGCAGACCGCCAGCGCGCCAAAGTAGTTGGTGTCGAACTGCCGACGCGCGTCGGCGGTGGAGGTCTCTTCAATCGCCCCCGTCAGCACCCAGCCTGCGCAGTTGATGACCGCGTCGAGCCCGCCCGACTCGCGCGTGATGCGCTCGAACACCTCCGCCACGTTCTCCTCATTGCTGACGTCGAGCGTCACGCAGCGGAACGCGGGCTTCGGCGTCAGCTGCTCGATGCTGCGACTCGCGCCCCACACCACCCACCCACGCTGATGCAGGAGCTCTGCGGTGAGCCGACCGATGCCGCTCGATGCGCCCGTCACCAACACCACGCGCGGCGCCGTCACGCGCGGCTCCCGGCGGCGCAGAGCGGGCACGACGACGGCGGGTGCACCACGCGGCCGCGATGCAGATCCAACACCGCGCGTGAAATCTCCGCGAGCTGCCGGCGTACCTCGCGGCGCTCGCCCTTGATGCGGGCAATCTTCATCGAGTCGTACGCGGTCGTCTGGTGCCGCATCCACGCGATGACCGCCGACTCCGCGCGCCGCTCGAGCGGGATTCTCTCGGTGCGCGCCACCGTCCCGCTGCCGACCGGCGTGGCGTGCGTCGTCACCTGCTGCGCGACCTGCTTCTCCAGCGCGTTGAACTCCGGCGTGAAGCGCAGGAACCGCCGCACTGCGAGGTAGAAGTCGTCGACGTACTCTGCCTGCGCTTCGTCGCGCCGCACCTTCGCCGCCGCCTGCTTCTTCGCGTACGCCGGCGTCGACCGCTCGGCGTCCAGCGTGGCCCGCGCGTTCTCGATGTTCTCCTTCGGCGCCCAGAGCCCCTTCGAGAACGCCTTGCGACCGACCTTCTCGATGACCTGCCAGCTCGGGCCCGCGGCCTTCACCCGGCGCGTCAGCCCCGCGTCACCGGGCGGCAGGCACGCCCACTCGGGCGGAATGGTGAGCACGCGGCCGTCAGGCGCGCGCACCTGGCGAGGGTCTTTGGTCGGAGCGCAGACGAGCGATTGCGACATACGCGAGAGGAACCACACCGCGCGCGTCGAGGCCAGCGTGCCGTCGGAGTCAGCCGCAGAACGCGCGCGCGTTCTCGAAGAAGCGGAGCCACGGCGAGTCGACGCCCCAGCCGCGCGGGTGCCACGAGAGCTGCGCGGTGCGAATGACGCGCTCCGGGTGCGGCATGAGGATGGTGGCGCGCCCGTCGAGCGAGGTGAGCGCGGTGACCCCGCCCTTGCTGCCGTTGGGGTTCATCGGGAAGCGCTCCGTCGGTTCGCCCTGCGCGTCGACGAAGCGCGCGGAGACGAGGAAGTCACTGCCACCCTCGACGCGCCCTTCACCGTGCGCGACCGCGATGGGCAACACGCTGCCCTCCATGCCCGCGAAGAAGAGCGACGGCGACTTCTCGATGCGCACGTTCAGCAACCGCGCCTCGAACTGCTCCGAGGTGTTGCGCACGAAGCGCGGCCACGCGCCCGCGCCGGGAATCAGGCCCTTCAACTGCGAGAGCATCTGGCAGCCGTTGCACACGCCGAGCGAGAAGGTGTCGGGCCGCGCGAAGAAGTCAGCGAAGACCAGCCGTGCGCGCGGGTTGTACAGCACTGACTTGGCCCAGCCGCCGCCCGCGCCCAGCACGTCGCCGTACGAGAAGCCGCCACACGCCGCGAGCCCGCGGAACGACGAGAGGTCGAAGCGGCCTTCGAGGAGGTCGCTCATGTGCACGTCGACGGCGGTGAAGCCGACGCGCGTGAAGGCCTGCGCCATCTCGACGTGGCCGTTGACGCCCTGCTCGCGGAGGATCGCGACCCGCGGCCGGCTCGCGGGCGGCTTGCGCGGCGTGAAGTCGAAGGTGACCTTCGCGGTGAGCCCGGTGAACGCGGCGTCGGTGCGCAGCGCATGTTCGGAGTCGGCGCACGCTTCATCGTCGCGCATCCGCTGCATGCGCCAGGTGGTGTCGCTCCACAGCGCGCGGAGCTCGGTGCGCGTGGCCGAGAACAAAACCCCCTCTCCCGTGGGGAGAGGGTTGGGGTGAGGGGCGACGACGACGAGGTCATCACTTCGCGGCGCACCCACGCGGCGAGCGGTGACGCGAAGCGCCGCAGCGCGCGAAATGACGCCGTCGACCTCACTCGCACGCAGCTGCACCACCGCGCCGAGTTCCTCCGCAAACAGCGCCGGCAATCCATCACCCGCGATGGAGACGCCGCAGCGCGAGGCGAAGCCCATCTCCAGCGCCGCGACGAAGAGGCCGCCATCCGACCGGTCGTGGTACGCGAGCAGCTTCCCCTCTTCATTCAGCGCCTGCACGAGCGCGAAGAAGTTCTTGAGTGCCTCGGGCGCGTCGACGTCGGGCGCTTCGTCGCCGAGCTCATTCAACACCTGCGCGAGCGCGCTGCCGCCGAGCCGGTTCTTTCCGCCGCCGAGGTCGAGCAGGACGAGCTCCGTGGGGCCTTCATCGAGACGCAGCTCCGGCGTCAGCGTCTTCGCGACGTCGAGCACCGGCGCGAACGCGCTCACCACGAGAGAAAGCGGCGCGGTGACGGAGCCGCCGTCCCACACGGTGCGCATCGACATCGAGTCCTTGCCGACGGGAATGGCGATGCCCAACGCGGGGCACAGCTCAGCGCCGACGGCCTTCACCGCGTCGTAGAGCCGCGCGTCTTCACCGGGCGCACCGGCGGCGGCCATCCAGTTGGCCGACAGCTTCACGTCGCCGAGCTTCTCGATGCGCGACGCCGCGAGGTTGGTCAACGCCTCGCCCACCGCCATGCGCGCCGAGGCGGCGGCGTTCAACAGCGCGAGCGGCGTGCGCTCCCCCACCGCCATCGCCTCGCCGTGCAGCACGTCGTAGCTGGTCTGGGTGACGGCGACGTCGGCGACGGGCACCTGCAGCGGGCCGACCATCTGATCTCTCGCGACGAGCCCGGTGACCGACCTGTCTCCAATCGTCACCAGGAACGACTTGTCGGCGACCGACGGCAGCAGCAGCACGCGCCGAATGGCCTCGTTCAACTCCAGCGCCGGCAAGGTGCGCCCGCGCGACTCGACGCGCTTCACGTCACGCGTCATGCGCGGCGGCTTGCCCAACAGCACGTCGAGCGGCAGGTCGATGGGCGTGTTCTTGAAGTGCGCGTCGTCAACCTGGAGCAGCCCGTCCTGCGTCGCGTGGCCCAACACGGCGAACGGCGCGCGCTCGCGGCGACAGAATTGCTCGAAGCGCGGCAACGCCTCGGCGGCGATGGCCAGCACGTAGCGCTCCTGGCTCTCGTTGCACCACAGCTCGAGCGGCGACATGCCGGGCTCGTCACTCGGCACGCGCCGCAGCTCGAGGTGCGCGCCGCGCTTGCTCTCGTGCACCAACTCGGGGAGCGCGTTCGACAACCCGCCCGCGCCGACGTCGTGGATGGACACGATGGGGTTCTCCGCGCCGAGCGCCCAGCAGCGGTCGATGACCTCCTGACAGCGGCGCTCCATCTCCGCGTTGTCACGCTGCACCGACGCGAAATCCAAATCCTCCTGTGACGCGCCCGACGCGACCGACGACGCCGCGCCGCCGCCCAGCCCGATGAGCATCGCGGGGCCGCCGAGCACCACCAGCGCCGCGCCCGCGGGAATCTCGCCCTTCTGCACGTGCTCCGCGCGGATGTTGCCGAGGCCACCGGCCAGCATGATGGGCTTGTGGTACCCGCGCACCGCACCGTCGTGCGTCTGCTCGAAGGTGCGGAAGTAGCCGGTGAGCGCGGGGCGGCCGAACTCGTTGTTGAACGCCGCGGCGCCGAGCGGCCCGTCGGTCATGATCTCCAACGCCGACGCGATGCGCGCCGGTTTGCCGTGGTCGACCTCCCACGCGCGCACCGCGCCGGGGAGCTTCAGGTTCGACACCGA
>CAMLFP010000161.1 GCA_946479335.1 uncultured Archangium sp.
TCAGCGCGCGGCGACGTCGGAGACGGACACCTTGTCGGCCGCGACCAGCACCGCCTGCGCGTCGTCGGTCAGCGCGGCGACCTCCGGCTGCAGCGATGAGACAAAGGCGCGCGCCGACGCAGTGGTGATGCCCGGCTGCGCGCAGAAGTCGGCGTAGCGCTGCATCACCGACGCGTAGCGGTTGATGCCCGCCACGTACGACTGCATCACCGGCGTCAGCGCCTGCATCGGCGCCGTGTAGCGCGTGGCCAGCGCCTCGACGTAGCGCTCCTGCTTCTGCTCATGCCCCGCCTCGAGGCGCTTGCGCGCCATCTCCAACGACCGCCGCGCCGACTCCACCTCGCGGCGGCTCTTCTCCAGCGAACGGCGTGACGCCTCGAGGCGCGGCAGGGTGGCGGCGAACTCCACCTGCAGCTTGCCGTTCTTGCACTGCGCGAAGTCGCGCTGCGCCGCGTGGAGCGCCGCGGTCGCGCCGGTGAGCGCGGGGCCCTCGGCGAACGCGGGGAAGGAGGAGAGGAACAGCGACACAGCGAGGCACTTCGAGCGGAGGTTCATGGTGCGCGCGCACCACTGCAGCCGCGGTGCCACCGCGCTTCCAGAGAGGCGCCGGAGCGCCGCGTGGCTCGCGCCCCACGCGCGCGTGAGAAGTCGCCCGCGAGGTTGTGTGGAATCAGCCGCGAAACGTCACCGGCTCCAGGGGTTGAAAGCCAACCACTCGGGCCGGTGGGTATTCTTCAGCGCCGCAGCGCCGCGGGCTGTGGCGACTCGCCGGGCACCGCCTGCACCTGCACCCGCATGCCGCTCTCGGAGAGCCACTGCAGCGCGCGCTGGTCGGCGTCGTCGAGGAAGACGCTGCGCGAGACGGCGACGCGCCCGGGCCCGGCGTGCACGTTGCCGAGGTTCAGCGTGCCGTTCGGCAGGCCATGTTCGCGGGCCGACACCGCCGCCTGCACGTCGCGGAAGAGCACCAGCGTGCGCACGGAGTCTTCGGCCAGCGCGCGGAAGTCGAGCTTGTCGACGGGCGCCAACACCACCTCGACCTCCGGAGGCACCGCCATCTCGTAGGCCGCGCGCGCCAGCTCGTCGTGGGCCGCCGCGTCGTCTGCCACCACCACGCGGTCGACCTGGAGGAAGGGCAGCCAGGCCTCAATCACCTGGCCGTGAATCAACCGGCTATCGACACGGCTCCATGCAATCACAGCGACTCCAACGGACGCGGCTCTCGCCCGGAACGTTCCGGGGCTTATCGCCGGGCTTAGCGTCGGAGTTGCGTGACAGCCAAGGAAACCGCCTACCCGACCGTCACTTCGAGTCGGTCACCTTGAAGCGGTTGGTCACGGCGGAGAGCGCGTCGACGGAGACCTGGAGGTCTTGCGCGATGGCGGTGGTGCGGCCGGTGGCGTCGACGCCGCGCTTCACGAGGTCGGCCACGTTGCGCGCGCCGGCGACGGCCTGCTCCGACGACTCGCGCTGCTGCCGGGTGGCCACCGCGATTTGCAGCGCGGCCTCCCGGGTGCCCTGCGAGAGCGCGAGGATTTTCTGGAAGGCGTCCTGCGCGCGCTCGGCGACGGCCATGCCGCGGTCTGACGACTCCACGCCTTCGCGGGCGCGCACCACCGCGGTGTCGCCCGACGCCTGCACGTTCTCGACGATGCGGCCGATGTCGCGCGCCGACTGCGCGACGTTCTCGGCCAGCTTGCGCATCTCCGCGGCGACCACCGAGAAGCCGCGGCCGACCTCGCCGGCCTTGGTGCCCTCGAGCGCGGCGTTGAGCGCCAGCAGGTCGGAGCGGTCCGCCACCTGCTTGATGACCTGCGCGATGCGGCTGACCTGCTGCACGTCGCCGTTGAGGCGGGTGATGGCCTCGGCGATCTCCTTCGACTCGCGGCGGATCTCCGTCATGCCGCTGACCATCTCCGCGACGACCGCGCGCCCCTCGTCGACGGCTTCGTTGGTGCGCGCGGCGGCGGCCTCCACCACCTCGGTGCTGCGGGTGATGCTCTGCGCGGTGCGCTGGAGCTCCTCGAAGGTCGCGGCGATCTGCTGCGCGTACGCCGACTGCTGGCTGGTCACGTGCGTCTGGTCGTTGCTGGCGGCGGTGAGGCCCTTCGCGGCGGCGCCGAGGTTGCCGGTCAAGTCGACCATCTGCCGCACCAGCGCGCGCAGCGCGGTGAGCATGTCGTTGACCGACGCGGCCATCGAGCTGACCTCCGTGGAGCCGCCCACCACCACGTGCTTCTCGCGCACGTCGCCCTGCGCGACCTCCACCGCGACGCGGGTGACGGCGCGCAGCGGGCCGGCGATGGCCGACGAGACGAGGAGCGCGAGGGTCAAGCCGACGGCCAGCGCCACCAGCAGCACCCACACCCCGACGATGGCGTTCTCGCGTTGGCGCGCGGCGAGCGAGTCGACCGACACGCGCAGCACCATCACCGCCTCGTAGTCCTGGTCCTTCGCGGTGCAGCGCACCTCGAGGAACTGCCCGCGCACCGTCTGGCACTGGCCGACGGGCGGCACCTCGTAGCGGCCCGGTGCGAGGTCGCCGAGGAGCTGCGCGCCGAGCCCGTTGCCGACCGAGACGAAGCGCTGGGTGTCGATGACGGTGACGGTCTCCTTCGTCACCGCCAGCGCGCCGAGCTGCGCGATGTTCCCGCCGGCGCGCACGCCCTCGAAGATGCCGGTGAGCTCGTCGGTGGTCGCCAACCCGTCGCGGATGAGCCGCATGATGGGCGCCGCGTTGTTGACGGAGAGCTGCCCGATGCTGATGGCCTGCTTCTCCAGCGCCTCGCTGGCCTGCTCGTTGAGCCGCGCGGGGAAATAGATGGCGGCGAAGAGCGCCACCGCCATGCAGGGCGCCACGACGGCGATGGCCGCCTGCACGCGGAGCGACAGTCTGGCCCAGAGGCTCTCCATACGTGCGCGGCAGCGTGCCACTTTCACGCGCGGCTCGCGCGCTTTCCCACGCCGCGAACGATGCGACCGTCAGGCCACCTGCGACTGCTTCCAACCCGCGAGCAGCTGCGTGTCGTCGCGGTTCATCGGGTGGAAGTCGCGGCGGTAGTACTCGAGGTACGGGCGCCACAGCGCGCGCAGCATGCCGTCATCGGCCACCACCAGCGTGTGGAACAGCCGCCACCACTCCGGGAGGCTGAACAGCTTGCCGCTCTTCGCCATGAACACCGCGGTGTTGAGGCCCGCCGCCCACCAGAACATCACGGTGACGACGGCCATCACGCGGCAGCGCTCGAACCACGTGCCCCCCACGGCCTGATACACGTCGAACGCCACCGCGCGATGTTCGCTCTCTTCCGCCGCGTGCCAGCGCCACAGCGCCGCCATCTGCGGGTGTACGCCCTCCAGCAGCGACGGCGTGGCGAGGATGTGTTCGCCCATCAGCGAGGTGAAGTGTTCGAGCGCGGCGGTGACGGCGAGCTGCCGGCGCGGGCTGAAGAACTTCGACGCGATGGCGAGGAGGAACGTGGGCAACAGCCGCTCCATCTTCTGCACCGGGTACCACTGCGCGAGGCGCTCGTTGTACGCGAGGTGTTCGCGGCCGTGGAAACCCTCCTGACCCGCGAAGGCGGCGACGTCGGCCTTAAGCTTCGGGTCGGTCAGCTGCGGCAGGTAGTGGCGCACCGACTTCACGAAGAACGTCTCGCCCACGGGGAAGAAGACGGAGAGCTCGTCCCAGAAGGTCGTCGGCCCGATGCCGCGCGGGTGCCAGAAGCGCGGCACGCCCGAGAGGTCGAACTTCAGGTTGCGCACCTCGATGTCGGAGCCCATGCCGCTGCAGCTTGTGTCGCCACGCACCGCCGCGCACGTCGGCGGCGCTGCGAGTCAGTGCCAGCGTGTTGTCAGCGCGGGCCACGGCCGCGGAGCGCTACTCGTCCCACTCCACGCGGTACGCGTAGGAGGGCGGGTCTCGCGGCACCAGCGTCATGCGGAGGTTCTTGGCGTGCGCCACCTGCGCACCGCCGAGGAGGATGCCCTCCCAGAAGGTCGGCATGTCGCTCACGTCGTTCAACGTAATCTCGATGCAGTTGGGCCCGATGACCTGCGGCGACGACTGCAGGTAGTTGTTGCCGCCCGAGAGCGTGAGGTGGAGCCGCATCAGCGAGCGCCGCACGCCGATGAGCCGCACCACGCCGAGCAGCGCCCTGCCGACGAAGGTGTCGAGGTAGCCCTTCACCGACGAGATGCCGAGCTCCCGGAACGCGTCGGCCTCCGAGAGCTCGGGGTACAACCGCCGGTGCGCCGCCTGCAGCGCCTTGCGCGCGACCGGTATCGGGTACGCGGGCCCGAGCCGGTCGAGGTTGACGCCGAGGCCCAGCAGCTCCGCCTTCAGCTCGGGCGTCATCTTCGAGCCCATGCCCTTGATGAAGATGCCTTCGAAGACGACATCGAACCAGAGTTGCTGCGGCGGCGGTTGCTGACTCATGCGCTCACAATCCCAGGTGCTGTTTCCAGTACGTGGTGAGGAAGATGTTGTTGGGGTCCACCCGAGCGCGCACTGACTTCCAGCGCGCGGCGTCAGGGTACCGCGAAATCATCGGCGGCGAGACGCTCCCGGGCGGAGGCTGAAATTTGCCCCAGTGAGCGCGGTAGCCGAGCGGGTCGAGCACCTTCCACAGCGGGGGGAAGAAGGTCTTCACCGGGTCTTCGGGGTTGCGGCCGAACCAGAAGGCGTCGACGCGGAAGACGTGCTGGCCGGTGGCGGGGCTCAAGAAGAACGTCTCGTCTTTCTTGCCCGCGTAGAGCTCGAAGGCGAACGCGCCCGTGGCCTTGTAGGCGCCTTGCGGCGTGCCGTCGGCCTTGAAGAAGGTGCGCAGTGTGTCGATGGTCTTCTGCACCTTGCCGTCGCCGGGCGTGAAGGGCACCCAGAGCTCCGTGAACCAGGTGGGGAGAATCAAGTCGTCCATCTGGTTGTCCATCGGCAGGCCCATGTAGCCGCGGTCTTCGAAGTACTGCGTGACCGGGCCGCCGTCGGGCTGCGTGGTGATGAACAGCTTGTAGAGCTCGTCGATGTGGTCGGGGATGAGCTTGCCGAACTCCGAGAGCAGCCAGTTGAAGAAGGGCAGCTTGTCGAGCAGCACGAGGAGGTCATCGCCGCCGGTCGACAGCAGCTCGATGAGCTGCACCCACGCTTTGCCCATGGTGACCGGATCGCGGTTCACGCTGGTGAGCAGGTCGATGATGCCCTGCAGACAGCCGCGCGGCTCGACGGGCGCGGTGCGGGCGGCGACCTCCGGCCTCGGCTGGAAGGACTTGAGCGTGGCGATGGTGTCGGGCGAGACGCTCTTCGCGGTCTTCGCGAGTGACGCGAGCTGCCGGCGCGCCTCGGCCGGGTTATCGGCGTACGCCATCAACGTGTAGATGAGCGAGATGGCGATCTGCTTGGCGACGGCGAAGCGGCCGACCTCCTGGTACGGCTTCAGCACGCGGTTGGGGTCGTACATCGAGCGCGACGCCTTCCACGTGACGAGGCGGTCGAAGTTGAACTGCGGCCACCACATGATGCGCGTGTAGTCGGTGTCGAGGAGGAACTTCTCGAGCGACGGCAGGTTGGCGCCCGCGCGGTCGCCGTAGAAGTCCATGTCGGGCGACAGGTTGGCGGCGCTCGACGCTTCCTGGCCGACGATGTCGAAGGTGGGCACGCAGCGGAAGGTGACGGTGCTCACCACGCCGCACAGGCCGAGGCCGACGCCTGCTGCGCGGAACCACTCGGGGTCATCACCGTCGGCGGTGAGGGTCTTCACGTTGCCCTGGCCGTCGATGACGCGCATCGCGGCGATGGCCTCGTGCACGCTCCACTTCACGGTGCCGCCCGCGGAGCCGGTGGCGAGGAAGCCGGCCACCGACTGGTGCGAGATGCCGCCGAGGTCGGGCAGCGCGAGCCCGTACTTCTCGTGCAGCGTCTGGGTGAGGCTCGCGTCCCACGTGCCGTCGTGCCACGGCGAGGGCTGCGGCACGTCGCTGGCCGCGGGCGGCGGCGCGATGCGGGCCTGCAGCGGGCGCTTCGGCGAGACGCCGAGGTGGCAGCCGGCCTGCGCCTCCACCAGCTTGCCGTCGGGGTTCTTCGGGTCGGGCTTCGGCTCGAAGATGGCGGTGTAGCGGTCGAGCACCACCGTCACTTCATTCGCCGGCGTCTGCGCGCCGTTGAAGTTGTCGGTGACGATGGCCCGCCACACCGAGTGCGTGCTGCCCATCACGCGGAGCTGCTTCTTGTTGGCGTTCGCGTCGGCGACCAGCGCGCACAGCTCCGCTTCGGTCGTGGGGTGAAAGCAGCCGTCGGCCTCTCTCTGAATCGTCGTCATGTCACGCCACCAGTTTCGAGAAGATGAAGCGGTACAACCAGTTCAACGGAGGGAACGGCGTCACCAGCGAGCCCATCGGGTCGAAGTAGTCGCGGCAGTAGTAGACCTTGCCGTTGCGCGACTGGCACCACGTGGCCATGGGCGAAGGGAAGACGGGGCCGAACGAGAACTTGAGGTTCATGGTGTAGGTGAGCGCGAAGGCCTCTTCGGTGCCCACCACCTCGATGTTCTGGAACTCGAAGAGCTTGTAGAGCTTGAAGGCGCCCTTCCACGTCTCGATGAAGAGCTGCAGGCCGGTCTTGTCGGCCACCGGGTTCACGAACTGCACGTCGTCGCTGTAGAGCAACGGGAGCTGTTCGAGCGCCTTGTCGCGGTCGACGTTCACCATCTCGTAGAACTGCTTCACTCGCTGCGGGAGATTATTGCTCATAGTTCAGGAACCACTCCGAAAGAGGTGCGCGTCACCTCGGGGTCGAGCCAGTTGCAGAGGACCTGCAGCGCGGCGTTCATCGCGTTCTTCACGGGGAGGGAGCTGTTGATGCGGCCGAAGTCGACGGCCGCCAGCTTGAGGTGCCCCCACGCGTAGTCATCGGTCACGTCGACGTTGAAGCTCGCCGCGCCCGGTTGCTGACAGTACGAGAGGAGGTACGGGCTGAGCGCCTTCAAGAGCGCGAGCCTCACTTCGTCATTGGTCATCTGCCTTCACCTTTCTTTCCTTCAGTGGACGCGAACCACGCCGTTGGAGCTGCGCAACACCGCCTCGAGCTGGCCGTCGAAGAGCGCGCGGGCCGCGGCGCGGGAGTCACCGGCGGTGCGCGTGAGGCGGTAGCAGAAGCTGGTGCCCTCGCTGGGCGTGATGCACCCGGTCTGCTGCGGGTAGTCGGGGTCGGCGCCGCCCTCGTTGGCGGGCATGAAGTGCGCGCCCGCGTCGTCGGTCATCACGTCGTTGAACTGCGAGAACGCCCGCACGCGGAGGTAGAGCGCGTCGCCGTCGCGCAGCACCTCGACCAGCCGCGCCGTCTGCGGGTAGCGCTGCAGCGAGCCCGCGCCGAGCATCGGCAACACCCCGCCACCGGGGCGCGCGAGGGTGTCGAAGGCGTCTTTTTCTCCGCCGTGGAAGTACGCCAGCACTGCCGGGGAGCCGGTCAACGCCTCGCGCAGCTGCGCGCCCGCGGCGCCGTCGATTTCATCGAGCGCGTGGTGCCCGAAGACGAGGTAGCGCTGGCCGCCGTCGGTGGCGGAGACCTCGTTGCGCAGCCACTCCAATTGCGCGCGCAGCAGGTGGCCGCGCGAGGAGCCCCACGAGCCGTCGTCTTCCAACGCCTCGGAGGTGTTGAGCACCAGCACGCGGAACGTGAGCTCCGGCGCGGCCGGCGTGGGCACGTCGAAGGCGTAGTAGCCGTGCATCTGCGCGCACCAGCTGGCAGTGGTGCACGCGAAGTCGAAGCCGTGGAAGTCAGACATCGCGAGCGCGCCGGCGTCGGGCACGTTGTAGTCGAGGCGCCCCGCGACGAAGGGCATCGACGGGTCTTCGACGGCCGCGTTCCTCGAGTGGTACTTCATGAAGCGGTACGCGTTCCCGATGGGCACGTAGGGCGCGACCACGTTCAACTGGCTGACGCTCTCCAGCGGCTTGTCGCCCATGAACGCGGCGTCGCGCGGGCCGATGGCGTTGAACCACGGCATCTGCGCGACGTTCATCGCGGCGATGAAGCGCATCAGCTCGGAGAAGAGCCCGGTGCCGACGGCGTTGCCGGTGTGCAGCAGGAAACGCGGCTTCTCCGGGAGCCCGTTCGCCGCGGCCACCACGCCCGCCACCGCCGCGTCGCTGTGCCGGCGCCAGCGGTTGTCGAGCGAGAGCGCGTTGTACGGCTTCGGCCAGTAGACCAGCGCGCGCTCGCGCACATCGGCGTCGCCGAGGTGCACGAAGGAGAACGCGACGCTGGCGCTGGCGGGCAGCGCGCTGGTGCCGTCGAGCCCGCGCGCGCACAGCGAGGGCGTGCCGTCGCAATAGACGTGCGGCGCGAAGGCCTTCTCACACGACGGGTAGTCCGTCGCCCGGAGCTCGTTGCGCAGGCAGTCGGCGCTCTGCCACAGCGACGAGGGGATGGACGGCGGCTCCCCTTCGACGCGCTGGAAGCGCCAGGTGCACGCCGCCAGCAGCAGCACCGCCGCCGCGCCGACGCGAAGCACTCCACCGTTCACCCGACGCCGCGCCTCGCTTCGCATCATGGGGCCCCCGGCGCGGAGAACTCCGCAGAGAAGAGGTCGTCGCCTGGGCGCGCGACGGCGAAGCGGCACTTCCCGAAGCGGCTCCCGGGCGGCGGCTGCCACCGCGCGGTCCACGTCGCGCCGTCCTGGCTCACCTCCAGCGCGCGCCCGTCGTCAGACTGCGGGAGGCCGTCATCGTCGACCGGCACGCGCCACGCGCCTGCGGCGTCGCACTCCACGCGCACCTCCGCGGGCGGGCGACAGCGCTCTCCGGGCTTCGCGCCGCTCCACGTGAAGGCGCGCGCGTCGCCACTCGACGTCACGCTCAGCGCGCTCCACGTCTGCGGTTGGCACGGCGGCGCGTTCTCGGGCGGCACGAAGGGTTTGCCCGGCGGCGGCCCGGGCCAGAACTCACGGCGCGGGTGCCATCGGTCGCGGCGCTTGCCCAGCAGCCCGGCGAGCCGGCCGAACTCCTCGACGAACAGGTCGCCTTCCTCGCCGCCGTACATGGTGTTGCCGCCCTCGTAGGCCTGCGCGAGGTACTCCGGGCCGGTGGTGATGTACGTGACGTAGCCGTTGGTGAGGCCCAGCACCGCGAAGGCCGGCGCATCGGCGCTGCCGCCCCGGGGGTTGAGCGCGCCGCGCACCGCGCGCTCGATGCGGTGGCCGACCTCCGTCGTCGCCTCGCCGGGCACGGAGGCGAACACCACGCCGTCGCTGCCCTTGCCGATGCGCACCACCTGGAAGGGCACGACATCGGGCGTCTCGTCGGGGTCGGTGAGGAACACCGTGATGGGCTTGAGCAACACGCCGAACTCGCCGCGCTGACTCATGCAGCCAGACGGCGCGCGGGCGTTGCCCTCCTTCGCGCCGAGCCACGCGGCGACCTCCGGCGCGCGCCCTTCTTCGGAGCCCGCCACCTGCGCGTTCGACATGTACGACGCCGGGCAGAGGTTGCTCCCGGTGGTCGGCGCGCCGCGCAGCGAGAGCTCGTCGTACGCGACCGGCAACCCATCGAGCGTGAGGCCGCCCGCGTCGATGCGCGCCTGGGCCGCGTCGAAGGCGCGCACCGCCGCCGCGGCGACCAGCTTCGACACCTCGTAGGTCAGCGCGAAGCCCGCGTTCTTCCCCGGCGCGGGGCCCGCGGCGACGTCACCCTCGGCGCCGGTGGTGGTGGCGGCGACGAAGTCCTCCGGCACGCGCGCGCCCAGCAGCGACTTCGTCAGCCGCGCGGTGAGGCCGTGCACATCGCCATGCAGCAGCGGCGAGTGGTACCCCGCGGAGTTCCCGTGCACGGCGAAGGCGGTCCACACGCCGGCGGGCGTGAAGGGCGCGCCGGCCGAGGCCTGGGTGTCGACGCGCAGCAACGTCAGCGTGTGGTTGACGGCGGCCTCGACGAGCTTCCCCGACGCGTCGGGCTCCATCGGCATGCGCTGGCCCTCGTCGAAGTTGTGCCGCCAGGCCTCGATGCTGCGGTTCGACGTCGCCTCGCGCGCCACCTGCTCCTGCACCACCGCGAGCCGCGCGGGCCGGAGGCTGTCGTCCAGGAAGGCCTCGTGCACCGCGCCCGCGATGCGGGAGACGAAGTAGTCGGTGAGCGCCTCGTCGAACCCGTTCCGCGCGGGGATCATGTGGTTGAAGAAGCGGTCGCCGAAGAAGCCGCCCGGGCCGCCGTGCGTGTGCGTGGTCGACATCACCAGCCGCGTCGGGTCGATGCCGTCCTTCTCCAGCGCCTTCGCGATGCGCCGGTGCATCAAGGTGCTGGCGGCGCCGAGGTCCACCTGCACCAGCGCGAGCCGCTGGCCCTTCGCCTCCAGCGCCAGCACGCGCGCCTTCAAGCGCAGCCAGTAACCGGTGCTGTACGCGTGCCCGTCGGTCGACCAGCCGTACAGCGGCGGGCCGGGCTCCGGCGTGAGGTCGACCTCGCGGAAGGCCGCGCGCACGCCCGCGTCGGGGAACGTCAGGGTCGCGCGCGGGCTCTCCACCGGCACCATCACCCCCTTGCCGAAGGGGAGCGGACACGCAGTGAGGCACACCCCCAACAGCAGACCCCCGACACGCATGGGTCGAATGGTACGCGACCCACCTCACATCTGAAGGATTTTGCGACGCTCCCCTCAGCCCACGACCGGCTGGCGCGTGTTGAGGAGCCAGTCGCCGTGCTTGAGCTGCTGCGCGGTGACGACCTCCAGGTGCTCCAGCGGCACCACCCGGCCGCCGCGCGCGGTGGCGGTGTCTTGCAGCAGCACGTCGAAGTCGTCGGTCGGGAGGTGGCTCCACAGCGAGAGCCACAGGTCGAAGGGCAGCTGCGCCTGCGCGCGCGAGACGTGCACGCCCACCAGCGCCAACGCAAGCTGACCGGCCAGCTTCCCGGCCTCCGCGAGGTTGCGCCGCGGCTTCTCGTTGGGGAGGAAGACGACGCGCCGGTTGAAGTTCACCGCGTAGCCCTGCTGCCACCCGCCGGGGAACTTCGCAGTGGCCACGCTGCCGAGGTAGCGCACCTGCGCGGCGGCCGTCTGCGGCGGCACCGGGAGCTCCGTCAGCAACACCAGCGCGCCCCACAGCCGCGCGAAGTCTTGCGCGAAGCGCACCGTGACGCTGCCCTGCGGCGTGCGCACCGTCAGCTTCGCGGTCGATGCCTTGAGGTCGACGCCGGTGATGTCGGCGAGGCGCACGGCCTTCACCGGGCCGAGGGGCGGCGCGAAGAGGAGCCGCCGCTGCGTCAACCAGTAGCGGCCCGAGAAGAGCCACGGCAGCGCGGCCAACGGCAGCAGCGCGCACAGCGCCGGCGCGAAGGCCAGCGTGTAGAGCCACACGTGCCAGCTGCGCCCTCCGGAGAGGACGACGGTTTCACCGGGCTCGAGGGCGATGGGGGGAGGCGTCATGCCCGCCCGACCCCACGCCTCGGAGCCCGGTGCAAAACAACTCCGCGCGAAGGTTCACCGCGCCGGAGCGCTACCGCTTCTCGTCGTCATCGACGAACGACGAGTCACCGCTCTTGCTGACCGCGGCCACCACCTTCTGCAGCTGCGCGTCGTCGTAGTTCATCAACACCTTCGCGGCGTCGCGCGCGCGCTGCTTCAGCGTC
>CAMLFP010000162.1 GCA_946479335.1 uncultured Archangium sp.
CGTGCCACGAAGCAGGTGGCATCGGGCCCTTTCCCCTGAAGACGCTCGCTGACTGGAAGGCGGTCGAGCCGGCGGCGCTCGCGGCGCTGCGTGATGGGCGCATGCCACCCTTCCCCGCGCGCACCGACTGCGCTGAATATTCGCCGACGCAGGCGATGCCCGCGGAGTACCGCGAGACGATCGAGAAGTGGGTCGCCAGCGGCGGCGCGGAGGGTGACCCGAAGACGTTCCGCGAGCTGCCCGGCGCTGTGGATCGCCTCACGCGCGTCGACCTCTCGTTGCCGTTGTCGGTGCCGTACACGCCGACGCACGCGCCTGATCAATACCGCTGCTACCTCGTCGACTGGCCGATCACCGACCCGCAGTTCGTCACCGGCTACGAGCTGCGCCCCGGCGCGAAGGACCTCGTGCACCACGCCGACATCTTCTTCATCCACCCCGACGCGGCGGCTGCGTGGCAAGCGAAGGACGACGCCGACCCAGCGCCTGGCTGGGAGTGTTACGACATCCCCTTCGCGGACGAAGGCGGGTGGATCGGCACGTGGGTGCCCGGCCTGCGCGGCGTCGATTTCCCCGAGGGCACGGGCCTGCGCATCCCCGTCGGCGGGAAGATCTACGTGCAGGTCCACTACAACCTGCCGAGCGGCAACTCGGAGTCAGACGTCTCGACGCTCGACCTCCGCCTCGCGCCGCGCGTCGACCTGCCAGCGGGCGTGCAGGCGGTCAGCGACCCGTCGTGGCTGACGCAACACACGATGACCATCCCCGCGGGAGAGAAGGACGTGACGCACAGCTTCGTGGTCGACCCGACGCTGCTGGCGCCGCTCATCAGCCGCACCTTCGTCGGCAACAAGCCGCTCACGCTCTACGCGACGACGATGCACATGCATCAGCTCGGGCAGTCGGCGTTCTTGAAGGTGCACCGCGCCGACGGCGGCACCGAGTGCGTGGTCGACATCCCCCGGTGGGACTTCCACTGGCAGCTCTCGTACACGCTGGCGAAGCCGGTGGTGATCAACCCGGGCGATCAGCTCGAGGTCTCCTGCACGTGGGACAACACCCAGGCGAACCAGCCCCTCATCGACGGCATGCAGGCCATGGCCGTCGACCGCAACTGGGGTGCGCGCACGCAAGACGAGATGTGCGTGGGCGGCATCTACGTCACCGAGGGGAAATAGCGCGGCTCACGGGTTCATCGGCAGCGCGCCCGCGTCGGCGACCGTGTCGGGCCACGCGGCGTCATCGCCCGTCATCATCGCGCGCAGCCAGCTCGACAAGGTGACGTCTCCGACGGCGGCGGTGGTCAGGCTCTCGGTGGAGCTCCCCTGCAGCAGCGTCACGAAGTCGGGCGGCACGTCGACCGCGGTCGGGTCATCACCCACGATGGCCGTCGGCGCGCCGAGCAACGCGGTGTGCGCGCGGCCCGAATAGATGAAGCGGCGGTAGCGATCAGGGAACGCGTCGTGCAGCGCGCCCGTCTTCACCTGCAGCGCGTCGCGGAACGCCTGCGGCTCCAGCTCGAGGAACACGTGCCCGATGATGAAGTCGTCCCACGACGAGAGCGCGGCGATGCGCAAGGCCGGGTCGTGTTCCAGCTCGTACTTCACGAGGCCGGTGAGGTGCCCATCAGCGAGGCAGTCGGCGCAATCGGAGGGGATGAAGCGCCGCGCGTTGAACTCCTCGAGGATGCCACCCACGAACTCCGGCGCGCCCGGGTGCCCGAGACCGAGCCCCGAGTCGTCGACCACCTGAATCGGCACGTCGGGGTACACGTAGCGCACCAGCAGCGCCGCGGTGATGGTGCCGTAGCCGCCCGCGCTCGCGCCGATCAGCACCACGCGCCGCGGGTGCGGGAACCTGCGGTAGCCCATGGTCAGCGCCGCGGAGAGGTTCTGGAGCCCGTGGTACTTCCGCTCCACGCCGGCGTCGGTGGTCACCTCGTTCTCCCCGATGAAGAGCGACCCGTCGCAGTACGGCACGTAGAGCGTGTCCATCCCCGCGAAGGGGTTCTCCGGGAGGTCCTGGTTCAGCGCGTCCACCATGGGGATGCCGGAGGGCGCCGCGGTCACCGCGAGACAGAACGCGCTCCAACACGCGCCGCCGCCCTGCAGGAAGATCAGGAGATCCTCGCTCTTCTTCATCTCGCGCACCGTCGCGCGGAAGGGCGCGCCGTGGAGGCACTGCGGCCCGCTCGACGGGTCGAAGGTGAAGGTGGTGATGACGCCGGTCTGCGCGGTCTCGCTGGGCTCCGCGGTGTCGAGGTACTGCGTGAGGCCCACGTCGTACGCGATGCGTGCGGGCGTGCCGTCGGCCGGCGTGGCCTTCAATGGGTTCTGCGCAGCAGGCGGACCGCACGCGAGGAACGACACGACGAACAGCACTGGAGCACGCACGCGCTTCACGGGAGCTCCCACTGAATCACTCCGCGGCCCGCGCGCTGCAGCACCTCGTTGGTGCGCGTGAAGTGCTTCTCAGCACTCACCGCGTTCTCGAACGCCCGGCCGTTGAGCGGCGACGGGTGCGGCGCACCGAGTACCGTGTGCTTCGCGGTGTCGACCAGCGCGCCCGCCATCTTCTGCGCCTGCGCGCCGAAGCAGAGGAACACCACCGGCTGCGACGACGAGTTCACCTGCTTCAGCATCGCCTCGGTGAGCGGCTCCCAGCCCTTGCCGCGGTGCGAGTTCGCCTCGCCTTCACGCACGGTCAGCACCGTGTTGAGCAACAGCACGCCCTGCTTCGCCCACGGGGTGAGATCGCCGCTGGTGGGCATCGCTGCGCCCACGTCGGCCGCGAGCGCCTTGAAGATGTTCCGGAGCGACGCCGGCACCTTCATGCCCGGTGACACCGAGAACGCGAGCCCGTTGGCGTTGCCCTTCGTGGGGTACGGGTCTTGACCGATGACGACCACGCGCACCTCCTCGGGCGCCGCGTACCTGAGCGCCGCGAAGAGCTGCGCCCGGGGAGGGAACACCTGCGCGCCCGACGCCTCCTCCGCGTCGAGGAACGCGGCCAGCGCGGCGAACTCCGGCGACTTGATTTCGGGGGCGAGCGCCTCGCGCCACGCGGGGGGGATCAATGCGGCCAACTGCGACGACATGCGCGCGACGGTAACGGAACCGCTCCGCCGCGGGTACTGTTCAAGCCCGTCATGCCACCTCTCCAACTTCTGCTCCTGGCAGCCGCCGTCGAGGCGCCGATCACCCAGGTCACGGTGTTCACCAACGAGGCGCGCGTGGTGCGCACCGCGCAGCTGCAGGTCGACGGCGCGCGCGAGCTCGAGTTTCCACCGCTGCGCGACAACGTGATGCTCGACTCAGTGCGCGTCGAGGCCAGCGGCGCGGAGGTCCGGCGCGTCGATCTCTCCCGCCTCACGCCCGACGCGCTCCGCCCCGCCGAAGTGAAGCCGCTGCTCGACGAGTTGGACAAGCTCGACACCGAGCTCGACCGCCGCGCACAGGAACGCAACGCCCTCGCACAACAGCGCGACGCGCTCGCCCGCATCTCGCCCACCGTGCCTGCCGGCGAGCCGCTCAAACCTGCCGCGAAGCTCAACGGCGCGAACTGGGCCGCCGGTGCGCAGTTCCTCTTCGACGCCACGAAGAACGTCGCCGCGAAGCTGCGCGATGAAGACCGCGCCGTGATGAAGCTGAACGAGCGGCGAAACCGCGTGCTCGAGGCGCTGCGCAAGCTGGGCAACCCCGGCACGACGTCTGGCTGGGCGGTGAAGGCGCAGCTCGCAGGGCGCGGCGCGGCCACTGTCACCCTCACCTACCTGGTGTCGAACGCCCGCTGGACCCCCACGTGGGACCTGCAGCTCCACCCTGACACCAACACCGTCAGCCTCTCGCTCGGCGCGCTCGTGTCTCAAGACACCGGTGAAGACTGGCTCGCGTCGTCGCTGCTCCTCTCGACCGCGATCCCCTCCCACGCGTCGGAGGCGCCGAAGCTCGCGACCTGGAAGATCGGCGTCGCCGATCGCTTCATCCCCACGCCCTCGCCGCTGCGCCAACCGGTGCAACCGCCGCCGCCGTTCCGCCCGCTCCCCCGCGCGCAGACCGTCGAGGAGCTCCTCCGCGCGCGGCTCCAGCGCCTCGGCGTCGCCACGCGTGAAGTGAATCAGCCGCAGTTCACCCCGCCGATGGAGGCCGTCGGAGACACCTTCGACTTCGAGAGCGACGAGGTGCGCGCCGACAACGGCGTCCCCATGAAGGCCCTCGTGGAAGAGCGCCGGCCCAGCGCCGCGCCCGCGCCCATGGCGATGGCGCCCGCGCGCGCGACGCAGGCGGAGTCGGTGCGCACTGTCAGCGCCTCCGGCCGTTACGCCAGCACGCCCGTCGTGCCCACCACCTCGTTCTCGCTGTCACCGCCCCCGGCGTGGAGCCCGCCGTACTTCCCGCCCGACTCGCCCGTCACGCTCGCCGGTGGTTACGACCTCGCGTTCGCGTCGCTCCAGAAGGAAACGGTGCAATCGTCGCGGGGCGCGCGCCGCGTCGCCCTGTGGAGCGCGCAATGGCCGGTCACCGTCGAGCGCAGCCTGTTCCCCGCGTTGACGACCGACGCCTACCTCGTCGCGGAGGTGAAGAACCCCTCGCAGCAGGTGCTCCCCGGCGGCCCGGCGCAGCTCTCGGTGGGCAACGACCCTGCGGGCACCGCGCGCCTCGAGCTCGTCTCACCCGGCGAGGCCTTCACCCTCCCGCTGGGCATCGACCGCGCGCTCAAGCCCGTGCGCAACGTGCAGGTCGTCGAAGAGACGAAGGGCCTCATCAGCAAAGACGAGGTGGGCACGTACACCGTGCGCATCGAGCTCGCGAACCCGTACCGCGCGCCCATCGCGGTGCGCGTCGCTGATCAATGGCCGCTCAGCACGCAGAAGGAGGTCGAGACAAAGCTGCTCTCCACCCAGCCGTCTGCGACGAAGGACGACAAGAAGGGCTCGCTGGAGTGGCGCCTCACCATTCCCCCGCAGCAGAAGCAGGTCTTCACCTTCAGCTACCAGGTGAAGCGCCCGAAGAATTGGAAGCTGCAGCAGCAGGAGGTGGTGCGATGAGCGCGCTGATGTTGCTGGTCCTCGCGTCGACATCGGCGCCTGACTCGGTCGTCGTCTTCCCCGATCGCGCGCAGGTCACGCGCTCCGTCGCGGTGCCGTGTGGCGCGCGCGTGCCCGTCACGTTCGAGCACATCCCCCCCGCTGCCGCGCAAGACTCCTTCCGCGCCACGCTCAAGGGCGCGGGCTCCATCGACGGGCTCCGGGCCGAGCTCGTCTCGCGCGAGCAGGAGATCAGCGAGAAGGCCACGTCGGTGCGCACGCAACTGGAGGCGCTGGCCGTGCAGCTGGAGACGCTCGGAGATCAACTCTCAGCGCTGCAGACGCAGCAGCGCACCAACCAGCGGTACAACGAGATCGCCGCGCAGCTCATCTCCCGCGAGCTGGCCGATGCGCCGAACCCGAAGACGTGGACCCAGGCGCTCGACGGCACGCTGAACTCGTCGTTCGCCGCCGCGAAGCAGTCGTCGGAGCTGTCTTCGAAGCTGCGCGCCCTGCGCCTCGAACAGGAGGAGCTGCTGCGGCAACAACAGGAGCTCCAGCTCGCCTCCGCGCGCCAGTCGTGGACCGTCGAGGTGCTCGCCACCTGCCCTGGCGGGAAAGCGGAGCTGACGCTGACGTACCTCGTCGGTGGCACCGGCTGGACCCCCGAGTACGAAGCCCGCGCCAACGAGACCGACGGCACCGTCGAGCTCAGCACCTGGGCCACGCTGCACCAGGCCACCGGCGAAGACTGGAGCCAGGTCGAGCTCGCACTCTCGACGGCGATGCCGTCACTCAACGCCACGCCGCCGGAGCTCAAGGTGCTGCAGCTCACCGCCTACGACAAGGGCCCGGAGAAGAAGGTGCTGGTGCGCCGCGAGGAGTACGTCGATCGCGCGCAGGTCAGCTCCGGCGCGGCCGCCCCACCCGCGCAAGGCGGGCTCGTCGCCCGCGAACAGGGCCTCTCGGTACAGCTCGCGGTGCCGGAGAAGGCCCGCGTGCCCGGTGACGGCGCGCCGGTGCGCTTGTTCGTCGGCAAGTCGAAGCTGAAGGCGAAGTTCGAGCTCCGCGCCGCGCCGCGCGCGCTGCCCGCCGCCTTCCGCGTCGCGGAGCTGAACAACACCGGCGCCTGGCCGCTGCTCCCCGGCAGCCTCGACGCGTTCCGCAGCACCGGCATGGTCGGGCGCTACCAGTTGGAGCGCGTGCCCCAGGGCGGCGCCTTCACGCTCACCTTCGGGCTCGAAGACACCGTTCGGGTGAAGCGCACCATCGTCGATGAGCTCAAGCGCGACGTGGGCCTCTTCAACGACAAGAAGCGCTTCACCTACGCGTACACCTTCGAGGTCGCGAACTACGGCAAGCAGCCGGTGACGGTGACGCTCGCGGAGCAGCTGCCCGTCTCCGAGCTCGCCGACATCAACGTGACGGTCGGCGAGAAGACCACGCCCGGCTACGTGATGGACAAGGAGGACGGCATCGCGAAGTGGGCGCTGCCGCTCAAGCCCGGCGAGAAGCGCCGCGTCGAGCTCAACTTCCGCGTCGACGTGCCGAACAGCTACGACACCGGCGGGCTGTGAAGAAAAATCCCTCTCCCTCGGGGAGAGGGTCTCGCGCAGCGAGGGGTGAGGGGCGCTCGTCGATCACCTCGTAACGAGCTCACAGCCTGCGCTTCAGCGGCGGCGGTTCTTCTTCTTGTTCTCCTTCTCGCGCTTGCGCTTGTCCTTCAGCGCCTTGCGCTCGGCGTCGCTCAGGCCGCCCTTCTGCGGGCCCAGCGAGTAGCCCTGCATGCGCGCCTGCGCCAACTGCGCCTGGCTCATCGGCGGCGTGTAGCCCTTGGGCAGGCCGGCCGGCATCTGCATCGGCATGCCCGGCATCCCTCCGCCGGCGCCGAGCGCCTGCGCCATCATCGGGTCGGCACCGAAGAGCGACGAGAGGTCCATGTTCTTCATCTGGTTCATCTGACCCAGCTGCTTGAAGAACGGCAGCTTCCCGAGAATGCCGGGGTTCTGCCCGATGGCGCCCATCATCTGCTGCATGCCGGAGAACTTCTGCATCAGCTCGCCGACCTCCTGCGGGCTGCGGCCGGAGCCCTTCGCGATGCGCTCCGCGCGCCCCTTGTTGATGCGGTGGGGCTCGAGGCGCTCCTGCTCGGTCATCGAGTTGTAGATGGAGTCGATCTTGTCGAGCTCCTTCTCGTTCGGGTTGAGCTGCTCGCTCATCTCGCCGAGGAACGGCATCTTCTCGAGCAGATCCTTCAGCGGGCCCATTTTGCGCACCGTGCGGATCTGCTCCATGAAGTCCTTCATGTTGAAGCGCCCGGAGAGCAGCTTCTTCGCGTCTTCTTCGGCCTTGGCCTGATCGACGACGCCCTCGAAGTCCTTCATCAGGCCGACCACGTCGCCGAACCCGAGGATGCGTGAGGCCAGGCCGCTCGGCCGGAACTCCTCCAGCTTGTCCATCCCCTCGCCCATGCCGAGGAACTTGATGGGCTTGCCGGTGACCTCCTTGATCGACAGCGCCGCGCCGCCGCGCGCGTCACCGTCGAGCTTGGTCAAGATGAAGCCGTCGATCGCCAGGCGCCGGTTGAACTCGGCGGCGGTCTTGACCGCGTCCTGACCGATCATCGCGTCGGAGACGAAGATGATGTTCTCCGGCTTGATGGTGGCCTTGATCGCCTCCAGCTCGGTCATCAGGGCGTCGTCGATGGCGAGGCGGCCGGCGGTGTCGACGATCACCGTGTCGATCTTCTCGGCGCGCGCCTTCTCGTAGGCCTTCTTCGCAAGCTCCGGAGGCTGCAGCCCCGGCTCGTGGAAGACGGGCACGCCCAGCTTCTCGCCGAGCACCTTGAGCTGATCGACGGCGGCGGGGCGGTAGATGTCGGCGGCCACCAGCAACAGCGAGCGCCCTTCGCTCTTCAACTTGTTGGCCAGCTTGCCGGTGGTGGTGGTCTTACCGGAGCCCTGCAGACCGACCATCATGATGCCGCTGACCTGCCCGCGCGGCTTGAGGTTGAGCGAGGTGTCGACCGGCCCCATCAGGGCCTCCAGCTCGTCGTGGCAGATCTTCACGAAGTGATCGCCCGGCGAGACCTTCACCTTCTTGCCGTCTTTGCCGGTGATGGTGGTGTTGACGAGCGCGCCCTGCGCCTGCTCACGCACGCGGGCCACGAACTTCTTCACCACGTCGAACGACACGTCGGCTTCGAGCAGCGACACGCGGATGTCGCGGAGCGACTCGTCGATCAGCTCCGGCGTCAGCTCCGCCTTGCCGAGGAGCCGATTCTTCGCCGCGCGAAACCCTTTGGAGACCGTTTCCAGCATGCGCGCGCTCCTACACCAAAACGCGCGAACTGCTACACACGCGCGCACGCGAGGGTGGCGGAACTGGCATACGCAGCAGACTTAAAATCTGCGGGCCCTTCACTGGGTCGTACGGGTTCGACTCCCGTCCCTCGCACTTCAGGGAGCCGTCGCGCGGTCCTTCTTCTTCTTGGGCACCACCAGGCCTGAGCTCAGGCGCTTGAGCACCACGTCGCGCTGCCGCTGCTTGTAGCGCTCGTGCGAGTTCTCGCCCTTCTCGTTCTCGGCGGCCGTCTTCTCGTCGGAGATCTGGAACTCGCAGGTCGCCAGCGTGACGCGGCACTTGCGCTCCCGGGTGTCGTCGATCGCCGGCGGGAGGAACGCGTCGAGCCGCAGCGGCACGTCGGCCACGAAGTTCAACACGCGGTAGGTCGCGCCCGAGAACGCATTCTTCTGCCCCTGCGCCGCCTCGCGCTCCTCGTAGTCGAGGTCGAGGTGGAGCTGCCGCGCGTACTTCTTGAAGTTCGGGTAGCGCTTCACCAGATCCTTGAACCTGATGAGCGTGTTGTCGGTCTGCGCGGGCACCACGAAGTTGAAGGGCAACAGCCGCTGCGTGAGGAAGTACAGCGTGGGGATGACGTCGTCGCGGTCCTTCACGATGATGCGGAAGCGCGTGCGGTCGTAGACCACCGCCGCCGTCGAATCGCGCTTGGCCAGCAGCTTGGTGATGGTCGACTCGCGCGACTTGATGGAGTCGGAGAAGTCGACGATCGGCAGGCCCTTGGCCTTCGCGTCAGCGATGGTCGCCACCACGCGGTCGGTCACCAGCTGCGAGATCTTCGACTCGGGGATACCGACGTTGAACAGCACCTCGCGCGCCTCGATGTGCTGGATGACGTGCATCGTCTTGAGCACGATGCAGGCGATCTTCCGCAGGCGGCGATCGATGTGGCCCGACGCGAAGAGGAACAGGTCGTGGATCATGTTCGGGTTCGCGACGGCGTCGGCGACCCGGTAGTTGAACGTCTTGCGCAGGTACTCCACCGCGCTCGCCAGCACCGAGCGCACCCACGCCTCGTCGGCTTCATTCGACGGGTCGATCTGCTGCAACCGCAAGAAGCGATCGACCTCGTCCCACGTGGCGAAGTGCATGCGCCGCCACTCGACGATGGAGCCGCCGCGCAAGATGAGGCGGATACGCTCGAGCTCCTTGAGCCCCATCTCCTCCACCCGGCGCACGGGGAGATCAGGCATGAGCGTCTGGTGCACGTTGGCGTTCACGACGCCAGCCACTATGCGGCCCGGGCCGCCGTACGCCACGCAAAAAGAAACCGCCCCGGAGTTTCCTCCGGGGCGGCGTCTCGACTCACAGCGTCGAAGCGTGGATCAGTTGGTCTTCGTGCCGGTGACCGGCTGGCCCGACTGGTTGAAGGCCTGCGCCGACACCATCACGCCGTTGTTCCAGAGCTCGACGGTCGCGGGCTGGCCGTTCGCGTGGAACTTCACGCGCTGCCCGTCCCACTTGTCGGCCTTGAAGTTGACCGTGCCGACCTTCACGCCCTGGCGGTTGTAGGTCGTCCACAGGCCGACGCGCTGGCCGTTCTGCATCTGGCCGACGGCCTGCTTCTGGCCGTTGTCCCAGTACACGACGAACTCGCCCTGCGGCGTGCGGTTCGGCGTGGCGCAGTACGCCGACTCCATGGTCGAGCCGACGCCGCCGACCTGCGTGGTGCCAGCCTGACAGTTCACATCTGCAGCGAAGGCCGGAACAGCGAACAGCGACAGCGCGGCGATCATCATCTTGGTCTTCATATTGGTTGGTCCTCTCTGACTTGTTCTTTGGTCTGGGGCGTCAGACGACGATTCAGACGCACCCGTGGGTTTCTTGTTCACGGAGTCGTGCCGGCGATGCCCGCCACACCCGACACGCAGGCTTCGTTGCCGTTCGTGAAGCGGAAGCCGGCGGTGAAGGCCGCGGCGCTGCTCGAGCAGAGCACCACGCGGTAGTTCAGGATCTTGCCGTTCGCCACGTACGACGAGGCGCGCATGTTGGTGCCGATGGTGAACGTGGTCTGGGCGCCCGTGCTGTCGAAGTACGAGAGCTTGTCCTGCTCCGTCGCACCCGAAGAATCCCAGTCGCGATCGGTGCGGTAGATCTGCAGGTCATAGCGGTGCACGAACGAGGTCGTGTTGCAGAACGTGGCGTCGTTCGGCGTGCCGCTGCTCGAGGGCGTGGCACCCGCGGCCGCGAAGATCACCGGGCCCGTGCTGGCCGACGACCAGGTCGACGCCGCGGTGAAGTTGGCGCAGGTGTCAGCGGTGATCGACGCGCAGTGACCCGTCGAATCACACTCGCTGCCGTAGCCACAGCTCGAGGGCTGCGGGTCGGTGGTGGTGCACGCCGCCGGCCCGGGGGCCGTGCCCTGCGACGCGCTGCAGGTGTGCGTCTGGTAGTTGCAGAACGGGGTGGCGCTGTCGGCCGTCGCGCACAGCGAGTTGTCGACCAGCGGCGTGCAGCCGCAGAACAGCGCGCCCGTGCCCGCGTCGGCGTCGGAGGAGATCGCCGCGCAGTGCTTCTCGCTCGTCGGGCACTCCGAGTCGCCCGTGCACGTGTAGCGGCACTCGTTCAGGCCCGGGTGGCACGCGAGGCCGGTGGCGCAATTGTCATCACTGCTGCAAGCTGCACCTTCAGAACCACCGTCAGAGCCGCCGATGATCTCGCCACAGCCCGTGGCGAACGCCAGCGCGGCGGTCGTAAACAGCAGACCCAGTTTCATGTTCTTCATGTCTTATAACCCCTCAGAACTACGTTGTTTTGAGACACTCTTACCGACACAACAATCATCAGACCCGACGACGCTGACAGCCTGAGCCAGCGACGACGGGTCTGATGGACTCCAGCAATCTACGGGCCGAAACCAGCCACGAGTTGTACGGACTTCGGCGGCCGACCTTCAGAACTTAAACGGAAACGAGACAGGTTCGCCCTGCTTTTTGTGCTTCGGGAACGTCCACGTCTTGATGAGTCCTCCGATGCAGGTCGCGATCGGCGTGCCCTTGAACTCATCGGAGGCCACGCTGATGTTCGAGGTCTTCCCGCTCGTCTGGATCTGCCACTTCATCACCAACTTGCCAGACAGGCTGGGGTCGGCGTCCTTCTGCTTCTTCACGCAGCTGGCCAGATCCGCCTTGTGCGAGAGCACCCCTTCCATGATGTCGGAGTTCTCGAGCGCGTCTTTCACCCCCGCGCCACCGCCCGG
>CAMLFP010000163.1 GCA_946479335.1 uncultured Archangium sp.
CGATGCCCTGCCCGGAGACGCCCACCGCCGACAGCGTGCCGTACACCACCAGCTCGCCCTTGGCCGCGCTCTGGGCGCCGCCCATCGAGTCATTCGCCGCGAAGCTCACCGAGGCGCCGGGCTGCAACGTCAGCGTCACCCCGGGCGCCACCAGCAGGTCGCCCAGCGCGTCGTTCGCGCCGCTCAACGACGCGTTCTCCCAGAACTCGCCCTGCAGCCCCACTGTCTGGTCCGACACGTACGCCAGCGCGCCCTGGTCCACTCCCGCCGCTCCCGACTTCCTCGACGGGCTCCGGTGCGTCAGCCGGAAGTTGTTGTTCGCCGCGTCCACGTACAGCGGGTTGAAGCTCCGGTTGCTCGTCGAGTTCAGCGACAGGTCGATGCTGTACGTCGTCGCATTCGACGAGCTCGTATTCGCTCCGCTCGTCACCGGGTTGTACGTGTTCGAGTTGCCCCACACGTTCGACGTCGTCACCGAGAAGCTGCCGTAGCCCGAGTAGTCCCGGTACAGGCCCACGGCCCCGTTGTGGCTGATGATGGACGACGCAATCGTCGTCGAGTGCGTGTCTCCCGAGTACGAGTACTCAGACACGCCGTACGACGTGTTGTACGCAATCGTGCACTGCGTGCACGTCGTCGTGCCGCTCGCGCCCTGCAGGTACAACCCGTACCGGCCCTTCGCCAACACCACCCGCGTCAGCTGCACCGTGCCGGCCGTCTGGTACAGCCCGTACGACGTGCCGCCGTAGAACGCCGAGTCCGTCGCCGACAGCGTGCCCGCCGTCACCGACATGCCCGTCGCCGCCGTCACCGTCACGTCCGTGAGCGTCGTCGTCAGGGTGCCGCCGGAAGCCGCAGAGTCCTGCTTGAAGCCCACCAGCGAGCCGCTGATGGTGGAGTTCGACACCGTCACCGCCGTCGTCGTGCCCGCCGCACCCTGGCTGGCGTAGATGCCGCCCTGCATCTTGTCGATGGTGACGTAGCCCGCGGTCAGCGTGCCGCCCGGCTTCACCACGATGCCGCCCCACGCCGACGTGCCGGAGCCCGCGCCGGTGATGGTCACGCCGCCGCCGTTGACGCCCGCGATGTTGAGCGTGCCGAAGACGATCAGCTCGACCTTGGTCGACAGGTTGCCGCTGCCCTGGGTGTCGCCGGTGGCGGCGGTCACCACCGCGCCGGGTTGAATGTTCAACGTGCCGCCGACGGGCACGGTCACGTCGCCGGTGACGGTGACGGCGCCAGCCCAGTTGGTGGTGCCGGTGCCGACGTTGCCTTCGACGGCGAAGGCGCTGGCGGACGCGAGGAGGAGTGCGGCGGAGAGCAGACGGATCATGGCGGGCTTCAAACCCCCGAAGCCCCCCTGAAGTGCAGCAAAAACAGCACGGACAAGTCAGCGAAACGGCTGACTATTTCCGCAGCAGCGCGCCCTCGAAGAAGAAGGCCACCACCGCGATGGAGAGCAGCCAGGTCCACAACGGGGTCGCGCCGCGCGGGCCGCCCTGGCCTTCGGTGCGCACGCTGTCTTCGCCCAGCCACTGCTTGAGCGCGTCGAGCTCGTGGCGCGAGAGGTTGCTGGCCGAAGGCTCGATGCCGGCAGCGAAGGAGAGCTCCGGCAGCGCGGCGCCCTTCGCGTCGATGACGGCGTAGACACCGGGCTCCGGCAGCGGCCCACCCGTCACCGAGTGCGTCTCCGGCTGCGGCGTCAACGGCACCTCCACGCCCGACGGCGCGCGCGCCAGCACCGGAGCGCGCCCTTCGCCCACGCTCAACGTCACGCTGCCGCCGGCCTGCGCGCGCACGTCTTCGCGCTCGTCGAGGGTGCCGGTGAGCCACGCGGCCACCCGCTGCATCAGCGGGAGGAAGGAGGTGCGGATGGGGAGGTCGCTCCAGTCGCGGTCGACGGTGGAGGCGGCGACGAACACGCGGCCCTTGCCGCGGCGCGCGGCGAGGAAGACGGGGGCGCCATCATCCATCGTGGCCAGCACGTCGGTCTGCACGCCCTGGCTGTCACCCTCGAAGAGCGCGTACCGGTAGAAGCGCGTCGACAGCAGGCCCTCGCGCGCGCGGCCGGTGAAGGGCGTCAGCACCGGGTGGTTCAACGCCACCTGCGTGAGGCGCGCGGCGCGAGACGCGGCGTCGGGCGCGTTGGGCTCCACGGCGGTCTTCACCACGCGCAGCTTGCGCGGCAGCACCTGCCCCATCGCGGCGTTCCACGCGTCGGGGTCGACGCGGTCGCCCATGCTGACGAAGAGCCCGCCGCCGGCGTTGACGAACTCCGCCAGCCGCCGCGCGACGTCTTCGGTGGGCGCCTCGACGTTGAGGAGCCACACCACGTCGAAGTCCTCCAGCTTCTCCTTCCACGCGGCGTCGGCGTCGCGCACCACGGCCTTCACCGGGCTGCCCGGCGCAGAGAGCGCGGCGTCGGTGAAGAAGGCCTCGTCTTTGTACTTCTGCGGCGAGGGGCTGCCGTCGACCAGCAGCGCGCGGAGCTCCTTCGGCACCTCCAGCACCACGCTCTTCACGTCGTCGTCGGGCAGCGCGTCATCTTCGAGGCGCCCGGTGATGGTGGCGATGCCGCCCTTCTCGAACTTCCACGCCAGCGTCTTCTGCGCGGCGCCGTCGGGCGCGAGGTCGACGAAGCCCTTGGCCACCAGCGCGCCGTCGACCTCCAGCCGGAGCTCCACGTCGTTCGCGGGCTCGCTGGAGAAGTTGCGCACGGTGAAGGTGAACTGCCACGCGCGCGCGCCCAGATGCGGCGCGGCCTCGGCGCGCACGTCGACCAGCGCGCGGTTCGGCAGGGGTTTGCGCGCCACATCGCGGAGCGTGACCTCCGGCTTCACCTTCTCGCCCTTCGCGTTGAGGCCGAAGGGCGGCTCGGCCTCGAGGTTGAGCGACGACTGCGTCAACGCGCTCACCAGCACCAGCCGGCGGCCCGCGAGCGGCGAGTCGTCGAGCGACCGCGCGGCGGTCTCGAGGCAGCGATTCAAGTCGACGGCCTGGTAGCCCGGCTGCGCGTCGTCGATGGCGGAGAGCAGCTTCAAGCGCTCGAAGCTCAACGGCGCGACGGCCGCGGGAGTGGCGGTGCACACCACCAGCGTCGCGGGCTCTTCGGCGGAGAGCGCCTTGAGCGCGCTCTTCGCTTCGTCACGCGCGGCGGCGAAGAGCGCCTTGCCATCGGAGAAGCGCAGCGCGAACGAGGTGTCGAGCACCACGGCGGTGGCGGCCAGCCCGCGTGGCGTCGCCAACGCCTCGGGCGCAGAGAACGACGGGCGCGCGAGGGCCAACGGCACCGCGAGGAAGATGAGGGTGCGCAGCACGTAGAGCAGCAACCGCTTCAACTTGAGCCGCGACGCGGTGCGCTTCTGGCTGCGGAGTACGAAGTCCAACGCGGCGAAGGGCACCTCGCGCGGGCGGCGGCGATCGAAGAGGTGCACCAGCAGCGGGATGAAGGCCGCCAACGCGCCCAGCAGGAACCACGGCTGCGCGAAGCTCACAGCTTGCCTCCGCGGCGCCCGAGGAAGCGCAGCAACACCGCGTCGAGCGCCTCGCCGGTGCTGACGCGCTCGTAGTCACAGTCGGCCGCACGGCACGCGTCGCGCGTGGCGTCGAGGAAGCGGTGGAACTCCTCGAGGTAGCTCTCCTTGATTTCGCGCGGGTTCACCTCGACGCGGCGCGCGTCTTCCATCGAGAGGAACAACGTCGGGTCGTCGTAGGGGAACGTGAGCTCCGCGGGGTCGACGAGGTGGAACACGGCGACGTCGTGCTTTCTGCTTTTCAGCGCCAGCACGCGCTTCAAGGCCTGGTCGTTCTCATCGAGGAAATCAGAGAACACGCACACCAGGCTGCGGCGCGGCAGCTTCTCGGCGAGCGTGTCGGCGGCGGCGGCGAGGTCGGTGGCGCCTCCGGGCGTCGCGGTCTCCAGCGCGTCCAACACGGTCGTCAGGTGCGTGGCGGCCGCGCGCGGAGGCACCTCGGCGAAGCGGCCCGCGGAGATGAGCGCCACGCCCGCCGCGTCTTGCTGCCGCACGAGGAGATGCGAGAGCGACGCCGCCAACACGCGCGCCGCGTCGAACTTGGTGAGGCCGGTCGTGCCAAAGCCCATCGAGCCGCTGGCGTCGACCACCATCACCGCGCGGAGGTTGGTCTCATGCTCGAAGCGTTTGACGTAGTACTTGTCGAACTTGCCGTAGGCCTTCCAGTCGAGGTGGCGCAGCTCGTCGCCCGGCGCGTACTCCTTGTGCTCGGCGAACTCGACCGACTGCCCTTGATGCGGCGACTTGTGGAGGCCGGAGAGCACGCCCTCGACGACAGCGCGCGCGCGCAGCTTGAGGCCGGAGATGCGGGAGAGCGTGGACGGGTCGAGCAGCACGACGCGGAGGTGTCTAGCGCAACGGGTCAGGGCGTGCTGCGCATCGTCACGTCGAAGACCAGGTTCGCGTTCGGCGGAATCGGCCCCACGCCGCTCGCGCCGTACGCCAACTCGGAGGGGATGATCAGCTTCCGCACGCCCCCGACCTTCATGCCGGGCACGCCCTGGTCCCACCCGGTGATGACCTCGCCCGCGCCCAGGGTGAACTGAAAGCCCTCGGCCTGGTTCGAATCGAACTGCGTGCCGTCGGCGAGCCAGCCCGTGTAGCGCATCGTCACCTTCTGGCCGGTGACCGCCTCCGCGCCGGTGCCCACGCTGAGGTCTTGAAAGTAGAGCCCGGAGTCGAGCTTCGTCGACGCCGCGAGGTCGACCTTCAGGCTCGCCGCGAACTTCGTCTCTTCGACGCTGCGCGCAGGCGAACAACCGAACAACGTGACGAGCGAGAGGAGCGCGAGACGAGCCATGGCGCGCTCTCTGTCAGGGAATCACCGACAGCGAAAGCCACACCTCAGCGCGCGCTTTCAGCCCACAATGCCGCTCGCACCCGCCGTCTGGCAGCAAGAGGGGACCGACCATGGCGAGCAGCGAACGCTCCGTGACCTTCGCGCAGGTTCGCGCCGAGCAGGCGTACGCGGAGCAGCAGGTGCGCGCGCAGAGCGCCCTCATCGGCGAGCGCGCGGTGGCCATCACACGGCTGGTGATGATGTTCCTCATCGGCGCGTGCACCGGCATCGTCGACCAACTCACCGGCCACCCGACGGCGACCACCGGGCTGCGCACCGTCGTCGTCGGCCTCTACCTCTGCTTCTGCGTCATCACCGTCGTCATCACCCACCGCGTGAAGAAGGCGAACCCCACGCTCGCGGTGTGGCTGGTCGGCTCGTACATCTTCATCGACGCCGCGTTCTTCCTCTTCAACGGCTGGCAAGACCATCAGCTCGGGCAACAGCCGCGCCCGGAGGTGCCCGCGGCCGTCTTCGCGATGCTCATCTGCTTCTCCGTCGCGCGCGCGCGGTTGATGCACGTGGTGCTGTCGACGGCGGTGTCCATCATCTGCGTGGTGGTGGTGTCACTCGTCGAGGGCTGGTTCCACCCGGTGTGGACCACCTTCGTGTGCAGCTGCCTCTTCGCGCTGGGGTTGCTCATCGGGTTCACCAACCGGCGGCTGGGCGCGATGTTCAGCGACATCCGCCGGCGCGAGAACCTCTCGCGCTTCCTCCCGCGCCAGGTGGTGGAGCGGGTGCTGGCGTCAGGCGGTCAGGCGCTCGAGCCGGTGCAGCGCGAGGTGACGATTCTGTTCAGCGACATCCGCAACTTCACGTCGATGAGCGAGACGCTGGCGCCGCGCGAGGTGCTGGAGTTCCTCGACGAGTACTTCGGGCACATGGGGCAGATCGTGCGCGGGCACGAGGGCATGTTGAACAAGTTCCTCGGAGACGGGCTGCTGGCGGTGTGGGGCGTGCCGGATCATCAGACCGACCACGCGGAGCGCGCGGTGCGAGCCGCGTTGGACATGCGCAAGAAGCTCGTCGAGTTCAACGCGCACCGCGTGCGCGAGGGGCGCCCGGAGATCCGCATCGGCATCGGCGTGCACACCGGCGTGGTCGCCGCGGGCATGCTCGGCGGGTCGGATCAACGCGAGTACACCGTCATCGGTGACGCGGTGAACCTCGCGTCGCGCATCGAGGGCCTCACCAAGAACGCGGGCACCGACCTGTTGATCAGCGAGCCGTCGTACAAGCAGCTCTCCGCGAAGTTCCAGGGCACGCGCGTCGGAGAAGAGAAGGTGAAGGGCCGCGAGGCGCCGGTGGTGCTGTTCTCGGTGGCATGAACCACACGGGGGGTGATGGTGAAGACTTCAGGCGACACATCGAGCGCACGGTGGCCCTGGCTCGTCGGCGCGAGCGCGCTGCTCCTGGGGGTCGCGTGGTGCGCCTGGGAGGGCGAGCCGCCAGCCGTCGCGCCCGAACCCATCGCGGAGCCACCGCCGGTCGCGCCGGAGCCGCCGCCTCCGCCGCCCATCGCGCTCCCGCCGGAGCCGGCGGACGCCTCGACGGAGCTCGCGGTGCCACCCGCGGACGCAGGCCTCGTCTTCCGCGAGCCGAACCTCGAGGACTACATGAACCGGTGGCGCGCGGCGCTCGCCCCGCTCTTCGAAGAGAAGGCCGTGCGGTTCACCAGGCCGCGGCTGATCCCCGCGACGCCGCGGCCCGACGCCGAAGCGGCCGACGCGGGCGTCTGCGAACGACAGGAGCAGCGCCTCTCGCTGGTGATGAACCAGCGCTTCGACGTCGTCGTGGTCGTCGACACCTCGGGCTCGATGAATTCGTCGTTGGAGATGATCGCGCGCTGGCTCGCGGAGCTCGAGCTGCGCATCAGGGAACAGCACAGCGACACGCAACTGCTCGTGCTGGCTGATCAACGCCGCCTGAATCGAAAGCGCGCCGACGGTGGAGTCAACGTGCTGGTCGACTCCAACGACGCGCTCGAGGTGCTACTGACGCGCCAGTGGGTGCCGTTGCTGCGCCCCGCGGCCGAGCTGCGGCTCGTGGTCATCACCGATGACGAGGCCGACCCGTATGGCCCCGGGCCGGAGCGCTTCCTCTCCGAGCTGACGGGCCGCCTCGAGGGGCGCCCGTTCTCCTTCCACGTGATGGGCGGGTTCGACACGCCGCCCGAGGTGGTGCTGCCGCCCAGCGCGCCGGTGGCGTCGACCCTCTGCTACTCCGGCCACGAGCTCGGCCTCGCCGCGGGCGTCACGTACCAGGCCCTCGCACGACAGACGCACGGGCTGCGCGCGTCGCTGTGCCACCCGGGCTCTCGCGCGGCGCTCAGCGCGGCGCTGCTCGCCGTGCCTTCAAGCCAGAGCTGCGCGTGGGCGCTCGACCTCGCGCGCCATCGGGTCGACGAGGTGAACGCCATCGGCCCCGACGTCGCACGCAATCGGCTCACCTGGGAGCACGCGGCGGGCCTCTGCCGCGGCATGCGCTGGAGCTACCTCGTCGAAGGACCCGTCGTGTCGCTGTGCCCGGAGACCTGCACGGCGCTGCGGCAAGAAGGCTACGACGCCATCGACGTGACGCTCGAGTGCCGGTGACGCGAGGCCGCGCGGTCACGGCCCTACAGCCCGGCGTCGGTGGCGACGTGCTGCGCGGCGCGGTCGACGGCGCGCTGCACCTCGCGGCACTCGAGCATCGACCACTCGCGCTTCTGCCGCTCGAGCACCGCCTCAACCTCCGCGGGAGGGATGCCGTCGGCGAGCAGCTGCTTCTTCAGCGCCTCCAGCTCACGCGCCAGCACCTCACCGCGGGCGCAGGAGAGCGCGGCTTCATCGAAGCGCCGGCACTCGCTGACCCACGCCGCGCCGAGGCGCTCCTTCGCGTTCGGCACGCGCGCGAAGAATGGCGGCTTGCCGTCGCGAAACTCGTGCGCTTCGAGCGCGCTCCACACGCGCGGCCAGAGCTGCTCACACGAGGGCTTCGGAGGTACCGCGAGCACCAGCGCGAGCGCCACCCACGTCACTCAGCGCACCGTCTCCGACCAGGTCGCCACGCCCTTGGGCGTGAGGTCCCACGCGTCGACGACGGGGAGCGACGCGGCTTCGTCAGCGACGGGTTGCCAGTCGACCTGATCAACGATGGCGCTCTTCTTCTCGCGCGCGCCGGTGATTTCACCCAGCACCACCACCGTGTCGTAGCGGGCGTAGCGCTCGTCATTCCCGGGGATGCGCACGAGGAAGTACAGCCCGCGCGGCTCGCGCTGCTCCATGAAGTGGTTCTGGATGTTGTAGTAGTCGACGGTCTGGCCGCGCAGCACCACGGTGGGCACGAACTCCTCGACCACCATCCACGTCGCGTCGGGGTCGATGCGCGCCTTCAGCACCCGGCCCTGCCACAGCGCGAGCCGGCCGCGCGCCTGTTCACCGAGCGCGGTGGCCACGCGCAGGTCGACGTCGCTCTTGCCGAAGTAGCCGCCGAGCCACTTCGACCAGCCTGCGAGGTCACTCCGCGGCGCCGAGAGCGACGAGGTGGCGATGCGCGCGATCCACGCGCGGGCCCACGGGTACTCGCGGAGGCGCTCGACGTGCTTGAGCTGCGAGAACGCCTGGATGTTGGCGCCGCCGTTGGCCCACTCGGGGAGCAGGGTCTTCGCCTTCGCCTCGTCTCCGGTGGCGAGCGCGTCTTCGAGGTCGGCCTGGAGGAACTCGCGGTGGGTATTCGTCCGCAGCGCGGCGGCGGCCTCCGGCTCGTTCGCGTCGAGGCACTTGAGCGCCTCGTTGCGCAGCGTCAGGCGCTCCTCTCTCGGCAGCTTCGCGCGGTCTTCGAAGCGCGACATCACCCCATCGCACGCCGTGGTCTTCGTCTGCACCGTGCGCGTCGTCGCGCAGCCCACCAGCATCACCACCACCACCATCGCTCTGTTCATGGGGCGGCAGTTCAGCGCAAACCGCGCCGCCTCACCACACCGAGATCTCCTCGATGCGCAGCGCAGACGTGGTGAGCCGCAGCGCAGCCACCGGCGCCGCGGCGGTCAGCGGAAGCGCGAGGTACGTCGGCGGGAACTCGAACGTACCGCCGTCGCGCAGCACCGGCGCGCCATCGAAGTCATGGAGGAAGGTGCCGCTCGCCAGCAGCCCGCCGAAGCCCGGCTGCGGGCCGACACCTCCACCGTCAGCGCTGAAGGCGGAGACGATGATGCCGTCGGGAAGCGGCGTGAGGTCACCGGGCAGCGCCGTCACCACGCCGCGCAACACCAGCAGCGTCGGCGAGAGCGGCTGCGGGAAACGCAGCGTGAGCACCGAAGTGTCCGGGAACGCTGCGGGCGCCAGCACGCCGTCGGTGAACGGGCACACGTCGTAGCCGTCGCAGCTCGCCCCGCGGCTGGGCGGCGGCTGCGCCGGGCCGTCGAGGAAGAGCGTGTCTCCCGACGTCGCCGTGACCGTGGGCGTCCACACCGTGCGCAGGTCGGCATTGAAGGCGTCGATGACCTGCGACGCCCGCGCGTACCGGCCCGTGGCGCGCGCGGTGACGGCGCCGAACTCCGAGGTGATGCGCGGGTCGGCGTTCAGCGGCAGGAGCTGCAGGTGCAGCTGCTCGTCGACGATGACGGAGTCACCCTGCCGCCACTGAACCACGCCGTCGGCTCCGACCAGCTCCACCGAGTGGCGCGCGAAGAAGGCCGTGTCGCCCTGCGCCCAGAACGCGATGGGCGTGACGTGGAAGTTCGTCGAGCTCACGAAGCCGCCATCCGCGCTCAGCTCCACGTCGTGGATGGTCGCGAGCTGCGCGTGCCAGTCGGGGAGCAACGGCAGCGAGACCTGGTCGTCGACGCGCTGGGTGACGACGTGCGCTTCGGTGCCGCTCGCGTACGTCGTCGCCGCGCGGAAACAGAAGTTGAAGCCGGTGCTCAACGACTGCGCCTGCGCGCGGAAGATTTCGAACGAGTAGCCGCCGTCGGCGTCGGCGTCGGTCTGCTTGAAGTCGACGAAGTCGTCGCTGCACGCCTCGGCCATCGCCTGTGGCGCGCGCTGCAACGCCACGCGCTGGCCCGGGGTGGAGACCGTCCCGCGCAGCGGGAAGATGTCGTCGGGGTTGAGGCAGCTGGTGAGCAACACGGCGACGAGAACCGCAATTCGGCCCTCACCCCAACCCTCTCCCGCGCGCGGGAGAGGGGGCTTTCGCTTCGTGCGCATCATCATCAGTACACCACCTTCACGCCGACGGTCGGCAACACGATGGGCGCGCCCTGCTGCGTCTTCACCGGCGCGTGCGTGGCGTCGTCGTAGCCGTAGGTGAAGCCGTAAACCTCCGGCCGGCCGATGACGTTGAAGACGTCGACGAACACGTCGATGCTGAACTCGTTCAAGGTGATGGTCTTCGACACGCGCACGTCGAGCCGCGCGAAGGGCGTCAGCCGGTTCACCTGATCCAACGGCGCGAGGCTCCACAACTGCTTGCCGGTGACCGGGTCGGTGACGAGGCGCTGCGTGCGCGAGCTGAACTCGCCCGACTCGGGCCGCCCGGAGTTCAAGTGGAACGTCGCGCCCACCTTGATGCCGAACGGCAGCTGGTAGCCGGCGGTGACGTTGAGCGAGTGCGTCTGGTCGAAGGCGAAGGGCACCAGCGCGGTGGCCTCGCTCACCTGCGATTGATCATCGTTGTACACCGCGAAGTGCCGCACCCGTTCGCTGCGCGAGAGCGTGTACGAGAGCCACCCGAAGAAGCGGCCCGCCGCCGGGAGGCGCACCATCAGCTCCAGCCCGTACGCGCGGCCCCAGCGGCTGCCGTTGTAGCGGTCGTCGAGCGAGGAGATGCCGGTGACGAACTCCGAGAGGCTGCGCTCGCGCACCTGGAACATGTGGTTCAAGAAGAAGTCGGCCGACACCTCGACGTCGAAGGGCAGCTTCGCCTGCGCGCCGACGCTGAACTGCCCGACGCGGTGCAGGCCATCGCGCATCGCCGCGATGTCGGAGACCGGCAGCGAGATGAGCAACATCGGCGCCTGGTTCGCCAACGCGAAGCCGCCGCGCAGCAGGAGCCGGTTCATCGGGCGCACGCGCACGTCGAGCCGCGGCTCCACGGTGCCCAGCGTGAGGTCCTTGATGTGCCAGGTGTCGACGCGCACGCCGGCCACCACGTCGATGGGGTCGGAGAAGTAACCCAGCTCCGCGTAGTACCCGGTGAAGACGCCCAGCACGTGCGGCTGCCGCAGCACCGCGCCGCCCGCGCCGATGCCGTTGGTGACCTCCGCCGACGAGTCCTGCCGCTCGGTGTCGAAGCCCACTTTCAGCTGCAGGTTCTTCCCCAACTCGACGCGGTAGCTGCCGCGCGTGGTCCAGATGAAGCGGTTCATCAGGAAGCTGCCGACGCGCTCGCCGTCCTGTTCGCCGTAGAGGCCCATCGTCTCCCAGCCGACGTTGGAGCCCAGCTCCAGCACGCCGGGCCCCAGCGGCACCTGCCCGCGCAGGTCGAGGCGATGGAAGCGCGAGGTGAGGAAGACCGACGGCTGGCCCGCGTTCGTGTTGCGCGCGCCGACGAGGTCGCTGGAGCCGAACGCCAGCAACCGCACGTTGCCGCTCCCGACCTTCTGCTCGATGCGGGCCTGGTAGTCCCACGACGAGAGCTCCGGTTTGATGCCCTCGCCGAACGCGCCCGTGCCGCCCAGCGCGGAGAGCAGCCACTGC
>CAMLFP010000164.1 GCA_946479335.1 uncultured Archangium sp.
CCCGCGGCGGCTGCGGTCGACGGGAGCGCGGTCTCTATGGCGTTCACCGTCGCCGCGGCGTTGAAGGCCATCCACCCCGCGCGCGAGACCGTCAGCGAGGTGCCGACGCGCTGCCCCCACAGGCGCGACGAGAAGTTCACCGGCACCTGCACCACGTCGGTGCCCTGCGCCAGCACCTGCTTCCCGGTGCCCGAGATGTCGAGGAAGCCCGACTGCGTGGCCGTCAGCACCTGCGTGTGCGGGAAGCCGTGCAGCGTCACTCCCGGGTCGCTGGAGAGCACCGCGGTCGAGCCCGACAGCGGCGTCACCGGCGCGCGCGTCACCTGCGGGCCGGCGCCCGTCACCGTCACCTGCGCCTCGGCGGAGAGCGACGCGCCCAGCAGGTTGTCGGCCACCATGGTCAGGGTCGCGCTCTGCGGCAGGTACACCGTGGCCGAGCCGCTCGCTGCCCCGGTGCCGGTGGTGCCGAACACCGCGTCACCGTTGGCGTCGGTGACGCGCACGCGCTGCGCGCCGGGAGCGTCCCACGTGAAGGTGACCGGCGCGCCGAAGGCCACCGTGGCCGGCGACACCGAGAACGTCAGCGCGGTGGGCACGCCCACCACCTCCACGGAGGCCACGCGGCTCGCGCTCACGCCGGCCGCGTTGGTCGCCACCAATTCCAGCGAGAAGGGCTGCGTGCTCTGCGTGGGGAACTGGAAGTACCCGAACGCGGCGCGCGACGGGTCGTTGGTGGAGAACACCGCGGAGCCGTCGAGGCGCAGCTCCACCACCGTCGCGCCGTGGGTCTGCCAGCGCACCTGGCACAGCTGGCCCTGCGTGATGACGGTGGGGGTCTCGAAGCGGTCGATGCCCGGCGCGACGCTGACCGGCACCGCGAGGCTGCGGTCGAAGCCCGTGCTGCCCTTCGTCGCACGCACCACGTAGGTCTCCAGCGGCGAGACCACGCCGCCGTCGGCGAGCTGCGGCACGGTGTCGACGAAGCTGCCGCTCGCCACCTCCGCCGCGCTGGCGGTGAAGAGCGTGCCGCGCGCCGCGGTGGAGATGGTGAGGCCGTCGGCGCCCGCGGAGGTCCACGTCAGGGTCAGCGCGCCGCCCGGTGCGGCCGAGGCCGGCGTGGCGGTCAAGGTCACCACTGCGGGCTGCACCGTCACGTCGACCTGCGCGGTGCCGAGGTCGGTGGTGAGCACGTAGGTGGTGTCTTCCAGCGGCGTCAGCGTCAGCGCGCCAGCGGTCACCTGGCCCTGGGTGTCGAGCTGCGCGCCGTTGGCGGTGAGCGACGCGGAGGTCGCGCCCGGCGCGAACCACACCAGCGAGGTGCGCCCGCCGCCCGCGACGGTGGTGGGCAGCGCGTCGAGCGTCACGCCCGCCAGCGGCTCGGTCACTTCCACCGCGAGGGCCTTCGCGTCGTCGCCGCCCGCGCCGTGTGCGGTGAGCACGAAGCGCGCGTTGGTGGGCACCGCGACCGCGAGGCTGCCCTCGAAGGCGTTGGTGGCCACGCCGAGGTCGCCGGTCTCCACGTTGAGCAGCGAGATGGCGGTGGCGTTGGCCACCTTCCAGCTGAGCGTCACCTCGCCGCCCTTCGCGACGGAGGTGGCGCTGACGGTGAACGACTCGATGCTCGCCGCGGGCGGCACCACCGTCTCGGGTTTCTGGATGTGGCAGCCCGCCAGGGAGGCGACGGCGGCGACCAGCAGCGTGCGGTGAAGAAGTGGGTTCATCGCTTCACTCAGGGGAAAGAGGCGGTGGAGAGTTCGACGCCGGCGTCGTTGGCCGCCGACAATTCGTAGACGTAGACGCGGGCCGGGTCGGAGACCCCGAGGGTGTCGTCCCACGTGCCGTCGGAGACCTGCCCGGCGCCGTTGATGAGCGCCACCTGCCGCCCGTCGACCATCACCCGCAGCGTGCGCGCGCCGCGCGTGGCCCACGAGAGGTGCACCCGCACGCCGCCGTCGCCCACGCCGCCGTCACCGGTCGCCGTCAGCGGCTCGGCGGTGAAGCGGTCGACGGTGGGCAGCACGGCCAACATCAACGACCGCGACACGCCGCCGGCCTCCAGCGTGTACGCGGTGGGGTACTCCGGCGTCACCGTGATGGAGCCCGCCTCCGACTGGTCGACCGGCAACGCGCCGCCCGGCGCGGCCGTCACCGACACCTGCGTGGTGCCCGGCGTGTTCCACACCAGCGTCGCCGAGTCACCGGAGTGGATGACGCCCGGCGCCGCGAGGAAGAAGAGGTCGGCCGCCGTGCCGGTGCTCACCGTCACCGAGGCAGTGGCGGTCGCGCCGCGCGCGTTGGTGGCCGTGAGCACGAAGACGCTGGTGGCCTCCACCGTCACCTCGACCGAGCTCGGCAAGCCCGCGTCGACCGCGCCGCCGTCGGGAGCGCCGCTGACCGTCAACGGCACTTCCCGGCCGCTCACCACCTCGTCGAGGCGCAGCGTCACCGCGTTGGTGGCCAGCCACGACAACGTGACCGTGGTGCCCGGGGTGACGGCGTTCACCGACGCCGAGAAGCCCGAGATGGTGGGCGCGGGCTCCAGCGTGTCAGCGGGAGGAATGGCGCAGGCCGCGAAGGTGAGGCCCGCGATGAAGAAGGAGAGCGTGCGAGTCATGGTGTCAGCGCGGCGAGAAGCGGATGCCCATGTTGGGCGTGATGGAGTTGGCGGTGTTGATGGAGAAGGGCACCACCACGTTGCCGTCGGGCTTCTCCAGCCAGATGCTGGCGGAGCTGCCGGTGGCGCGCGCGGGCTCGTCGGCGTCGCTCATGCCCGCGTAGTGGAACTCGATGACGCCCGTCGCGTAGATGAGGTGCACCTGGAAGTTGAGGTCGGCGGTGTCGGCGTACGGGTTCCAGTGCTCCCACGACACGATGTACCGGTCGCCGTTGTGCCACGCGGAGACGGCCGAGTTCGACGCGTCGCCGTCGAGGTCGTCCCAGAAGGGCGCCACCACGCCGTTGGGCGCCGCGGTCGCCGCCGCCGTCGGGTTGCCGTCGTAGTAGTTGGTGAGCGAGGGGAACGCGAGGAGCCCGTTGGTCGACACGCCCAGCGTGGTGAAGCTGGTGCCCCAGTAGGTGAAGGGCTGCGGCAGGGTGACGTTCTTGTAGCCCTGGTCGTTCGACGCCATCGCCAGCGCCGCGCTCGACGGCGCCGCGATGAAGCCGCCGGCGATGACGCTGTACGCGTAGCCGGTGCCGCAGGTGCCGTCGTTGGCGCGGCCCGGCGTGCCCAGCATGCCCAGCGAGCCGTAGCTCTCGGTGCGCGGGCAGCTCGGCGGCGTGTAGCCCGGCGCGTAGAGCACGCCGGCGGGCAGCACGTTGGCGATGACCGAGGTCGACTGCAGCGCGCTGGCGACGTCCCAGGTGAGCGTGCCGAGGGTGGTGACGCCGGCCTTCACCTCCACGCCGCCGGGCACCGTCAGCTGCACGTCGAAGCCGTACTCCACGTCGACCGGCGCGCCGCCGTTGGCCAGCGTGTCGCGGCTCTGGCCCAGCACGAGGTACGCGCCCGCGTCGAGCGACACCCCATCGGGGATGGTGAAGCCCGTGTCTGACCCGAGGGACTCGACCGTGAGGCCCGAGAGGTTCAGCGTGGCCGGGGTGTTGTTGCGCAGCTCGAACCACTGGCCGCTGGAGCCGGTGATGGCGTCGGGCAGCGGCATGGCCTCGGTGACGTCGACGTCGCCCGGGCCGAAGACGCGCGGCAACACCCGCGCCGGCAGCAGCTCGCTCGCGGTGCGCGCGTAGAAGGTCACCGGCGTGGCGTCGGCGGGCATCAGCGGCACCTGGCTCTCCGCGGAGCCGATGGTGAAGAAGTCGAGCTCCAGGTCGGGGGAGGCCACCGACGGCTGGCCCGCGTACGAGTACTGCAGCGCGGTGCCGTTGAGCTTGAGGCCCACGGTGACGCCGCTCGCCGCGCCCGAGAAGGGCCCGTAGACGAACAGCACCTGGCCCGACTCATAGAGCTGCGCCTCGAAGGTGTACGAGGAGCCGGGCTCGCCGACGCGCTCCATCGAGTCCCACTGCACGACGAAGAGCTGCTCGTTGGTGCCCGGGCGGTTGCGCACCGCGGTCACGATGCGCGAGCCGGCGTTGAGCTGGAAGTCGCCCCACAGCGGCGCGAAGACATCGGGCGCCGAGGCCTGCGTGAGGTCGGCGTTCGCGCCCGTCAGCGCGGTCGGCGCGACGAAGCCATTCACGCCGACGTACAGCGTCTCGTAGCGGCGGCCCTGCAGCCAGAGCTGGAAGCTGCGCGGCAGCGCCACGCGCGTCACGCCGTCGAGGGTGTCGTCGAAGCGCACGTCATTCGAGCCGAGCGTGTCGCGGAGGTCGATGAAGTTGCCCGAGTTCTGCACGGGGACGATCTCCGCCCCCTGCAGGCCGGGCAGCCCGACCAGCTCGAGGATGCCCAGCGACGCCAGCGTCCACGAGAGGAGCGTCGAGTCGCCGCGCGAGAAGAGCTCGGGGTCGAGGGCGACGAAGGGGCCGCTCACCGTCACCGGGCGCGTCATCGTCGCCGCGTCACCGGCCGCGTTGTACGCCTCGAGCACGATGACGCCCGAGGTGATGGGCTTGAGCGTCGCGGTGCCGTTGGCCACCTTCGAGGCCGCCGAGACGTCGGCCAGCGCGGCGCCGTTCTCCAGCCGCAGCTTCACGCGGGTGGCGTTCGAGGTGGTCCACTTCGCGAGGGTCGGCGCGCCGGAGCCCGACACGTTGGCGGTCAACGTGAAGCTGTCGATGGTGGGCGCGGGCACCACGCGCACCGTCTGGGTGCGGGTGTCGTCGAGGCCGCCGGCGTTCGACGCGATGACCGTGAAGTCGGTCTGCGCGGCGGGGGAGGCGAGCTCGATGCTGCCGTCGTTGACGCGCGCGGTGTCTTGCGTGTCGAACACCGGCTGCCCGCCCTGCAACACGCGCAGCCGGGTCGCGCCCGCCGTGCGCCACGCGACGGTGAAGCGCCCGCCGGCGGTGACCGCGGAGGGGAGCGTGAGCTGGTCGATGACCGGGCCGTCGCCCACCGCGATGGTGATGGTCTGCGAGGTGACGGTGCCGCCGCCGCGCGCGGTCAGCGTGAAGCGCAGCGCGTAGCCGTCGGCGTAGTTGAAGCCGTTGGGCAGGGTGGCCGGCAGCGCCCAGGTGAACTCACCGCGCGCCGCGCTGGAGCCCGAGAGGGTGGTGAGCTGCCCGAAGGTGCGCTCCGAGAGCGTGACGCTGGTGGCGCCGAGCGTGTCCCACGAGAGGCGCAGCGGCTCGCCGGGGTACGCGCCGTTCTGCGCGAAGACGTGGAAGCCCGTCACCGCCGGCGCCACCTCCACGCGCGCCAGCGACGACTTCGGCGGCGCGCCGTTCGCCGCCTCGGCGCTCAGCACGTACTGCGTGGAGACGGCGGGCGTCACCTGCACGGTGCCCACGCCGCCGCTGAGCGTCTGGTTGAAGCCGTCGTCACCGGTCAGCGTCACCCGCGTCGCGCCGCGCGCCTGCCACAACAGCTGCGCCGACTCACCCGCGGCGATGCTCGACGGCACCGCGAGGAGGAACGTGTCTTTCAGCGGCTCGTTCACCGAGATCTGCAGGAACGCGGTGGCCCGGCCACCCTTGCCGGCGGCGCGCAGCACGTAGACGGTGCTGGCGCTGGGCGCGACGTTGGCCGCGCCGTTCCGCGCGTCGCCGGTCTGCTTGACGGCGTTCCCCTGCGCGTCGGTCAGCTCCACCTCGGTGGCGTCGGTGATGCTCCACGAGAGCGCCGCCGTCTCGCCGCTGGCGAGCTGCTGGCGGTCGGCGAGGAAGCTGATGATTTTCGGGGCGTCAGGCGGAGGGGGCGCGTCGATGACGCGGCAGCCACTCACCAGCGTAAGAAACACGAAGACCGAGAGTCGGTTCGACATACCGGAGACCCTTCAACTGGAAACAGGCACACGGGGGAAGTGCGGGCGCTGCGCTGCGACACGTAGGCGTCACACCTCGCCACGTCAACCCGCGTCGCGTCTCGCCGCCCCGTTTTTTCAGGGCGGGTGCGCGATGTAGTTGCGTCGTCTCCGATGTCAGGTCTTCGGCGTGAAACTCCGCGCTATTCGTGCGAGTGGTTGATCAGCGAGGCGATGGCGCGCACGAAGTCTTGCGGTGACGGCACGGTGGGCGGGCCCTTCGTCGCCGGCCGCGAGACGCGCAACGGCTGCCCCGGCTTGAGCGGGAAGTCGTCGTACGCACCGGAGCCATCGGCGTCGATGAGGATGGCGTTGCTCCACGCGAAGGGCAGCGCGTCGTGCAGCGGGCGCATGCTGCGGCCGGTGGTGGCGCGCGCCATGCCGACGAACCACGTGTCGGCGGTCACCGAAACGTCGAAGGTCTCCACGAGGTGCTGGCGGCGCAGCGAGGCCGAGCCCGGCACCGCCTCGAGCGGCACCGTCGCCGGGTCGAGCGTGTGCTTCTGCAAGATGCGGCCTTCGGGCCAGTCGGGGTTCGACACGCCGTTGAACGCCTCGCGGCCGGGCGCGTGCGAGTAGAGCTCCACGCGGTCGAGCTGCATCCACTCGAGGCCCTGCACGTCGACGGTGAAGCGCACGGTGTCACCGGAGGCGACTGAGAGGGTGTCGCCGATCTGCGCGACGGCGCCGGTGGGCTGGCCCTGCGCGTCGAGCTTCTGCGCGGTGAAGCCCAGCAGCGGGCCGTTGGAGACGAAGAGCCGGTGCTGGCGCACGGCCTCGGCGAACGCGTCGGGCGAGAACTCCGCGGCGGTGTCGACGCCCACGCGCGCGTACGTGCGGGCGTAGCCGCCCTGGTCGCTGTACTCGTGGTGCGAGTCAGACACGCCGGTGCTGGCGCGCACCGTGCCGCGCGAGAGGAAGGTCATCCAGTCGTTCATCACCGCGAGGCTGGGCGTGGGGCCGTTGGCGACCTCCACCGCGTCGAAGGTGTCGCCCAGCAGCTTCGTGTCTTCAGCCGTGGCGTCGGCCGCGGGCAGCATGTTGAACGTCTTCGGGTCGCCGTGCGTGGCGAGCGTGTCGGTGTCGGCCTTGAGCAGCGAGAGCGAGCCCATGCCGCCGCGCGGGTGGTTCAGCTGCGCGACCGCGCCGGGCCACTGCGCGCGGATGGCGGGGAACAGGTCGGCCACGCGGTACTCCGGGCCGTCTTCACCGCCGGCGTGGTCGAAGGCGCCGCCGCTGGGCTTGGTGACGTCGAGCGTGAGGGGGAAGGTGTTGAAGTGCCCGTGGTCGAAGCTGGTGACCTCCTCGCCGATCATGGTGGCCATCAGCTGCGAGGCGCCGAGCGAGGCGACGATGGGCGCGTAATCGGTGATGACCTCGTGGTCGGTCGAGAGCAGCACGTCGATGCCCTCCGCGAGGTAGTTGGCGGCGCGCACCGTGTTGCGCACGGCGCTGTCTGACGAGTTGTACGCGTGCACGTGGAGGTCGGCCGACATCCACCCGGTGGTGTCGACGATGCGGCCCAGCGTCGCGTTGAGCGTCACGTCTTGCGCGGTGAGGTCGGCGGCGGCGCCGGTGGTGGGCCAGGTGTCGGGCCACGTGGAGTACTCGGGGCCGCGCGAGACGACCGCCTGGTACTGCCCGGGCGGGAGCTGCACCGAGACCTCGCCGCTGACGGGCACGAACTCCACGGCGGCGGCGCCCATGTTGGTGCTGTCGCGCAAGAAGTACGGCCGGTAGGTGTCGGCGGTGTACGCGCACGGGCCGCCCACGCAGAACACGGTGAGCTTGGCGGGCATCGGCGCGCCCGCTTCGTCGCGCACCGAGACGTGCAGCGTGTGGCCGTCGCCCACGCCCAGCGCGGCGTCGGTCGACGCGCCCGCGGTGACGGTGGCCTGCACGTCGCCGCCGATGACGCGGCCGTAGAGCGCGGCGCTCAGGGTGTACGCGCCGGGCTTGAGCTTCGCGCTCGCGTGGCCCGCGGCGTCGGCCTCCATCACGCCCACCATCGCGCCAGCGGAGTCCTTCACGTTGACGCGCGCGCCGGCCGCCGCACCGCCGCCCGGCAACGTCACCGCGACGTTCAGCGTGCCCTGCGCCTCGCCGTCGATGGCCTCCAGCGCGGAGGCGACGCTCAGCAGGTCTTTCGAGACCACGAAGTCGCGCAGGTACAGGCCCTGCTTCTTGCTGCGCACGGTGAAGGAGCCCGGGCGCTCGCGCGCGGTCTCGTCGGTCCAGCTGATGACGCCGGCCAGCGACTCGCCCTCGATGACGGTGCCCAGCACGCCGCCGTAGCCCAGCAGCGCGTTGGCCGCGACGGGCTTCGTCGGGTCGGCCAGCGACATGCTGCGCACGCCGTACGCCACGCCGTCGGCCTGCACGCCGAACCACTTCGAGGGCGCCAGCGCGCACTCGGTGTTGGAGATGTCGAGCGCGCTGAGACCCAGCGTCGCGCCGCACGGCCCGGGGTTGAAGATCTCGAAGGCGCCCACATCGAGCAGCTCGATGAGCGGCAGCTGCACCGGCTTGTCGCCGTCGTTGCAGTACGCGGTCAGCATGCGCACGCGCTCCTCGCCGGGCGAGAGCACGTAGTACGTCGTGCCGCGCACCGGCAGCGGCTGCTTGGCGTCGACCACGAACTTGATGTTCAGCCCCGCGATGGAGTTGATGAGCGACTCCAGCGCGATGAGGTCGTGCTCGGAGTCGACGCCGGTCGCGGCCACCACCGCCGGCCCGCCGTCGGAGCCATCGCTCAGGATCTCCACCTGGCGCACGCTGGTGAGGCGCCCGAACGCGTACGTGAGGCTCATGCGCCCGAAGACGTCGCGGCCCGCTTCACCCGAGGCGCGCTGCACGTCGGCGTCGACGATGCCGCCGCCAGAGAGGAACGGCCCCACCGTGCGCCCCGGCTGCTCGATGATGACGCGCAGCTTGTCGTTCTGCAGCAGCACGTCGCCCAGCCGGCCCGTCGCGCCTTCGCCGCCGATGAGCTGCGACGCCGCGGTCACCTTTTGCGCCGTGGAGCCGGTGCCGTCGTACTTGAAGAGGCCGCTGGCCTTGAGGTCGACCTCGCAGCGCTGCACCGGAGGAGGATTCCCGCTCCCGCCGCCAGGCTTGGGGCACGACACGAACATCAACATCGAGAACAGGGCGAGGAACTTCCGTTGCATGGTTGTGACGCAATAGACACCACGCCGACACGCGTCACCAAGCGGCATTCCCCCCGAAAATGTGACGCAGCGCTTCAGCGCGGGGCGATGTCGAGCGCGTAGATGCGGTTGCCGCGCGTGCCCAGCACCGCGCGCCCGTTGAAGACCGCGGGCGAGGCCTCGATGGCGCCCTGCAGCTTCACGCTCGCCACCTCGCGGCCGTCGCGCGCGTCGTAGAGCCGCACGCGCGCGTCGCTGCCGCCGTGGAGCAGCCAGCGGTGCCCGTCTTCATCGGTGAGCAGCGTGGGCGTCGACCAGCTGTAGTGCGCCAGCGTCACGCGCCACACCTCGTGGCCGTCGGCCTTGTCCAACGCGAGCAGCAGGCCCCTGGCGCCATCGGGGCAGCGCGAGAGTGAATAGAAGACGAGGTTGCCGACCTCGCCTGCGCCCAGCGTCGGCGTGGAGAAGGTGCCGGCGTCGTTCTTCTTCGGCGCGAGCTGCGCGGTGCACGCGTACCGCTTCTCCCAGACGACGCGGCCGGTCTGCGCGTCGAGGCGGCGGAGCACGGCGTCGCCTTCGGGGCCGGTCTTGTCGACCTCGGTGCCGGTGAAGAGCGCGCCGTCTTCGAGCGCCAGGGTGGCGTCGGTGTCGTCGCCGGCCTCCAGCTTCCACTTCGGCGTCATCGTCTGGAGGTCGACCGCCTGCAGCGTGCCGCCGTTGTCGGCGAAGAAGGCGAGGGTGCCGTCGACGGTGAGGGAGTTCTCGATGCCGAAGAACTCGCCGTTCTCTGATTTGTAGCGGTAGCGCGTGAGCTCCGGCGCGACGTGCAGCGTCAGCTTCAGCGGGTCGAAGTCGGTGTGCAGCTTCAAGAAGTACAGCAGCCCGTTCTCGCCGCCGACCACGTAGGTGTCGGTCGCGCGGTTGAGCAGCCCCGATGAATCGAACGCGCCCCACCCGCGGCGCGGCGCGGCCTTGTCACCGCCCGCGAGGAAGAAGACCTCCGTGTGGCGGATGAGCTCGAACACCCGCAGCCCGATGGGGCGCGTCTGGGGGATGCCCTGGCCCACGAAGAGCAGCGGGTAGCCGCGCGGGTCCAACGAGACGCTGCCCTTGATGGCGTTGCCGGTGCGCAGCGCGGGGCGGCTCCGCTTGCCCGTGGCGAGGTCGATGAAGTGCACGCTGCCGTCGAGGCTGCCTTGAATGACCTCGACGAAGTCGTCCTTCTGGCGGAGCTGCTGCAGCTTGCGCATCGAGTGCCGCATCACCGCGGGCCACTTCACGATGGCGGGCTGGCCGGTCCACCCTGCGCCGCCGAACCAGGGCTCGCGGCCTTCGCCGGTCTTCACGGTCCACGCGATTTTCAACTTCGCCGGGTTGCGGGGGATGACGCCGAACGCGCCGCCAGTGCGCGACGGGCCGCCGCGGAAGGTGAAGACGCCTTCGTGTGGAGAATAGGGAGTCGGGAAGGGCTCGACGTCAGCCACCACACCGGCATCGAGCGACGGGAGCGGCGCGGCGGCAAGACACAGCAACGCCAGCAGCGGGCCACTCACGCGCGCGACTGTAGCGGAGCACCGCGGGCGCTCCAGTCTGGCGCGCCGGTTGCTTCACCCTCGCTCGCCGGCGCTCTTCGCCGGCCAAGCTCGCGGGAGGACGACGTGTCGAACGAGACGATGGTTTTTGGTGCCACTTCGAGGCGATCCGAAATGTGGCGGGTGTACCGGATTCGCACGGCCAACAGCGCCTACGAGCTCGAGGTGCAGGCCGATGGAGCCACGAGTGGGCGCAGGTGCGCGGTGATGACCTGCGTCGAGCCGGCGCACCGCGAGGGAGAGGCCTTCGAAGACTCCGCGCCGGTGGTGAACGGCGACAGCTTGTTCTCGCTGTCTCCACTGGAGTGGATCGGCCGCCGGCTGACCATCGGCACGGCGTGCACCTCGGAGATTCAGTCGGTGGACTTCGTGAGAGACGCGTCGACGCGCTCGTTGCCGCGCAGCGCCCGCGCACCGGTGACGCCTCCGCAACCGCCCGCGTGGGCGCCGTTTCCGCTCGGCTCGGTGGAGATGGTGGAGGCGGCCGCGAGCGTGCTCAAGGCGGTGTGTCACCAGAGAGACCTCCGCGCGCACCTCGAGCACGACCGGCGCCTCGTGCGGCGGCTGGAGCTCGCGCTCGCGGAGTGCGGCCTGATGGTCGAGACGCTCTCCGACCGCGGGCGGTGAAGTGTCGAAGTGCGACGGCAGCGCCAGGTGCTGATGCGTCGTCGCAGGTTCACGCGCGTGCCGGTCGCGTCGGTGTGCGCACGCGAGGGCTGATGTCGCGCGCGCGGAACCTCTCCGCGCCGCTGACGTCAGGGCCCGGTCGACCCGAGACAGTCGCCGAGGTCGAAGATGAGGTACTCGAGCAGCTTCTCCTGCGGCGTCATCG